>NZ_CM001976.1:3203205-3389162 GCF_000406145.1 Dickeya dadantii NCPPB 898 | reverse complement strand
TTCGCGGCGTACAACCCTGACTCCTGCCGGCATCTGGATGAGGATCTGCGCTGTCGGATCTATGATCGGCGCCCGCTGGTGTGCCGCATTTACCCGATGGAGATCAACCCGCATATTTCGTTGCGGCAGGCTAACAAAGACTGCCCGCCGGAAGCCTGGCAGCAAGGGGACACGCTGATTGTCTCGGACCGGCTGGTGGATAGTGAAACGCAGGCGTTGATCGAACGCTCCCGGCAGGCGGACCGCGAGGATATCTACTTTAAAGCGTCGATTTGCAACTGGCTGGGGATCGCGACTAGCGCGCTGAAAGGTGATGGTTTCACCGCCTATCTGCCGGACATGACGGCCTTTACGTCGGCGCTGGAACTGGCCGGGCAATTCAGCGCTGAAGAGCATGCCGAAGCGGGGCTCAGCCGGGCATGGCAGTTCCACGTTTCCGGCGAGGACGTGCTGGAAACCTTGAAACAGGCCGGTGCCGAGGCGGTAACCGGGCCGTCTCAGTATTATGGTTTTATCGGTTTGAATGCCGCCTGACGGATATATACGCAGGCTGTAAATGGTGTAATGTCGGTTGCGGCGATGAACAAACTAGTCCATGCTGTGTTATAAGCGTGCTGAAGTACGCCAGGTCAGACGATAATGACGAGCGGAATAAACGGCGGTAGTCCAGTTGCAAATACATCGCACGCACAACAAGAGAGACTCAAACGCCGCCTCTCCTTGACCACTGGCTGGGGGCTAAATTATGAACCCTGACGGGTTCACCCTTGCGGGCCAGCGCAAGCGCTGTTCCATTTTGCGTTGCAAAATGGTGTGCCGCTGCGCGCTCCCTTCGACGTTCGCCTTCGCTGTTCGAACCGCCCGTGACGTGATTACTCGCCCCATCCCTGGGGCTCGCCCTACGGGCCAGCGTAAACGCTGTTCAAAAACGCTCCCGGCGTTTTTGTCAGACACGGCACGAGCTTGCGCGGCTTCCCTGCCGCGCATCCGGCGAAGTCGCCCGCCTCAGCACAGTTTCTGACGCCGAAAAAACCCTTGGTTTGGCACTTAAAGGGGCAACAGCCCCAAACAGCACAATGCCGTTTGCATGGCTGAAAACAGGGCAGGGTGCACCGTTATAGGGCGCTCTGCCGGTTCTCCTCCGGGGTTAACCCCCATTCCTGTCGCATAATTCCGCTGTTCTTCCCGTCAGTTCGCCAGTTGCGCTGTGCTGGCATGACCCTTGCTTGTATAGACAAGATTATAACACTTGCGGTCCATTGCTTTTTCTTTTCCTGACAGGAGTAGAAACATGAGTACAGCACCAGGTCGTACCGGTTGGACAGTCTCGTTGATGGCAGTTTGTCTGGCCGCCGCCGTCTCCGCACAGGCAGAAGAAACGCTGGTGGCTATCGGCATTTCCGGCTGGACCGGCTTCGCCCCGCTGACGCTGGCGGACAAGGCCGGCATTTTCCAGCAGCATGGACTGAAAGTAGATCTGAAAATGATCCCGCAGAAAGACCGCCATCTGGCGGTGGCATCCGGCGCGATTCAGTGCGCCGCCACCACGGTGGAAACCTACGTCTCCTGGGCGGCCAGCGGCGTGGTGCTCAAACAGATCGTCCAGCTCGATAAATCCTACGGCGCCGACGGGCTGGCGGTGCGTAACGACATCAGCAGTGTGCACGATCTGAAAGGCAAAACCATCGGCGTTGATGCGCCGGGCACCTCGCCTTATTTCGCGCTGGCGTGGATTCTGGATAAAAACGGCATGAGCCTGAAAGACGTGAAAGTGGCGACGTTGTCGCCGCAGGCCGCCGCGCAGGCATTCGTCGCCGGTCAGAACGACGCCGCCATGAGTTACGAGCCTTATCTGTCCACCGTGCGTCAGCAACCGGACAAAGGAAAAATCCTCGCCACCACGCTCGATTACCCGATGGTGATGGACACGCTGGGTTGCACGCCGGATTTCCTGAAAAAACACCCGCAGGTGGGAAAAGCGCTGGTGGACAGTTACTTTGACGCTCTGGCGATGATCAAAACCCAGCCGGACAAGGCTTACGAGATTATGGGGGCGGCGGTGAAAACCAGCGGGCAGGCGTTCGCCCAGTCGGCGCAGTACCTGCGCTGGCAGGACAGAGAGCAAAACCGCGTCTTTTTCAGCGGCGAGATCGCCCGATTCAGCGAGGAAGCGGCCAAACTGTTGCTGGAGGCGAAAGTGATCCGCCAGAAGCCGGAGCTGTCCGCGCTGTACGACGCCAGCTATGTGAAATAACCGATGAAGGAGGCGGACATGAACAGTCTCACCCAATCGGCGAAGATGGCACCCGCGGCATTGCCGGAGGCGCCGGCGCGGGTGCATAACCCGCTGATGGTGCCGCTGCGTGCGGTATCGACGCGTCTGCGCTGGACGCTCGGCATCGGCTTCTTCGTGCTGTTCATCGGGATGTGGTCGCTGGTGACGTTTAGCGGCGCGGTGTCCGCCACCTTTCTGGCCGACCCGTTGACCATGTTGCATGAGGGGGTGCTGCTGTTTACCGATTACGGTTTTCAGCAGGACATCGGCATGACGGTGATGCGCGTGGTAGCCGGTTTTCTGCTGGCGGCGTTAATCGGGGTGCCGCTGGGCATCCTGATGGGCGCGTACAAATTGGTGGAAGCGTTCTTCGAGCCGTTTGTGTCGTTCTGCCGCTATCTGCCCGCGTCGGCGTTTGTGCCGCTGTTGATTCTGTGGGCCGGTATCGGCGAGATGCAGAAGATCCTGGTGATTTTTATCGGCTCTTTTTTCCAGATCGTGCTGATGGTGGCGGTCAGCGTTGGCGCGGCCCGTCGCGATCTGGTAGAAGCGGCCTATACGCTGGGTTGCTCCAACCGCAGCGTGGTCATCCGGGTGCTGATCCCCGGCGCGGCGCCGGATATCGCCGAGCTATTGCGGCTGGTGCTGGGCTGGGCGTGGACCTACGTGATCGTCGCCGAGCTGATCGGCGCGTCGAGCGGCATCGGCCACATGATTGTCGACAGTCAGGCGCTGCTTAACACCGGGCAAATCATCTTCGGCATTATCGTGATCGGGGTGATTGGGCTGCTGTCCGACTTCCTGTTCAAGGCCGCCAACCGCCGTTTATTCGCCTGGAGCATACGATGAAATACAGCAAACTGACTATTCGTCAGGTGGAGCGGGTGTTTACCGGCCCGCACGGCGAGGCGATTGCGGCGCTGCAACCCATCGACTATCAGGTACATGAAAACGACTTCGTCACGATTTTAGGGCCGTCCGGCTGCGGCAAGTCGACCCTGCTGCGCATCATCGCCGGGTTGGATGCACCGACCCGCGGCGAAGTGTGGCTGGACGGCGCGCTGGTGGACGGACCCGGCGCCGATCGCGGCATGGTGTTCCAGAGCTACACCCTGTTTCCGTGGCTGACGGTGCGCGAGAACATCTGTTTCGGCTTGCAGGAGCGTGGCATCAGCAAGGCGCAGCAGCATGAGCGCAGCGATTATTATCTGCATCAGGTGGGGTTGCACGGATTCGAACACCACTATCCGCGCCAGCTCTCCGGCGGCATGCAGCAGCGTACCGCCATTGCCCGCGCGCTGGCTAACGACCCGAAAGTGCTGTTGATGGACGAACCGTTCGGCGCGCTGGATAACCAGACCCGGGTCATGATGCAGGAACTGTTGTTGTCGGTGTGGGAGTCGTCGCGCAAGACGGTGCTGTTTGTCACCCACGACATCGACGAGGCGATTTTTATGGCGAATAAGGTGGCGATTTTCAGCGCCCGACCGGGGCGGATTAAAACCGAAGTGGCGGTGGATTTTCCCTGGCCGAGAGACTATACCCTTAAAACCTCGCCGGAATTTATGGCGCTGAAAGCGCGGGTAACGGAAGAGATTCGCAGTGAAACCCTACAGGCACTGGCGCATTGAGCGGCCTGCCTGCCGGGGATATGCAGGATGAAACATGCGTACCGGCTGGATAATGGAAAAGCATCAGCCGGATTTTTTTAGTTCTACTTGTCTATACAGGATTAGATATATGTCACAAACCCGAAGCTATTGCCTGACGCCCGGCGCGGTGGATCTCGCCACGCTGCGCGCCATTTATCAGGGCAATGTCACCCTGACGCTGGTGGAGCAGGCGCGCGCGGCGGTGGCGGCGGCGCAGGAAACGGTGCAGCGCATTGTCCGTCAGGACCGGGTGGTCTATGGCATCAACACCGGTTTTGGCAAGCTGGCCCAAACCCGCATTCCCGCGGAGCGACTGGCGGAGCTGCAACGTAATCTGGTGCTGTCTCACAGCGTGGGCATCGGCGACTTGTTGCCGGATGACGTACTGCGTCTGGTGATGGCGACCAAAGTCGTCAGCCTGGCGCGCGGGCATTCCGGGGTACGGTTGCAGGTGATCGACACCTTGCTGGCGCTGTTCAACGCCGGGGTGATGCCCTGCATTCCGGAGAAAGGCTCGGTGGGCGCCAGCGGCGATCTGGCGCCGCTGGCGCACCTGTCGCTGCTGCTGCTGGGAGAAGGGCCGGCGCGGGTCGACGGCGTGTTGATTCCGGCGGCCGAGGGGCTGGTGCGGGCGGGCGTTGAACCGCTGGTGCTGGGGCCGAAAGAGGGGCTGGCGCTGCTCAACGGCACCCAGGTGTCCACCGCACTGGCGCTACGCGGGCTGTTCGAGGCCGAAAAGGTGTTTGCCGCCGGGCTGGTGGCCGGCGCGCTGTCGCTGGAAGCGATCAAAGGCTCGGTGAAGCCGTTCGACGCCCGCATCCATCAGGCGCGCGGTCAGCAAGGGCAGATGGCGGTGGCGGCGGCGGTCAGCACTTTGCTGACGGACAGCGAGATTTTGCAGTCGCATGCTAACTGCGGCCGGGTGCAGGACCCGTACTCCATCCGCTGCGTGCCGCAGGTGATGGGCGCGTGTCTGGATAATTTGCAGCACGCCGCCCGCGTGCTGTGCATCGAAGCCAACGCCGCGTCGGATAATCCGCTGGTGTTTCCGGAAACCGACGAGGTGATCTCCGGCGGCAATTTTCACGCCGAACCGGTGGCGTTCGCCGCCGATATCATCGCACTGGCGGTGGCGGAAATCGGCGCCATTTCCGAGCGGCGCATGGCGCTGCTGCTCGACAGCACATTGTCCGGGCTGCCGCCGTTTCTGGTTAACGACGGCGGCGTCAATTCCGGGTTTATGATCGCCCAGGTCACCGCCGCCGCGCTGGCGTCGGAAAACAAGTCGCTGGCCCATCCCGGCAGCGTGGACAGCCTGCCGACCTCCGCCAATCAGGAGGATCATGTGTCGATGGCGACCTACGCCGCCCGCCGTCTCGGCAGCATGTGTTTTAACACCGCCACCGTGGTGGGGATTGAAGCGATGGCCGCCGCGCAAGGCATCGATTTCCATCGTCCGCTGAAAAGCTCGCCGTTGCTGGAACGCGAACTGGCTCAGGTGCGTGAACAGGTCGCGTTTCTGGACCACGACCGCCTGATGGCGACCGATATTGACCTGATGCGCCAGTGGGCCAGCCGCGAACGCTGGCCGTCCGTGATCACCGCATTATTGCCCAGTTATGCCGCCGACCCGGCGTCCGTTTGATAAGGAATTTTCCATGACCACTTCATCTTCTACCGCTTCATCTTCGACTGCGTCTTCTCTCGCCCGTGTGGTACGCGCGCCGCACGGTACCGAACTGCACTGTGAAAACTGGCTGATCGAAGCCGCCTACCGCATGATCCAGAACAACCTTGACCCGGATGTGGCCGAGCGTCCGGAAGACCTGGTGGTGTACGGCGGTATCGGCAAGGCGGCGCGCAACTGGGCCTGCTTCGACGCGATTCTGACCAGCCTGCGCCAGTTGAAAGCGGATGAAACCCTGCTGGTGCAGTCCGGCAAGCCGGTCGGGGTGTTTCGCACCCACGCCGACGCCCCCAGGGTCTTGATCGCCAACTCCAATCTGGTGCCGCATTGGGCCACCTGGGAACATTTTCATGAGCTGGATAAAGCCGGGCTGATGATGTACGGCCAGATGACCGCCGGATCGTGGATTTACATCGGCGCGCAGGGCATCGTGCAGGGGACTTATGAAACCTTCGCCGAAGCCGGCCGTCAACACTATCACGGCGATCTGAGCGGCAAATGGATCCTCACCGCCGGTCTCGGCGGCATGGGCGGCGCCCAGCCGCTGGCGGGCGTGCTGGCCGGGGCGTCGGTACTGGCGGTGGAGTGTCAGGAGTCCCGCATCGATTTTCGGCTGCGCACCCGCTATCTGGATTACAAGACCGACAGCATCGACGAGGCGCTGGCGATGATCACCGAGGCCGGCGCGCAGCAGAAAGCCATCTCCGTCGGCCTGCTGGGCAACGCCGCCGAGGTATTGCCGGAACTGGTGAAACGCGCCAAAGCCGGCGGCATGAAACCGGATATCGTCACCGACCAGACCTCCGCCCATGACCCGCTCAACGGTTACCTGCCGGCAGGCTGGAGCGTGGCGCGCTGGCAGCAGGAACGTATCGCCAACCCGGACGCGGTGGTGAAAGCCGCCTGCGCCTCGATGGCGGTGCATGTGCAGGCGATGCTGGATTTTTGCCACATGGGCGTGCCCACCGTGGATTACGGCAACAATATCCGCCAGCGCGCACTGGATGAAGGCGTGCGTAACGCCTTTGATTTCCCCGGCTTCGTCCCGGCCTATATCCGCCCGCTGTTTTGCGAAGGCAAAGGGCCGTTCCGCTGGGTGGCGCTGTCCGGCGATCCGGAAGATATTTATAAGACCGACGCCAAACTGAAGGAACTGTTTCCGGATAACCACCACCTGCACCGCTGGCTGGATATGGCGCGCGAGCGCATCGCTTTTCAGGGATTGCCGTCGCGCATCTGTTGGCTGGGGCTGGGAGAACGGCATCTGGCCGGGCTGGCGTTCAACGAGATGGTGCGCAACGGCGAGCTGAAAGCGCCGATCGTCATCGGCCGCGACCATCTGGACTGCGGTTCGGTGGCCTCGCCCAACCGGGAAACGGAAGCGATGCAGGACGGCTCTGACGCGGTATCGGACTGGCCGCTGCTCAACGCGCTGCTGAACACGGCGGGCGGCGCTACCTGGGTTAGTTTGCACCACGGCGGCGGCGTCGGCATGGGCTTTTCCCAGCATGCCGGGATGGTGATCGTCTGCGACGGCAGCGAACAGGCCGATGCCCGACTGGCGCGGGTGCTGTGGAATGACCCGGCCACCGGGGTGATGCGCCACGCCGACGCCGGTTACGAGGTTGCCACCGCCTGTGCGGCAGAGCATCGGTTGAATTTGCCGATGGTGAAATAGAACACGACGGCGCTCAGAGCCTATTGAGATAGGCTCTGAGCGTGGCTTGAGCCGCCTGGCGGCCTAAGCCATCATTCAGCGAGACAGGCTGCGACGGAGAAAAACGGTCGAATCAATATCGGCGCGATTTGGGGCGTCACCGGCTTAGGGCAGTTCAAACCAGTCCCGGTTCTGCTCGGCGATAGGGGTAATGGAGTGAATCATTTCCTGCAGATGTCCGCTCATCGCTTTTTCTACCGCATCCGCATCGCGGGCTTTTAATCCATTGAAAATTAAATAGTGCTGCTGAATCAGGCTGGCCGGCGGCGACACCTGACTGAGGCCCAGGAAACGCACCCGATCCATCGTAGCTTTGATGGATTCGATCGTCTCCCAGGCCAGCGGACATTTGGCTATCTGCGTCAGCAACTGATGGAAATCATCGTCCAGACTGAGAAATTCGCGTATCTGCCCATTCTGGGCCGCCAGTTCCTGACGTCGCAGATTGTGTTCCAGCATCAACAACTGTTCATCGGTGATGTATTCGGCCGCCCGGCGTACGATAGCGCATTCCAGTGCCTGACGGATAAAGCGGGCGTCGGCCACGCGCTGCTCGGAAATCTTCATCACGAACGTGCCGCGTTGCGGCAGAATCTGTACCAGCCCGGCTTCCGCCAGTTTGATGAACGCTTCCCGCACCGGCTGACGGGAGACGGAAAAACGTGTTGAAATTTCCTTTTCAGACAGAAGCTTGCCGGGTGGGATCGTGCACTCCACGATGTCTTTGCGCAATACGCGGTAGATCTGTTGATTAACAGGTTCGTTGTTGTTGATTTGAGAGTAGTTGTTGATTTGAGAGTAGTTATCCATGCATCCGTGGTGTATTTAAGCCATTTGTCATCATGATACATGGTTAGCCGACGCCTTATCCATAAGGCGCGTCATTTTCCCGACGGGTGAGTATCGCACAGGCTGGCGGGGTGTCGGCCTGTGCGTGTCGGGCGGGTTATTGGGTCAGTGCCTGTAGCGTAGCCTTGACGCCATGATTGACCAGCGACAGATAGTAGCGGGTCACCGTCTGGACAAAGCGGCCGTCGGTGGGCAGGTCGCGGCCAAAAATGGTCTCCTGCGCCAGCAGCGCCCGCACACGGGCTTCCCCCTGTTCACTGTGTTGGACGGCCAGCGCCAGCGCCTCTTTCAGAGGATCGCTGATCTCGATCGGTTGGCCTTGTTCGTCAACGCCGCCGACATAGCGCATCCAACCGGCGACGCCCAGCGCCAGCATGTCGAATCGGCTGTCGTGCGCCAGATGCCAGCGTATGGAATCAAGCATGCGCTGCGGCAACTTTTGCGAACCGTCCATGGCGATTTGCCAGGTCCGGTGTTTTAGCGCGGTATTGCGATAGCGCTGTAATAGCGCGTCGGCGTAGGCGACCAGATCGACCCCACGGGTGCGCAGCGTCGGCGCCTGCTCCTGCAGCATCAGATGCCGGGCGGCAGCGACCAGCGCCGGGTCCTGCATACAGTCGCTGATATGGGCATAACCCGCCAGATAGCCCAGATACGCCAGAAAAGAGTGGCTGCCGTTGAGCATACGCAGTTTCATTTCCTCGTACGGCAACACATCCTGCACCAGTTCCACGCCCACCTTTTCCCAGGCGGGTCGGCCATTGACGAAGTGGTCTTCAATAACCCACTGTGCAAACGGCTCGCAGGCGACGCCGACCGGATCGTCCACGCCCAGTTGCCCAGCAAGCTGGCTTAACGTGTCGGCGGTGACCGCCGGGACAATGCGGTCCACCATGGTGGACGGGAAGGTGGCGTGCTGCTCTATCCAGACTGCCAGTTCCGGGTCGAGCGCACGGGCGTAGGCCAGCACGACGTTACGGGTGACGCGGCCATTTTCCGGCATGTTATCGCACGACATCACGCTGAACGCCGGCAACCCGGCGGCTTTGCGACGCGCCAGCGCCGCCACGATAACGCCTGGCGCAGAGCGGGGCGCGGACGGATGAGCGAGATCGGCGGTAATCAGCGGGTGATCCAGCAGCAACTGACCGGTCGCGGGCGAGTGGCAGTAGCCTTTTTCCGTTACGGTCAGCGACACGATGGCGATGTCTGGCTGGCTCATGGCGGCCAGTACCGCCTCGATGCCGTCGGTTTCGGCGTGCAATGCTTGCCGAACCACGCCCACCACCCGGCAGTGCCACGCCTGCGGCGACATTTCCGCCACGCTGAACAGGTGATCCTGTCGCCGAAGATCGGCGATGTGTTGCTCGCCGCCGATCAGGTTAATGTCGCAATATCCCCAGTCACTGGCGTGTTCCGCCGCCAGTCGATCGGCGTAGACCGCCTGATGAGCGCGGTGGAAGGCGCCGAACCCCAGATGAACGATGCGGGTTTTCAGTGCCGCCCGGTCGTAGGCGGGCGTGATGACCGCATCGGGCAGATGGGGCAACGCAGCATGGGATAATGTCATGGTTTAAAGCCCCTTGTATTGGCGGTGTGATGAGGCAGTCGCGTGGTGCGCAGCCTGAGTATCGGTGGCGTCTTCCGGCATGCTCAAATCACGATCTTTGACTTCCGGCATTGCGAGGGCGGTAATGAGCCCAATGCAGGAATAGGTCACCAGCATCACGACAATCGGCCACCAGGAACCGGCCATATTACAGAAAATACCTGCCAACACCGGGCCTAACCCGACGGCGATTAAACCGCCGGCTTCTTTGGCGATGGCCATTTGTGTAAAGCGATTTCGTGATCCGAACAGCTCGGCGATGGTGATATTTTCCAGCGCGAACAGTCCCAGCACCGCAATATTATGAATAATGATAATGGCGGCAATAATCGTGCTGACCCCCATGTCTTTATTGACGATAATCGACAACATCGGGTAGGCCAGCACGATGGCGGAAATATTCAGAATAATATAAGGTAGACGGCGGCCGAATTTATCTGACAACCAGCCTAATAGCGGAATCGTCATAAAGCCGATAATCGAACTGAGCATGAGTGCGTCGGTCGGAATACGTTTTTCAAATAACAAACTTTGCACCAGATAACCGGCCAGAAACGTTTGAATCAATCCGGAATTACCGGCCTGACCAAAACGTAATCCGGTCGCCAGCCAGAATGATTTACTGCTGAACATTTCCGTCAGAGATTTGTGCTGGCTTGCCCGGGGATTATTCGCTTTCGCTGTATCGACGGCGGTGTCGCTGACCTGTTCAAATACCGGGCTTTCTTTCAGGTTCATACGCAGCCAGATGGCGAAAACCATCACAATGGCGCTGGCCAGGAACGGAATGCGCCAGCCCCAGGCTAACAACTGCTCTCTGTCGAGCAGGAAAAACATGGCGGCCCAGATGCCGGTGGCGCTCAGGGTACCGCAGTTCGTGCCCATGGCGACCAGCGAAGAGATAATGCCGCGCTTCCCGCTGGGCGCATATTCCGCCAGCATGGTGCCGGCACCGGAAATTTCCGCGCCGGCGCCCAGCCCCTGCACGATACGCAATGTGACCAGCAGCAGCGGCGCGAAAATGCCGATTTGCGCATAGGTGGGCAAGACGCCAATCAGTGTGGTACAGATCCCCATCATCGTGATGGTAATAAACAACACCTTTTTCCTGCCGATGGAATCGCCCATTCTGCCGAACACCACGGCACCGATAATACGGGCGATATAACCTGCACCGTAAGTACCCATCGCCAGAATTAACGCCATGGCGGCCGATTGTTCAGGGAAAAAGATTTCATGAAAAACCAAGGCGGCCCCTAGCGAATACAACTGAAAATCCATAAATTCCAGCGCGGTGCCTAACCATCCGGAGATCGCCGCTTTAACCAAATCAGAGGTATCTCTTTCGGTCTTGCCGGATTCAGACGTCGTTTGTGCTTTATTCATGTTTATACTCTTTTTGAATAGTGGTGATACGCATCGCACAACGATGGAAAAATTATGATTATGTGCGCGACACACCATTCCGGGTCTGGTTAAACGATCCGGAAAGTACAGTAATAAATAACGGTGGTGACGGTTTTTATTATCAGGAAAATATACCCGTTATCGTTCAGGCGGCAGGTGAGTAAAATATCCTGCGCTTGAGTTATTTTTGGGTAATCTGTTTTATCGTTTCTCCTTTCAGGTATATATATCCGCCATACATCAGGTTGCAGATATATTCTGCGTTTATCCCCGGTCACTGATTTATTCACATTACGGGGGATTGTGGTGTTAAAGCGCCCACGCGTTGTGCTTTTCAGCAGGTGAGCGCTTTATTTTGTCGCTCACCTGATTAAAATGCTGAGATTAACTATGCCTCTTCAAACGTTAATAACACCTTGCAGCAGCGCTTCTGGTCTTTCTCAAAGATATCGATAGCCTGAACGACATCGGCATAATGAAACCGGTGTGTGATCAGTTTCGCCGGGTCAATCAATCGCTGTTCCAGCCATTCAATCACCTGTGGGAATTTATGGGCGTTGAGGCGGGATGAGAAAATGGACAACTCCTTGCTGGTAATGCTCTGCTGGGTAATCTGGCTGGGTTCGCTGGAAAAACCCATGATGGCGATACGCGCCGCCGGCGAGGCCAGCGAGATAGCCTCCTGCAGAATGCCGGGATGGCAGGCGGCATCAATGATCAGCGTGGGCTGGATACCACGCTGTTTTAGTGTCTCCGCCAGCGGGTGCTCACGATTATCCAGCACCATGTCCGCGCCGCAGTGCTGTGCCATGACCAGACGTTCGGGAATGCGATCGACCACAATCACGTCTTTAACGTGGTAGACCCCTTTGAGCACCTGCACCGAAGTCAACCCCATCGGCCCGGCGCCGTATATCAGCACGGTATCCTGTTCGGTCGGCCGGACTTGCGCGGCTACGTTGGCGGCAATGGTAAAGGGTTCCACCATAACCGCGAACTCGTCGGGAATGCTGTCGGGAATGCGGTAGGCGTTTCTGGCCGGAACGGCGGCGTATTGGCTAAAACCGCCGTCACGGTGCACGCCAAGAACGGTCAGAGCGGTACAAACGTTTGGCCGCCCGACGGAGCACGGGTAGCAATGACCACAACTGACCACCGGGTCGACCGCAACCCGTTCGCCGATGCGCGCAGCATCCACTCCTTCGCCGACGGCATCGATAACGCCAAAGAATTCATGGCCGATGACGCGCGGGTATTTGGCGAACGGGTTGTGGCCGCGATAGATATGGCTGTCGGAACCGCAAATCCCGGCCAGTTGGACCTTGACCCTGACGTCGCCATGCGCGGGCTGGGGGGGGTCGCGATCGGCAATCGTCAGCGCGTTGGGGTGTTCAATCACAATGCTTTTCATGTCTACCTCGTTGTCTTACCAGTTCCACAGCGTGCCGTCTTCCAGACGGGCAATCGGCAGATAGGCGGGTTCATAGGGATATTTGGCCGCCAGTTTTTCATCAAACTCGATCCCCAGACCGGGTTTGTCGCCGGGGTGCATATAGCCGTCTTCAAATGTCCAGCTATGCGGGAACACGTCGAGCATCTGTTCGGAATACCCCATGAACTCCTGAATACCGAAGTTCGGTACCCAGAGATCGAAATGCAGCGCGGCAGCCATGCAGACCGGCGAAAGATCCGACGGGCCGTGCGATCCGGTGCGAACCTGATACAGCGAGGCAAAGTCGGCGATACGGCGCATACCGGTGATGCCGCCGGCGTGAGTGATGGTCGTGCGGATGTAATCGATTAACTGCTCTTCGATCAGTTGCTTACAATCCCAGATACTGTTGAACACCTCACCAACCGCGATCGGCGTGACGGTGTGCTGGCGAATCAGGCGGAAGCACGCCTGATTTTCGGCAGGCGTCGGGTCTTCCATCCAGAACAACCGGTAGGGTTCCACGCTTTTGCCGAAACGCGCCGCTTCAATCGGCGTCAGGCGGTGGTGCATGTCGTGCAGCAGGTGTTCATTAAAACCAAACTTACTGCGTACGGCTTCAAACAGGTTGGGCATGAAGTCGAGGTACTTCTCCGTTGACCAGATCTGCTCTTCCGGCCAGTTGCCTTTGGTGGCGGGTTCGTACGCCAGCCCTTTGCCTTTCGCCATGCCGTAGGTGGTTTTCATCCCTGGGATGCCGCACTGTACCCGAATGGCTTTGAAACCCTGGTCGCGGTGTCGGGCATAGTCTTCCAGCACCTCGTCGATGGAATGGCCGGTAGTATGGCAATACACCATAACGCCGCTGCGGGAAGCGCCGCCCAGTAACTGGTAGAGCGGCATGTTCGCCGCTTTACCCTTGATGTCCCAGAGCGCCATATCGACGGCGGAAATGGCCGACATGGTGACCGGGCCGCGGCGCCAGTAGGCGCCTTTATAGAAGTATTGCCAGATGTCTTCGATCTGCCGGGCATCGCGGCCGATCAACTGCGGGCAAATGTGATCCTTAAGGTAAGACGCCACCGAGAGCTCGCGTCCGTTCAATGTGGCGTCGCCAATACCGGTGACGCCATCATCGGTGGTGATTTTCAAGGTAACGAAATTACGTCCCGGACAGGTGACAAACACCTCTGCGCTAATAATTTTCACGTTTCATGGGTCCTTTTTATGTCCTCTACTCTAACTACCATACAAGTATATTAGTGAGCGTGCTATGCGCTGCTTCACAGTTATTCGTCAGGCTGGGTAAAAAACATCCTCATTTTTATGGTGAAACTACCTGGACTGTAGCGAGGAACAGTCCATCAATGGCATGGTGTTTGCTTGATAAATGGCGTGTTTTTGTAAAACAAGGGGGCAATACTGCACCCCGGTAGACCATTAACCGCAATGACAGCGAACAGGAATAGCAATCGAGATGACACAACAGGTCTTTTTCCCCGCCACCGTGTTGCGTGGCGCAGGAGTCAGTCAACAGTTGGGCGAAGTGTGCGCCCGGCTCGGGAGTCGGGTATTGGTCGTGGGAGGGCATCAGGCCCTGACGGCAGCGCAGACGCTGATTATCGAGCAACTGCGGCAAGCCGGGGTAACGCTGACCGCGGTGGAGTGGTCCGGCGAGCAGTGCAGCGTCAGTCAGATTGAACGGCTGTGCGCGCGGGTGCGTGAAACCGGCAGCGATCTGCTGCTGGCGGTCGGCGGCGGCAAGGCGCTGGATACCGGTAAAGCGGTAGCGTTTCAGTGCGGCATTCCAGCAGTGACGCTACCGACGATTGCCGCCACGTGTGCCGCGGTGACGCCGCTGTCGGTTCGTTACCATGATGACGGGCATTTCCACGATTTGTATCACCTGCCGGTGGCGCCGGCGGCGGTGGTGATCGACAGCGCGCTACTGGTGCGTGCACCGCTGCGCTGGCTGGCGGCCGGGCTGGGAGATACGCTGGCAAAATGGTATGAGTTTCGCGTTATCGACACGGGCGACAACGGCAGCGGCTTTGCCGCATCGTCACGAGCTAACAGTGAGATCTGTTTTCGCTTAATCGAACAGCACGGCGAGGCCGCCTGCCGTGCCGTAATGGACGGACAACCCAGCGACGCACTTGATCAGGTGCTGGACGCCATCTTCCTGTTCGCCGGGCTGACGTCGCTGATGGCCAGCGGCGCACACGCGGCGGCGTCTCATGCGTTGTACGAAGGATTTACCGTTTGTGATAAGACCCGCGAATTCGGTCACGGCCTGCTGGTCGGCTTCGGCAATCTGTGTCTGCTGGCGCTGGAGCAGCGTAGTGATGAAGAGCTGCTGGCGGCGATTCGGCTGGCTCAGGCTTGTGCAGTGCCGCTGACGCTGGCGGCGATCTGCCCGGATCTGTCAGAGGCGGAGCTGGCGGCGATCGTTCGTGCATCGGTTGATGCGCCGGATATGGCGAATATGCCGTTTACCGTAACGGAGCAGCGGGTGCGTCAGGCGATACACCGGGTGGAGACGCTGGCGACCAGCGTGGCGGCGTAACCGGCGTTGCCGGGAAATAAAAAGACCGGGCGCGTAGCCCGGTCTTGTCTGGTTGATACGCCAGGAAGCCCGTGTTGTGTTTCAACCGGCCAGACGACCCTGTCAGAGTTTGCTGACGCCTGAACGGCTAACCTTACAGTTGGTGGTGTCCCATTTTTCGCCGTATTTTTCCGTTGAGCCCTGGCCTTTTACTACGCCTTTGAACTCTTCGCAAACCGGCGGTTTGCCTTCTTTGTAATTCTTGATTTTCAGACCACTGATGGTCGCCACGTCGCCGTAGTTGCGGTTGACGCCGGCAATGCTGTCAATGGTGCCGTTGACGGTGGCGCTGGTAATGGTCAGGAAGCGCGGGCCGCCGTTGTCGGAACAGTCACCGCAGGAACGCCACAGTTTCCCGTGTTCACCGGTCAGGGTGAAGTTGCCTTTCACCACGGTGGTGCTGTTTTTGGAATTGTGTTGCAGCACTTTGTCCGGTTTGCCGCCGTAACCGTCTTTGGCGTTGTGTGCGATCCCGCCGATGATGGTCATGGTTTTGCCTTTATTGGTTGCGGCATCTTCGCAGATGTCTTCCCAGATCACGTTTTCAATGGTGCAGTTACCGCTGTCGCAGTGGATGCCGTCCGCGCCGCCGGAGGCGGAAATACGCAGGTTTTTCACCGTAGCGTTTTTCAGAATGATCAGCGGTTTCTGTTTGTCGCTGTCATTCGGACAGGAGGTGCCGATGGTCACGCCGCCGCAATCCACCGTCCGGTTTTCGAACGTGGCGCCCGGCTTACACTCGGAACTGGCTTTCGCTGCGCGCAGCGGGCCGGCGTTCGGTGCGGTGGTGACGGCATTTGATACGACCTGAGCCTGATTTTCGCTGACGACGTCCACCCAGTACCAGTAATTGAGGCCGCTATTGGTGTCGGTATCTTTAAAGGTACGGGTTTCCGCGTCCAGCACGGCGATACGTTCACGCAGGTCAGGGTTGCTGGTAGTGCCGCGATAAACTTCCTGACGCGCCACTTTACTTTCGTCGGTAGACCAGCCCAGATAATTCACATCGCTTTTCTGAGAAAGCATCAGTGTGGTTTGGGCGGCGAATGAAGGTGCCGCCAGAGTGAGTGCACACAGAGGTATTACATACTTAAACATACAATCTCCTTGTAAATCCCACAGGTATTGACTCTCATTCAGTTGAGAGAAATAAATAAAAGCGGGTACTTCCTGAATGTATCGAGCTTACTATAGAACAAAAAATAAAAAGGGCGAGAAAAATAAACCGCTGTTTCGAAAATTAACCTGATGTGAATATCATTTATTTTATTTTCTAATTTTGAAAAGAGAGTTATGTCATTTTTATTTATGAAATATCCGTAATACTGTAAAAATGAATGTGACAAAGATCTGTTTTTTATCGTTATCTGATTGATTTTTGTTCCATTGCAAGAGCAGGGGAGAGAATAGCTATGTGTTTGAGCGGCTTTATGATAATACCGTCGTGCAGTTTATTCAGCGGTAATCGTAATGTGAATGATTTGTTTATTTTTGATGGTTTGACCGGCAGATATCGGTTATTGCATCGGCTGGCGAAGGCCAATCGCCGGATAAAAGAGAACCTGTCGAAATACCGCTTGAACGCGGTTCTTCGCATTTTGACGGTATACGGTGCGACCATACTGGCCGCAAAGGATGGCAACGTGTCCGCCGCGCGAAAAACGACAGGTATATTCAGATACGCCGCTTTGCTGCTGAATAAGCATTTATAGGGGTTTATGCACGTTTTTAATAGGGATGTCTGTGATGATGATAAATAAGGCTGCTTTTTGTGCGTTGGTTGCCGTGGTGTTATCGGGATGTGGCGGCCGCGAGCCGACCGAGCAGGATATCGGGCAAGCAGTTGACGAGATGGTGGCGCAAACCAATCGGGAAATGAAACAAAAAGTCGGTACGCTTTTTAATGACGCAATGGTGCTGAAAATCAATTCGTTAAAAAAGCTGAATTGCATCAGAAGTGAAAATAAAGGCTATCAATGCAATGTCGACCTGGATATGTCATTGCCACTGGTTGGAAACAAGAAAGAGACCGTCAATTTTACTTTTATTCAGGAAGACGGCGTGTGGAAGCTGGTTAAATAATTTGTGTCTTTCCTGATCGTCAGTGTTTTTCATGATAATAAATGTCCCCGGCGTATTGCCGGGGATGCCTCGATATTATCCCAGCATCTTTTCCACGCAGCGTTTGAATACCTGCACGCCGGTTTCCAGCGACGATAATTCAAAATGCATGTCCGGGTGGTGCAGCCCCGGCTTGAGATTGGTGCCGAGCCCCCAGAAGCCGGCCTTAATCTGCGGCTTGAGACGCGGATAGAAGAAAAAATCTTCTCCGCCGGCGGTGCTTTTGGGCGCGGTCAGACCGGCTTCGCCCAGCACATCCACGATGGCCGCGCTGATAAGGGCGGTGGCGTCGTGATGAATATCCGCCGCCGGGATCTCTTTCAGTAGTGTGATCTCGGTCGTCGCGCCGTAAGCCGCCGCGCTATATTCAATGGCGCGGATCACTTTGGCTTTCAGCTCGTCCATCGCATCATTCCGGGACGCACGCAGGTCCCAGCACACCGTGGCGCTATCAGGAATGGAGTTGGTCACGCCGGCGTCGCACAGAAACCGGGTGGCTTTGGCGCTCCAGGTCAGGTGCGGCGCCAGCGGAACCGCCTTCACCGCCATGACGGCGTTGGCGGCGGCTTCCAGCGCGTTCACGCCCAGATGCGGCCGCGCGCCGTGCGCCGGCTGGCCGTGAAAGGTGACTTCCAGCGTGCTGCTGGCGGAATAGTGCATCGCCGGTATCGCTTCGCCCAACTGGCACTCTTCCACCGGGCGCAGGTGAAAGCCGAGGATCATGTCCACGTCGTCGATGGCGCCGCCTTCCACCATGGCGATGGCGCCGGTACCCAGCTCTTCGGCGGGCTGAAACAGGATCTTCAGCCTTCCTTTCTTCACCACGCCGTCGCGCATCAGTTCCTGAGCGGCGGTCAGCACCACTGAGGCGTGGGCGTCGTGTCCGCAGGTGTGGCGGGCACAGAACTCGCCGTCAATAATATGGCCCAGCGCATCCATGTCGGCGCGCAACGCCAGCACCGGGCCGGGTGCGCCGCTGTTCAGCTCCGCCACCATGCCGGTGGTGCCGTTGACGCCGCGGGTCAGGCGGTAGCCCGCCGCTTCCAGCTGCGCGGCCAGGTAATCGGCGGTCTTGAATTCCTGGAACCCCAGTTCCGGAATGGTGTGCAGGTAACGGTAGTGATCGAATACGTTGGGCATAACGTCTCTCTTGGTGTTCATCAAAAAGCGTTCATCAAAAAGCGTTCGTCAAAAAGTGTTCGTCAAAAACGATGCTCAGAGCGCAGGGAACACAGCCTGAACGCCAATGCAGGCTGTGCACGCAGTCGACATCCAACAGCAAGAGTTATCAGCAAGAGTTATGCCAGATAAAAGCGATGGCCGAATTAACCGGGACAAGAGTAGCGACGGAGTACTGTCTGGCGGGCGATTCCACGCGTCGTGCGTGAGTAATTCACGGCGCGTTGCCGGCATGGTAAACCCCCTTTCGCCAGAACGTAACGCCATGACCCATCAAGGTGTCTATCCTCACCGAACGGGGGCATTGCCTGCACCTGACAGGTGCCGGTTCGGCGCGCGGTTATCTATCTCTAACGACCGGGTGAGAAGAGGGGGAAGAAGAGGAGCGGCAGGGGCGACTGCGCGGCGCAACAGACATCGGTCTGATACCGTCCCGCGCAGTGACGCGGCTGGCGATGCGGTCAATGCATACCGGGAACGGGCGCGTCGGCGTTGATGCGTAGACCTTCGGCGTTGAACACCAGACAGTGAGCGGCGTCGAAACCAACGGTAATCGCCTGCCAGGGGCGGAACTGCACGTCGCCGGGCAGCAGGATTTTGACGCCGTCGTAGCCGTAACACTGGCCGAACAGGTAGGTGTTGTTGCCCAGTCGTTCCACCACTTCACACTGAAAAGCCAGCGTTGCCTGATGCGACGGCTGAATGCCAAGGTGTTCGGGACGGATCCCCAGCGTGACGGCGTCGCCGGGCTGTAACGGTGTGGTGTCGATATCCAGCGTCAGCGCTTTTTCCGCCGTCAGCGTCACCGTCAACTGATGCGGCTGCCAGGCGACGACGGTCGCGGGCAGGAAATTCATTTTGGGCGAGCCGATAAAACCGGCGACGAAGCGGTTGACCGGGTTGTAGTACAGCATCATCGGCGAGCCGGTCTGCTCCACCTTGCCGTTGTTCATCACCACGATTTTGTCGGCCAGCGTCATCGCTTCCACCTGATCGTGGGTGACATACACCATGGTGGTTTTCAACTCCTGATGCAGCTTGGCGATGTGCAGGCGCATGTCGACCCGCAGTTCGGCGTCGAGGTTGGAGAGCGGTTCGTCGAACATGAACACTTTCGGGTTACGCACAATGGCTCGACCGATGGCGACGCGCTGGCGCTGGCCGCCGGACAGCTGTTTAGGCTTGCGGTCCAGCAGGTGAGACAACTGCAAGGTTTTGGCGACCATTTCGACCTGATGGCGAATCTCCGCCTTCGGCACCTTGTTGACCTTCAGTCCGTAGCCCATGTTTTCCGCCACCGTCATGTGTGGGTACAGCGCGTAGGACTGAAATACCATCGCCACGCCGCGGTGGGCCGGCGCGACGTCATTCATCACTTCGTCATCAATCAGAATCTTGCCATCGCTAATCTCCTCCAAACCGGCGATCATCCGTAGCAACGTGGATTTGCCGCAGCCGGAAGGCCCGACAAACACCGCAAATTCACCCGCCTGGATATCCAGATTGATATTGTGCAGCGTTTCAGTTTTGCCAAAGCGTTTGGTGACATTTTTTAAGCATATGCTGGACATCCGTTTTTCCTCAACGGGTTATCAATACGGCGACCACAGGGGCGGGTCGGGTCGCGCCGGCAAGGTTGTGTATTACGTATAACAAATATTGCGGGCCAACCTGACGGCGATTTCACGTTGAGATGACTATAACCACCTTGTTTTTAGCACCCTATCGGCACGTTTCATTTCTGCAATTGTGATCACACAATAGTCACTTTCCTGTCGTCATATCCTTATGGTTAGCGTAGCGTATAACATCATCAATGGTAAAAATCAGGGTCGTTAAGGCCAGATATAATCAGCCATGATGCGTTTATCAATGCGAAGTGCCAGGTTTTTTGCTTAAAAATGTTATACCTTCACATGAGGTCGATAATGAAAACCAAAACGCTTACCGCCCTGCTTCTCTCCGCCACCGCTGCCGGCCAGCTGGCGGCCTTTCCGGTACATGCCGCGCAGCAGCTGACCGTTTGGGAAGATATCCGGAAATCGGATGGCATCAAGGACGCCATCGGGGATTTCGAAAAACAGTTCAACGTCAAAGTGAACCTGCAGGAAATGCCGTATGCCCAGCAGCTGGAAAAACTGCGACTGGACGGCCCGGCGGGCATCGGCCCCGATGTGCTGGTGATCCCCAACGATCAACTGGGCGGCGCGGTGGTGCAGGGGCTGATTGCGCCGCTGAAGCTCGATAAGGCCGAGCAAGACAGCTTCACCGATGCGTCGATGGCGGCATTTCGCATGAACAACCAGGTCTATGGTCTGCCGAAAGCGGTGGAAACCCTGGTGCTGATTTACAACAAAGATCAGGTGAGCAAACCGCTGGCCAGCCTGCAGGAGTGGTATGACTTTTCCCGGCAGCAGCAGGCGCAGAACAAATTCGGGCTGCTGGCGAAGTTCGATCAGATCTACTACAGCTGGGGCGCGATCGGGCCGATGGGCGGCTATATCTTTGGTAAAAAAGACCCCGGCAAAAACGACAAAGGCGGCCTCAACCCGTTGGATATCGGCCTGAACACGCCGGGCGCGGTGGAAGCGGTGACGCTGCTGCGCAAATTCTACGCCGACAAGCTGTTCCCGGCGGGGATCATCGGCGATAACGGGCTAAATGCCATCGATTCGCTGTTCACCGAGAAAAAAGCGGCAGCGGTGATCAACGGCCCCTGGGCGTTCCAGCCTTACGAAGCCGCCGGCATTCATTACGGCGTGGCGCCGCTGCCGCTGCTGCCGGACGGCAAACCGATGAGCTCGTTCCTTGGCGTGAAAGGGTATGTGGTATCGACCTGGAGCAAGGACAACGCGCTGGCGCAACGGTTTATCGAGTTCATCAACCAGCCGCGCTACGTGAAGGTCCGCTATCAACGCACCGGCGAGATCCCGCCGCAAAAAAGCATGATTGACGATCCGCTGATTAAAAACGACGAGAAGGCCAGCGCGGTCGCCATCCAGGCCGCCAGAGCCGTGCCGATGCCGGGCATTCCGGAAATGGGCGAAGTCTGGGGGCCGGCCAACGCGGCGCTGGAGCTGAGTATGACCGGCAAACAGGAGCCGAAAGCGGCGCTCGATAACGCCGTGAAGCAAATCAAGATGCAGGTCGAGGCGATGCAGGCCAGCAATCAGTAATAACCGTCATCCGTTAACGCAGTAGGCCACACCGAGCGGGAGGGCGACCTCCCGCGACTAGAAGGAGCAGCGTGTGATTATCAGTTCCGGCGAACCCCTGTCCGGGGAAAAGCGCACCCGACGCCACGCCTGGGTCGCGGCGTTGTGCGCGGTGCTGCCCGGCGGCGGGCAGTTTTATCACCGCCAGTGGGCGAAAGGCATGATTTTTCTGGTGCTGCTCGGCAGCTATCTGGGGGTGTTTCATGATTTTCTGCGTACCGGCCTGTGGGGCGTGTACACCCTGGGGGAAGAGGTGCCGCGCGACAACTCCATCTTCCTGCTGGCGGAAGGGATCATCAGCCTGCTGATCATCGCCTTTGGCGTACTGATCTACGCCGTGTCGATAAACGATGCCTGGCGCAATGGCAAACGGCGGGATGACGGGCTGACGCTTAACAGCGTGCGGCAGCAGTACCGGTTGCTGCTGAGCGAGGGCTTTCCTTACCTGATGATTACCCCTGGGTTCATCCTGCTGGTGTTCGTGGTGATTTTCCCGATCCTGTTCGGTTTCGCCATCGCGTTTACCAACTACAACCTGTACCACACGCCGCCCGCCAAACTGGTGGAGTGGGTCGGGATGAAGAACTTCGTTAGCATTTTTACCCTCAGCATCTGGCGTTCGACCTTTTTTGATGTGTTGCAGTGGACGGTGGTCTGGACGCTGCTGGCGACCACGTTGCAGTGCACGGTAGGGGTGTTGCTGGCGATCCTGGTTAACCAGAAAGACCTGCGCTTTAAACCGCTGGTCCGTACGATTTTCATTCTGCCGTGGGCGGTGCCGGGGTTCGTCACCATTCTGGTGTTCGCCGGCATGTTCAACGATTCGTTCGGCGTCATCAACAATGCCATTCTGGCGTCTGTGGGCATCAGCCCGAAAGCCTGGCTGACCGATCCGTTCTGGACCAAAACGGCGTTGATCATGATGCAGACCTGGCTCGGCTTCCCGTTTGTGTTCGCCATGACCACCGGCGTGTTGCAGGCCATTCCGGACGATCTGTACGAGGCGGCCACCATGGACGGCGCCAGCCGCTGGACGCAACTGCGCACCATTACGCTGCCGCTGGTGCTGTACTCAATCGCGCCGATCATCATCACCCAGTACACCTTCAACTTTAATAATTTCAACATCATCTATCTGTTCAACAACGGCGGTCCCGCCGTCGCTGGCTCCAATGCCGGGGGCACCGACATTCTGGTGTCCTGGATTTACAAACTGACGATGTCGTCGTCCCAGTATGCGATTGCCGCCACCATCACCATCCTGCTGTCGATTTTTGTCGTCGGTCTGGCGCTGTGGCAATTCCGGGCGACCCGGTCGTTTAAGAACGATGAGATGGCGTAAGGGGAAAATGATGGCGACGACTCAGGGTATTAATCGTCAACGCGTTAATCGTCAGGGTGTTAATCGTCAAAGCATCAAGCGCGAGAAGGCGATTCGGCTTTCGCTGTCCTGGCTGGTGATTATCGCGGTGTCCGTGGTGATCATTTATCCGCTGGTGTGGACGGTCGGGGCGTCGCTCAATGCCGGCAACAGCCTGCTGAGCACCTCGATTATTCCGGATAATCCGTCCTTTCAGCATTACGCGGATCTGTTCAACGGTCAGGTCAATTACCTGACCTGGTACTGGAACTCGATGAAAATCAGCTTCCTGACCATGGTGTTGACGCTGTTAAGCGTCAGCTTTACCGCTTACGCTTTTTCCCGTTTCCGCTTCAAGGGACGGCAAAACGGCCTGATGCTGTTTTTGTTGTTGCAGATGATCCCACAGTTCTCGGCGCTGATCGCCATTTTTGTGCTGTCGCAACTGCTGGGGTTGATCAACAGCCATCTGGCGCTGGTGCTGATTTACGTCGCCGGCATGATCCCGATGAACACCTATTTGATGAAAGGCTATCTGGACGCTATTCCCCGCGAGCTTGATGAATCGGCGCGCATGGACGGGGCGGGCAATTTTCGTATTTTCATTGAAATCATTATTCCTTTGTCCAAGCCGATCATCGCCGTGGTGGCGCTGTTTTCCTTCACCGGCCCGCTGGGGGATTTCATTCTGTCCAGCACCATCCTGCGCACCCCGGATAAGTACACCCTGCCCATCGGCTTGTACAACCTGGTGGCGCAGAAAATGGGCGCCAGTTACACCACCTACGCCGCCGGCGCGGTGCTGATTGCCGTGCCGGTCGCGCTGCTTTACCTGATGCTGCAAAAATATTTTGTCTCCGGCCTGACCTCAGGCAGTACCAAAGGATGATCACCATGAAAAAGATGATACCCGCATTACTGGCTGTTTCCCTGGCGCTGGGCGCCGCGCCGCTGATGGCGGCGGAGTCTGTCGTGATAAAACCGCTACGCAATGCCCCGGCCGATTTTATCAAGGGCGCGGATATTTCCACCTTGCTGGAAGTGGAGCGTCAGGGCGGCGTGTTTTACGACGAAAACCGCGCTCGCGTCGACCCGATCGCGCTGCTGAAGAAGAACGGCGTCAACTACATCCGGCTGCGTTTGTGGGTTGATCCCCGCGATGCCGCCGGGCACCCTTACGGCGGCGGCGATAACGATTTGGCGACCACGCTGACACTGGCCAAACGCGCCAAAGATCAAGGCCTCAAACTGTTGCTGGACCTTCAGTTCAGTGACTTCTGGACTGACCCCGGCAAGCAGTTCAAGCCGAAAGCCTGGGCTCATCTATCGTATGATCAACTGAAAGTTGTCATTCATGACTATACCCGCGACACCATTGCCCGCTTCAAGCGGGAAGGGGTGCTGCCGGATATGGTGCAGATCGGCAATGAGATCAACGGCGGCATTCTGTGGCCCGAAGGCAAAAGCTGGGGGCAGGGCGGCGGCGAGTTTGACCGGCTGGCCGGCCTGCTGAATGCCTCCATTGCCGGTTTACGTGAAAATCTCAGTTCGCCGGGGCAGGTCAAGATCATGCTGCATCTGGCGGAAGGCACCAAGAACGACACTTTCCGCTGGTGGTTTGATGAAATCACCAAACGCGGCGTGCCGTTCGATGTGATTGGTCTGTCGATGTACACCTACTGGAACGGCCCGATCAGCGCGCTGAAGGCTAACATGGACGACATCAGCCAGCGCTACAACAAAGATGTGATCGTGGTTGAGGCCGCCTACGGCTACACCCTGGCTAATTGCGATAACGCGCCGAACAGCTTTGGCGCAAAGGAAGCCGCGGCAGGGAGATATCCGGCCACGGTACAAGGACAGGCTGATTTTATTCGTGACCTGATGCAAAGCGTGATCGATGTACCCAATAAGCGCGGCAAAGGCGTGTTCTATTGGGAACCGACCTGGATCATTGCGGCGGGAAATACCTGGGCCACCGAAGCCGGCATGGATTATATCAATGACCACGGTTTCATAGGTAATGCCCGTGAAAATCAGGCGTTATTTAATTGTCAGGGGGAAGCGTTGCCGTCGATAAAAGTCTTTAATTAATTATCTCTTTTGTTTTTCGATGACAGGCGTGTTGGCGGTACCCGATTTATCATTGGGGAATGATAGGATTGCCGCCCGCCTGCCTATCGAAATAGAGGAGATATGCTCTCTGCCAATTCAGTATTAAGGATGTTTTATGAAACGATTTACGCCTTTGAATCCGAAGGTGGAAGGGTTATTACATGGCGCTGATTATAATCCGGAGCAATGGGAGAATTACTCCGGCATTATTGATGACGATATCGCCATGATGAAACAGGTGAAATGTAATGTCATGTCGGTCGGTATTTTCAGCTGGGCCAAACTGGAGCCGCAGGAAGGCGTGTATCGGTTCGACTGGCTGGATGAGGTTATCGATAAATTATATCGGCAGGGCATTGCGGTGTTTCTGGCTACGCCCAGCGGTGCCCGCCCGGCATGGATGTCGCAACGTTATCCGGAAGTGCTGCGCGTCGGGCGCGACCGGGTGCCGGCGCTGCACGGCGGTCGCCATAACCACTGTCTGTCGTCGCCGGTGTACCGCGATAAAGTAGCGAAAATCAATACGCTGCTGGCAGAACGCTACGGGCATCACCCGGCGGTGATCGGCTGGCACATCTCCAATGAATACAGCGGCGAATGCCATTGCGATCGCTGTCAGCAGGCGTTTCGCAACTGGTTGCAGGCGCGTTATCAGACGCTGGATAACCTCAATCACGCCTGGTGGAGCGATTTCTGGAGCCATACCTACAGCGACTGGTCGCAGATTGAATCGCCGGCGCCGCAGGGTGAAGTGTCCATTCATGGCTTGAACCTCGACTGGCGACGCTTTAATACCGCGCAGGCGACCGATTTCTGCGCGCAGGAAATCGTTCCGTTGAAGCGGGTGAACCCGGCGATCCCGGTTACCACCAATTTCATGGAGTATTTCTACGATTACGATTACTGGCAGCTGTCGCGCGTGCTGGATTTCATCTCCTGGGACAGCTACCCGATGTGGCACCGCGACAAGGACGACGCCACGCTGGCCTGTTATATCGCGATGTTCCATGACCTGATGCGCTCGCTCAAGCAGGGCAAGCCGTTTGTGTTGATGGAATCGACCCCCAGCGTCACCAACTGGCAGCCGCTCAGCAAGCTCAAGAAACCGGGCATGCATATTCTCTCCTCGTTGCAGGCGGTGGCGCACGGTGCGGACGCGGTGCAGTATTTCCAGTGGCGCAAGAGCCGCGGTTCGGTGGAGAAATTCCACGGCGCGGTGGTGGATCACGTCGGTCATATCGATACCCGCGTCGGCCGCGAAGTGGCGCAACTCGGCCAGATATTGTCGCAGCTGGATGCGGTGGCGGGCAGCCGGGTAGAAGCTCAGGTGGCTATCCTGTTTGACTGGGAAAGCCGCTGGGCGATGGATGACGCGCAGGGGCCGCGCAATGCCGGGCTGGAGTACGAAACAACCGTGGCGGAACATTACCGCCCGTTCTGGGAGCAGGGGATCGCGGCGGACATCATCAACGCCGACTGCGATTTCAGCGGCTATCGGCTGTTGATTGCGCCGATGCTGTACATGGTGCGCCCAGGCTTTGCCGAGCGTGTCGAGCAGTTTGTGCGGCAGGGCGGGCAGGTGGTGGTGACCTACTGGAGCGGCATCGTTAACGAAAGCGACCTGTGTTATCAGGGCGGATTCCCCGGCCCGCTGCGCGCGGTGCTGGGGATCTGGTCAGAAGAGATCGACTGTCTGGCCGACGGTGAATACAACCGGGTACTGGGGCTGGCGGACAATGATATCGGGCTGAAAGGGCCGTATCAGGCGCGCCACCTGTGCGAGTTGATCCACCTTGAAGGCGCGACGGCGCTCGCCAGTTACTGTGACGATTTCTACGCCGGCCGGCCGGCGGTGACGGTAAACCGCGTCGGCGCAGGGAAGGCCTGGTACGTGACTTCGCGTAACGATCTGGCGTTCCAGCGCGATTTCTTTGGCGCCATCATCCGTGAACTGGCTCTGCCGCGGGCGTTGGATATCCCGCTGCCGCCGGCGGTAACGGCCCATCGCCGTACCAACGGCGACGACGAGTTTATCTTCATCGAAAACTACAGTGCGCAGCCGCAGCCAATTCAACTGCCCGCCGGGTATAGCGACATGCTGACCGGGTTGCCGCTGGTAGACATTGTTCTTTCCGCCTGGGATTGCCGGGTGATTCGCCGCCGTCTGATCTGACGGCGTTCCGCCTGCACCCATCGCCGATGCCGGCATGGGCGTTTTCTCTTGGGCGATGACCCGCCGCGCCGGCGGGCGTCGCCGCGTATAATGCCTTCAGAGGAGTATGACTATGGTCAATCTGCGTTCTTTTATGCGCTATTTTTCGCATCCGAAGCCGACGCCGGAATTAAGCGACGACGACAAACAGCAGATTCAGCGTCTGCTGCGGTGGTTTGGCGGGCGGGATAATATCGAACAGGTCGATGCCTGTATTACCCGGCTGCGTGTGACGGTAAAAAACCTAAACCTGGTTGACTCGCAAGGGTTACAGCAGGAAGGCGCGCTGGGCGTTATTATTCTTGGGCAGCAGGTTCATGCCATATTCGGTAAACAGTCGGATACGTTACGCAAATTATTAGAGGAGCATTTTTCCCGCCCGGAATAATAGCTCGTCAATAACAGCAGGATAATAAATAATATATGGATAAATAAAAAAGAGGATAACCCGGCTGGTTATCCTCAAAAAAACAACAGCGTCAATAACTCAGATAATAATGATGAAAACAACCTCCGGAGAACAGGGTATTCCGTATATCGCGTCGATCACCACCAGGCCTCAACCTGTACGCCAACGTTCCAGGTGTTATTGGCGGTGCCGTCCTTGAATGGCTTGCCGTCCTGACTGTCGTTCAGATAAGAGGTGTAGAGGCGCAATTCCGGACGCGACATAAATGCCGGGCCGGCCGCCAGCGCTAACGCCAGTGTGTATTTCTCGCCGCTTTGTTTAAACGTGGTGCCGTTTTTGAAGTTGTCTTTCTGGGTGAACGCGCCCACTTCGCCGATGCCGCGCACATAATCGGTAAACTGGTATTGCAGACGCCCTACCAGCGACAACAGCCGGGTGGTGTCGGTCGCTTCATTGATGTGGTTAGCCGAACCCCAGGTCAACACATGGTTAAACGATAACCGGTCGGTGAGCGGAATCAGGCCGGTGTTGATGGCACGATAACCGGTGGCGCTGTTCACCTGATTCCACATGTCATACCAGCCGCCGCCCTGCGACACCATGTTTTGCGCCAGCCCTTTGTTGGCGTACTGCAGCACCACTTTGTTGTAACCGCCCAACATATCCTGACTGATTTCGCCGGTCAGCATCACGCCGTTATCCGCGTCATACAGGCCGCCGAAGTCTTTCTGTTTTTTGGTGGTGTTCGGCATCGCGTAGTCGATGCCGAATTCCGTCCAGGCGCCTTTCCAGGGTTTCAGCCCGGCATAGCGGATATCGGCATAGTTGATGTTGACGTTGCTGTTGCCGTTGATGCGGTCGTCAACCGCGTTGGCATCGCCGCGGATCCAGGCGACGGAGAGCGCGCCGGGGCCAAGGGTATAGTTTTCAATCCCGGCGCCGGAGCCGGAGATATTCCAGTATTTGGTATCGATAATATGCAGATCGTGACGCTGATAGTAGCGTTTACCACCCCAGATCACGGCGTTAGGGTCGCCGGGGACCAGCCCCTTGATTTGCAGATTCAACTGACGCAGGCCGAACTGGGCGTCATCGCCGATGGTGGTTTCGTTATCGTTGGATCCATCCGACACCATGCTGACCATGCTGTCGAGGTAGAAACTGACGTCGTTCTTTTTGTACACCTCCGAGCCCAGTTCCACTTCGCCGTAGGTATCGTTTTCGTTACCCAGACGACCCACTTGTTTTTTTGCCATTGCGACATGCCGCCATCATTGGACACCCCCACGCCGCCGCGCAGATAGCCATGAAAATCAATGGGGACGGTGGTTGCCTCTGCCGCCAGCAATGCCGGTGAGGTCAGTATGACGGTGAGTGCGGTAGAGACAGTAAGGAGTTTGGTGTTCATGGTGGCCTCTTGTTGTTATGTATTACGTTCACATTACGAATTAAATAAAATGCCTAAGCGTAAAGCTGAGCAATGGATTCGTTGTTTTATTGTGATTTAATGCAAATAAATCATTTTGTTTTGTAATGATTGGTGATGCGCATCACGGGTTTTTGATATGTGAACGTGTTACTTGCATAACATTTGGCCTGAATAGGGTTCAGAACATGGTTTTTTCGCCGGACCAGCTGTTACAATCCCGGTAAAACCACGACGGGAAACCCGACCATGAAGTCGAAAAGCGCTACGTTAGAAGATGTTGCCCGCCACGCGGGTGTTTCTTATCAGACGGTATCGCGGGTGTTGAACAAATCTGCGAATGTCTCCGAGTCCACGCGCCGCAAGGTGGAACAGTCCATTGAACTGTTGCGTTATGTTCCAAACCGGCTGGCCCAGCAACTGGTGGGCAAGCAGAGCATGACGATGGGGCTGGTGACGACGTCGCTGGCATTGCACGCGCCTTCGCAGGTGGCGGCGGCGGTGAAAAGATACGCGAATACGGAAGGTTATCAGGTGCTGATTTCCATGATTGATGAGAACGTCAATCATAGCATTCAGGATTCCATCAACGAACTCAAGTCACAGCGCGTTGATAAGGTTATCATCAACGTGCCGCTGGAGACGGAAGAAGCAGAGCACATCGCCGCCGACAATGACGATATTCTCTGCTTATTTCTGGATGTTGACCCTTACAGTTCGGTGTTCAACGTGTCTTTTAATCCGGCGGACGGCACGCGGGCCAGCGTGAAGTATCTGTATGAGCTGGGGCACCGCGATTTCGCTTTGCTGGCGGGGCCGGCCGGTTCAGTCTCGGCGCGGTTGAGACTGAAAAACTGGCTGGAAACCCTGGATGGGTATGGTTTGACGCCGACAACGGTGATTCACGGCAACTGGGATGCGCAAAGCGGCTACGCCGGCGCGCTGCAGATGCTGCGCGAAACGCCGCAGTTCAGCGCGGTACTGGTCGCCAATGATCAGATGGCGCTCGGCGTATTGAGTGCGTTTCATCAGAACCAACTGACCATTCCCGGCCAGAAATCGGTGATTGGTTACGACGGTACGTATGAAAGTTCGTTTTTCCACCCGGCGCTGACCACCGTCTCGCTGGACCTCGACCTGCAGGGCAAGGAAGCGGTGCACCGCCTGCTGAACGCCAACGACAACGACGTGCAGCGATCGTCGTCCATCCTGCCGGCCAGGCTGGTGATCCGCAACTCTACCGGCCCCCGCATTGATGCACAGCGCGATTTACAGCAAATCGCCGAAGAACTGCGGTTGATTGCGCACCGGTTGAGTCAGTAGCATGTTGCGGCGCATCGCGGCCGGCGTTATCGCTGGCCAGTCATGATGAGGTCGGCGGATGCTCCCGCCGTCAGGCCGCGTTAAACCTGCGCATTCAGGATGGCCGGTGGCGGGAACATGCGGTCATGTGCTGGATAAGCCAGCGACCGGCGGGACCGGGCTGGTTGTCAATGCGATACACGGCCGACATCAGCATGGACGGTTCGTTGACGGGCTCATCCTCGATGGTGAGTTTAACGAGCCGGCCGCTATCAAGGTCCGACTGGATGGTATGCATCGGCATGCCGCCCCATCCCAACCCATTGAGCAAAAAAGCATGTTTGGCAAACAGGTCCGCCAGCCGCCAGGTTTTGGGTGACATGACGCCAAACTCTCGCCCTTTGGAGTGCTCTGAGCGATCGGTCAGTACCAGTTGGACATGCCTGGCGAGCTCCTGTTTGGGAATCGGTCCCTGAAAGGCGGCGAGCGGGTGGTCCGCGGCGGCGACCATGGCGAGGGTGATGCGGGCTAATGGCTCGGTGATGATGCCCGGCGGCGTCACCGGAAGAAAACTGACGATTCCAACGCTGGCGTGCCTGTCCAGTACCGGCTGATACGCCGCCCCCAGCGCTTCAACATAGATGCGTAGCGGCACGTTGGGAAACTGTTCACGAAACGCTTTGGCCGCGTTAGTCAGCACGTTAATCGGGAAGAAAACGTCAACCACGATGGTCAGTTCGGGCTCCAGCCCGGCGGCCATGCCTTTGGCGCGTGATTTCATGGCATCAACGCCAGCGACGATATCACGGGCGTTGGCCAGTAACGCGGTGCCCACCGGCGTCAGCCTCGGGTAGCGGCCGCTGCGATCAAAAAGCTGAACGTCAAGCTGCTCTTCCAGGCCGCGCACCAGCTCGCTGATGGCGGACTGCGCGCGCCTGAGTCGGCGCGCCGCCGCCGAGAAGCTGCCTTCATCAACCGCAGTAATGAATGTTCGTAATTGATCCAGCGACACGCCATCGAGCATAGGGAATCCTGATGTATCTGAGATAGAGATGGTATGTATAATAATATAACGTCTATTCAGATTGTTTGCAGGGTGAAATACTCCGGTCGTCATCCATACGCCGACCTGTTCCGGCTTTGTTAAGGAGATTTACCTGTGAGCATCCTGCATATTGATTCCAGCATTCTCGGCAGCCATTCCGTGAGCCGCCAGCTGTCAGCCGAGATTGTGGCCAGACAGCTCAACATTCATCCGGGGAAAACCGTTATTCGTCGAGATCTCGTCGCTGATGCGGCGTGGCATCTGTCCCCCGACCATCTCGCCGTCTTTCAGGGCGGAGCGCCGGGCGAGCCGGCTCTTGGGCAGGACATCGCCCTCGGCGGCACTTACATCAACGAGCTGTTCGCCGCCGACGTCATCGTCATTGGCGCGCCGATGTACAATTTTTCAGTCCCTTCCCAGCTAAAAGGTTGGATTGACCGCGTTCTGGTCGCCGGGCATACCTTCCGCTACACCGAACATGGGCCGGAAGGGCTGCTGCCGGCAGGCAAGAAGGTTTTCATCGCCTCGGCACGCGGCGGCGTTTACAGCAGCGCCAGCCCCGCGGTTCACTTCGATCATCAGGAACCCTACCTGACGGCCGCGCTTAATTTCATCGGTCTGACCGACATCACCATTATTCGTGCGGAAGGTCTGGCACTTGGCGATGACGCGAAAACCGCCGCGATGGCAAAAGCCAGAGCGGAAATCGACGCGCTCATCGCCTGATTTGCCGTCCTGATTTACCGGTGTTGCGCGGCGCCGGCCCGTCATAGATGAGGATCGGCGCCGCCCAATCTGGCTTTCGCTTTAACATCTGGCTTCTCGTTTCAACATCTTGCTCTTCGCTTCCAAAAGGTATCGCTTATGGCACACCCTCCGGCTTTCTCCGCGACAACCCGCGCCATCGTTCACCGTACGTCGGGTCAACGTCTTGGTCCACTCACCCGGCTGATGACGCCTGGCGATCTGGGGCAATGGGTTAAACCGTTCGTCTTCCTGGATTTGTTCGAGTCCATACCTTCAACCGGTACGGGTTTCAGACCGTATCCTCATTCGGGTATTGCGACGCTCACGACCTTCCTCGAAGGACGCATGACCTATGGCGATACCACCGGAAAACAGGGCGCGATGTCTGCGGGTTCTGTCGAGTGGATGCGCGCCGGAAGCGGGGTATGGCATGCCGGCGAGCCCGCGCCTGACCACATGATGCGCGGGTATCAACTCTGGATTGCGCTTCCGCCATCGCTTGAGCTTGCTCCTGCGCAGAGCCTGTACCTGGAACCGGAACAGGTCGAGCGCGACGGGCCGGCGCGTATTCTGCTTGGCGGCTATGGCGGCAAAATCAGCCCGATTCCGCTGCCCGTGTCCATCACCTATCTTCACGTCCGTCTGAACGACGGTGAGCGCTGGAGTTACCAACCCGGCGCAGACCACGACACGGCGTGGCTGGCGCTGAACAGCGGTAAGCTGCACGTCGGTGATGCGGTGCTTGAGCGTGAACTGGCGGTATTCGCGCAAGGCAATGAGGCGATCGAGATGACGGCCGAGGGCGATGTCGAACTGGTCATCGGTTCATCGGCCAAACATCCGTATCCGCTCGTGACGGGCGCTTATTCAGTTCACACCAGTATTGAGGCGCTCGCCGAAGGCGAACGTACGATTGACCAACTGCAACACAGCCCGGCATTCGCCGCGCTTAACCGCCGCACCGCGTTGCATCAGGATAGGGCTATTTGGGGTAAATGAACAAATAGCAGCCAGTTGAGTCGCTGCTATTTGTTCGCAAAACCGTTATGGAAGCGGTTATGCCGTGGTGTTGATGTTGCGGCCGATTGCCGGATTGGCAGGCAGCTGCGGGATGGATTGAATGAGACTGGCTACAGTGTCTTTCTGATTATCCAACGATTTTTTTAGAACAGAGGTACTGATCTCGCTACTGAGCTGCATGTTGCTAAGACCAGTGGAAAGTGATGCGATCTGTGAAACATCCATCTTGATTATCCTATGTCTGGGTCTGGGTGAGTACCGATACGACAGGGAGATTTCCCTGCCCACCGGGACGACGTCCATCAATATGATGTTCATCAGTACACCGATGCGCTGGCTGCATGTCGCGCCAGCTTCTTTTCGGTATCGGTCTTTTCTGTTCAAACTTTAGGCTAGCAGACAGGGCGCATTACCGCTGCTCTTTCCATCGCACTTTTTATCGCACGCTTTTATCGACGAACTATGCGTCGAAGAACCAATAGCCCTGATTAACCAGCTCGGTTAGCTCTGCAATGAACGCCGGGTTGTGCAACGCCTCACCAAGCTCTTTTTTGCCGAGAGTGGTGTAACGACATAGCGCATCGGCGGCTTCCGGGGCGACCGTTTCCAGCTTTTCGCTGTTGATGAAGACGCTATCGCCGACATGCAGCACCCGCAGCCCGCTTAAGCGGATCAGAACTTCGCCGGCCATCAGAGCGTCGGCAATCTCATCCTGCTGGTAGGGCGGCTCTGCGGGGGCGATGTCCAGCTCATGGCGCGGCGTTGTCACGAAGCGGCCGAACCACTGTTTAAAATCTTCCGGCTGATTGATCATGTCGATCATCATCGCGCGCAGGCGGTCAAGCTCATACCCTTCCACCCGGCCCGGATGTTCCCGGCAGGTTAAATCCGGATCGCTGTAGTGCTCGCCGCCGAGATCGTTCTCCAGCGCATAGTCGGCAAAGCTGCTGATCAAATCCCGGCCGTTTGGCCCACGGAAGCCCACCGAGTAGTTGAACGCGGTTTCGAAGGTGAAGCCGTCGTGCGGGAAGCCCGGCGGAATATATAAAATGTCGCCCGGCTCAAGCTCTTCATCAATGATCGGCGTGAAAGGATCAACGTGCAGCAGCGCCGGATGCGGGCAGAACTGGCGCATCGGCAGCTTATCGCCAACGCGCCAGCGGCGGCGGCCCATCCCCTGAATGATAAACACATCGTACTGGTCTATATGCGGCCCGACGCCGCCGCCCGGCACAGAAAAAGAGATCATCAGGTCGTCTAACCGCCAGTCCGGCAGCACGCGAAACGGACGCACCAACTCGGCAGACGGGGCATGCCAGTGATTAACGGCCTGAGCTAACAGGGACCAGTCGGTTTCCCCTAAATGATCAAACTGCTCAAACGGCCCGTTCCACGCCTGCCACTGACCATTAACATGGCTGACGATGCGGCTGTCCACCTCCGGCTCCATCGCCAGCCCCGCCAGTTCATCCGGCGTAATCGGATCGACGAAGTTCGGGAAGGCGTTCTTTAATACAATGGGTTGTTTTTGCCAGTATTTTTCTAAAAATTCGGGCCAGTTAAGGTTAAGTTGATAAGCCATACTTTCACACCAGTGAGAAGACAAACGGGTTTGATTATAAAGAGGCTAACGCTTGGGCCGCCTTGTCATTGGTCAAGATCGCGCGTTCAAGAGGGGGAACGTCAGGCGAAGTTTTGGTTATGGAATGGGGCCGGTGGGTGGTTCTTTTCCTGCCGGCTCTGCGCGAATCTGGCCGGTATGGGCGGGAGCATCAGAGCCATCGTTCTGAACTTCCAGGCGTGCGGAAAAACCTTCAATCACCACCAGATTCTTTTCCGGATTGGCTGATTTTTTTTCCATCGTAGCCTCTCTGGATAAATTTCACGCTATTGTTAGCATGGAATGTTATTTTTATATATCAATGGGATATACAATGAGACGGCGGTGTCGCTTCGGTGCTGATCTGTTCGTCGGAAAAAACGCTTCTTTAATGGGGGACGTCCTCATGTTGCCGATGAAGACATTACTCATATCGCGATGTGTTAATTAATGGGGAGTGGGCCAGCACATGGAGTTCCTCAATTTAATCGGCCAGTTCTGGCATATGGGTCAGCACAAAACGTAATACTTTTTCTCCGTCCAGCGATGCATATGACAGACTATCTATAACGGCAATGGATCGTGACTCACCAACAATAGTCCTAAGTTCAGCAAATTTGTATTGTATATGTGGCGCAACGAGAAAACAGTCAAATGCAGGCGCAACGCTCGCAAAATTATCCAGCCCTACAGCGCTGACCATAATCTTATAGTCCTGATTATCTGCTATTTTCTGCATTTTTTTTGCCAGAGCGTTGGCGGTATTTCCGAAAAAACAACATATCAGCAATTTTTTCATGAGTATGTCCTCCTGAGAACGGTTTAAACATTATTCCTCGCGATGCTTGGAAAATGCGAGCTGGCTCATGTTTATATGACAAAGATTGCTAGCGAAGGTAAAAGCTGAATTTTGATAGATCTGATCTACCTACTCCATATCCTTACTGCGTTTTTTAATGCGCCCTTCACGGCATCACGTCCACCGGGAATGTTGAATTTAGCGATATCAGGCAACGCAAAATCAATTTTTTCGGCCTGTGAGCCTTACTACTATATCGCAGCTCTGTTTCCATTTTGCTGTGCACATGCTCCATCGTTGCCATCCGGACATATACTCAGGAACCTCTGTCAGGTGATTGTCGCTTATATGTCCACTAACTGTCGTTAATATGGCGTGGTGTAAGCACTGTAGGTGAGTCATTGTAATTTACACAAGGCACGCTGAGCAGCAAGAGAGGTATCACATGGTTATGGCTATATTTTTAAATACACCTGTATGGGTGTGGCTTATGTTACTTTTTTTAATAAAAAGAGGCATATCTGCGCTACAGCCCAGGCAAATACCCTTGAACAGACTTTTCATTGTGCCTGTGCTATTTTTAATCGCAGGCATTTATCATTTAAAAGGTTTCTCTTTTCATCCTACTATTTTTATATATATGATTTCTTTAATTTTGTTTTGCATTATCAGGATTTCGTTATTATGGAAATGCCCGATTGAATATGATGCATCCTCTGGTCTTATTAGCCGCAATGGAAGTCCTTTTGTTCTTATCTTAATTCTTGCATCTTTTATTTTTAAGTTTGCAATGACTTTCCTTCTTGAAAATAACTTGATGCTATCAATGGATTTTTATTTTCAATGTCTATGGGGCGCAGGAACAGGTATTGTAACTGGGTTATCTTGGGGCGGGTTATTGTATACAATATACAAAATTAGAAAAGTAGGTAGCACCCAATCCTTTAAATCTTGATAATGAATTTATTTTTAAATGATATGTTGAGTCAAATCAGTGTCCCCGGTATAGCCGGGGCTTGCTGTATGCAAAAATGCACCGGAATCGTTCTGAACGCGTCTCAAAAGCCAGCAATTGGATACCCGCAGATGCGGTCCGATCAAATTTTAGCGGCTTCATTACAAAAAGTACGACTGCTGAATGAAGCGACAAAAGAAATTGCGCCGCTGCAAGACTCCGTCGAACTTGAGATGGCGACAGATGACGAAAAAGCGCAACTCACCGCATGGAAAAATATTGTGTGCTGTTAAACCGGGTCGACACTTCAACCGCAACCGCAACCGCAACCGCAACCGCAACCGCAACCGTTAGAGCACCTGCTGTAACTGTTTCTATGGTTTGGTTGATTTTAACTTATTGATTTATATGGTACGCCCTACAGGATTCGAACCTGTGACCTACGGCTTAGAAGGCCGTTGCTCTATCCAACTGAGCTAAGGGCGCCTTGATGGGATACAGTCGCTTGGCGATGTGGGCTGGATTATACCGGTCATCCCTGATGAGTCAATGAATTGGCGCGTGATTTGGACTGGTCGGCGAATCCCTGAACAACCTTCGTATAGCTCCCTGTTATTACTGCAAATGAAGCCGACACATCGGAAGCGTTCTCGCAAATTGGACAGTTTCGGCGATATCTGTTTGAGTTTTACTTCCATTGCTGAGTAAGTTATTAACCATCTCGCCTGCAGGTATCGTCGCAGGTTTCTGTTTCATCTCAAGACAACCGGGGTCGGGACTGCCGCACCGGTTGACGACAGTATCAAGGGCACGTTGGGTGTATGCGTAAAGGGCTACTCGGAATTTACGGTTGGATGCTGCTGATGGCGCTGTTTGCCTTCAGCTCGGTAGGTATGGCGGCGACGGATCCTGCGCCGAATGGACAGGAAGAAAGCGTAGAAAAAGTGAATGTGGATACCGAACTGGTAAAGCTGCAGAAACAGCTGGATGGCATCAAACAGCAGGTTTCCGGCACCACCACTGACGCCAAACTCAATGTATTGAACGATACCACGCTGGAACTGGTCGCCAATGCGGACAAACTCGCCGGAGTCCTGACGCCGATGCGCGCGCAGTTGCAAGCTCAGTTAGATGTACTGGGGCCGGCGCCGCAGCCGCAGGCCGCCGTGAGCGAAACCGCCGAGGTCACACGTAAGCGCGCCACGCTTAACCAGCAGAAACAGAAGCTGGATACGCAGGCCAATCAGGTACAGGCGATAAAAACCGGGGCGGAGAACCTGTCGACGCAGATTCTGGCGCTGCGCCGGAATGCGCTGAAAAATCAGTTGGCGCTCAACTCCGGCAGTATTCTTGGCAGCCGCTTTTGGTCACCCATTATCAATCCTATGCCGGAAGATATTGACCGCCTGTCGGATTTGAAGGATGACCTGAGTGAGGCGTTTATCGCCGCCTGGCAACCCGGATGGCGTTACGGCTCGGCGTTTTTTCTGTTGCTGGCGGTGGCGCTGAGTACGGCAGGGCGAAAGCTACTGGAGAAATATCTGGCGCGGGCAGGCATTCATCTGTTGCCTGAAGGGCGCCTGAGACGCAGTTTTCTGGCTATCGCCGTCGTCTTTTCCACCGTGCTGATGATGGGGATGGCGGTCCTGCTGGTGGACTATGTCTTCACCCGTCATGGCGATGTGACCGAACGTGCTGAAGGATTCATGGAGAACCTGGTGCGACTGGTGGTGTTCTGCTCGATGATTTCCGGGCTGGGGCGGGCGTTTCTCTCGAATAAACGCCCGTCGTGGCGCCTGCCGGCGATTGCCAATCCGGTAGCGCGGGCGATAGAGCCTTTCTCGATCATCGCTACCGGCTTTATCGTGGTCTTTGGGGTGATCGAACAAGTCAATACCATCAGCGGGATTTCAGTAGGGGTGACGATAGTCGGCAACGGTTTGTCGTCACTGTTTCTGGCGCTGACCTCCGGGGCGATCGCCCTGCGCAGTAACCAGATTCGCCGGCGCATGGTGGAAGCCGGCGAAACGCCCGAAGCCCGTTCAACCCTGTCGGGGTTGATTCATCTGGCTGTCTTGCTGACTACGCTGGCGGTGTTGGTATCGCTGCTGATTGGCTATATCTCGCTAGCGCGTTTCCTGACCTATGAACTGGTGTGGGTCGGCATGGTGCTATCTTTGCTGTATTTGTCGACCACCTTTGTCGAAGACGTGTGCGAGAGCCTGTTTTCACCCGCCTTTGCCAGCGGACGGCAGATCAAACGAACGCTGAATCTGGATGATCGTCATCTGGATCAGGCCGCGGCCATTTTGTCCGCCGGGCTGAAAGTTCTGTTGATTCTGATGGCCGTCGTGGCATTGCTGAATGGCACGTTTGGTTCGACCACGCCGGTTGATCTGGTGCAGAAAGCCGTGGAGATCTGGGGTGGAAAGGGCCTGGAGTCCATCAGTATCGTACCCGCCCATTTGGTCAATGCCGTGGTTCTGCTGGTTATCGGCATTTACAGTCTGCGCGTATCCCGCCGCTGGCTGGAGCACGAATTCTTTCCGAAAACTATGCTGGAAGCCGGTATCAAGGCTTCGCTGGTGACGCTGTATTCCAATATCGGCTACATCCTGATTATCCTGTTGACGCTGGCGACACTGGGCATCGAGTGGAGCAAGCTGGCGTGGATTGTCAGCGCCCTGTCGGTCGGGATCGGTTTTGGTTTACAGGAAATCGTGAAGAACTTCATTTCCGGGCTGATTCTGCTGACCGAGCGGCCGGTCAAAGTGGGAGATCTGGTCAACATCAGTGGTGTTGAAGGCGATATCCGACGCATCAATGTGCGTGCTACGGAAATTCAACTGGGGGACCGTTCTACGGTGATCGTGCCCAATTCCCAGTTTATTTCGCAGAATGTGCGCAACATTACCATGGGTAATCCGCAAGGGGTGGCGACGCTGACGCTGACCTTCCCGCTGGATATTGATCCGAATGTAGTTAAAAACATTTTGTTGGATGCCTACCACGAGCATGAAAAAATTCTGGAAACCCCGGCGCCGTCGGTGATGTTCAGTCAACTAACCCCAAATGGCATGGTGCTTAGCGTGACCGGGTATGTAGGCAGCCCGCGCATGGTGGCGTCGGCCAAAAGCGATCTGTTGTTCGATATCATCAAACGCTTGAGAACGGAGAGTATTCCGTTGGCGGTGCCGCAGAAAATGGTGCTGGAAAGCAATGTCGATATTGCCGCGTTGCAGGCGGATGCGTTGCCCAGGCAGTAAAAGCGGTTGCGGTGCGCGCGCAACGTATCACGGCAAAAAGAAGCGAACCGGCTTTCATTATTGAGTAGCAGCCGGTCCGCAACGCGAGCGGGTTAACGTGTCTGCGCGTGAGCCATATCAATGTAGATGTCGCGCAGGCAGCGAGTGATCGGGCCTGGTTTGCCGTCGCCGACCTGACGGCCGTCGATTTGCACGACCGGCAAGACAAATGAGGTAGCGGAAGTGATGAATATCTCCCGCGCCTGCCAGGCTTCTTCCGGTGTGAACGGGCGCTCTTCTACCGCAATGTGCTGTTGCTCGGCCAGTTTCAGCAAGGACTGACGGGTAATGCCGTGCAGGATGTCGTGGCTCAGCGGGCGGGTAACCACGGTGCCGTTTTCCAGCACGATGTAGCAGTTGCAGGAGGTGCCTTCGGTGACGAAACCGTTTTCGACTAGCAATGCATCGTCAGCCTGATGGGCGTGCGCGTACTCTTTAGCCAGACAGGCCGCCAGCAGGCTGACCGTTTTGATATCGCGGCGATGCCAGCGGATATCCGGGCAGGTGACCACGGACAACCCGGTCTCGGCTTTGGGATGGTTGATGATCGGACGATCCTGAGTGAACAGAACCAGCGTCGGTCTGACCTCGGCCGACGGAAAGTAGAAATCGCGATCGCCGCCATTGCCGCGGCTGAGCTGAAGGTAAATCGAACCTTCCTGCAGGTGGTTTCGTTCAATCAGTTGCTGGTGGATGGTTGTGAGTTCATCGATTGACACCGGCAGAGACAAAGAGAGCTCGCGACAGGAACGTTGCAGCCGTACCAGATGCGCATCCAGATCGACCAGCCCGCCGTTGATGACGGACGTCACCTCATAGACGGCGTCGGCAAACAGAAAGCCGCGATCGAACACCGAAACGGTGGCCTGAGATTCCGGCAGGTACTGACCATCAACATAAACACTGCGCTGCATGACAACACTCCTTAATGATGTCGGGCATAAAAACCATGCCACACAGCCGTATCGATAAGAAGCAACGGCTTCTGGCATGAAAGAAAATTCAGGAATCGGACGGGCAGTTCTGCCGGCAGCAGTCGGAGGCATTGGGGGCAAAGATCGTCGCGCGTCGTAACCGCGCATAAAGATACTGATTTCCCTGGCTGGGTGAAAGAGCGTTGCAACAGTCTGTCACAGGAAAAAGGTGGCAAAACGACGCCGGGTCGCTGGTCTTGAAAACCAATCGACAAGCCAAAATGCGGGTGACAAAAAATAATCGCCGGGCGCTATCGACAAGTATCCGCCAACTGGGATAGGGTGAATAACGGCCCGTTTTACGGGCCAGGCGTCGCTCGGACGGTCCGGGCGCTCACGTTATCCTGAGGATACTATGGCTGATTTTAATTCTCCGCGCCGTTTCTCGCGCATCGATCGTCTCCCCCCCTACGTTTTTAACATCACCGCTGAACTGAAAATGGCTGCCCGTCGTCGGGGTGAGGACATTATTGATTTCAGTATGGGTAACCCGGATGGCCCCACACCGCCGCATATTGTCGAGAAGCTGTGTACGGTGGCCCAACGTGAAGACACCCACGGTTACTCTACGTCGCGCGGTATTCCCCGGTTGCGTCGGGCTATTTCCCGCTGGTATGGCGATCGTTATCAGGTGGAGATTGATCCGGAAAGTGAAGCGATTGTCACAATCGGTTCTAAAGAAGGTCTGGCGCATTTGATGCTGGCGACGCTCGATCACGGCGACACTGTGCTGGTGCCTAACCCCAGTTACCCGATTCACATCTATGGCGCGGTAATTGCCGGCGCGCAGGTGCGCTCGGTGCCGCTGGTTGACGGCGTTGATTTTTTCAACGAACTGGAGCGGGCGATCCGCGAAAGTATTCCCAAGCCTAAGATGATGATTCTGGGCTTTCCGTCAAACCCGACCGCACAATGTGTGGAGCTGGATTTTTTTGAGCGGGTCGTGGCGCTGGCCAAACAGTACGGGGTGCTGGTGGTGCATGATCTGGCGTATGCCGATATCGTTTACGATGGCTGGAAAGCGCCGTCGATTATGCAGGTTCCCGGCGCTAAAGAGATCGCGGTAGAGTTCTTTACCCTGTCGAAGAGCTACAACATGGCGGGCTGGCGTATTGGTTTCATGGTCGGTAACCCAGAGCTGGTGAGTGCACTGGCGCGTATCAAGAGTTACCACGACTATGGCACCTTCACGCCGGTACAGGTGGCGGCGATTGCTGCGCTGGAAGGCGATCAGCAGTGCGTGCGTGATATTGCCGAGCAGTACCGTCAGCGTCGCAATGTGCTGGTGCGAGGTCTGCACGAAGCCGGCTGGATGGTGGATGAGCCGAAGGCGTCGATGTATGTGTGGGCGAAAATCCCGGACGCCTACGCCCACCTGGGGTCGCTGGAGTTCGCCAAACGCCTGCTGGCGGAAGCGAAAGTCTGCGTATCGCCTGGCATTGGATTCGGTGATTACGGCGACACGCACGTGCGCTTCGCATTGATTGAAAATCAGGATCGCATTCGGCAGGCGGTGCGCGGCATCAAAGCCATGTTCCGGGCTGACGGTGTGCTGTCCGGCAGTAAAAAGGGCGAGTAAGCCCGTCGGGCGGACTTGCAGAAATATTTTTCTGATGGTTTGATCACGCAGTCCTTTGCCGCCGCTTGTGGTGGCAAAGGGATAATGATTTGCTAAACGAACGCCCAAGCCGGGCATCCCAGAGATGGAACTTAATCAATAATAAGACGAGTCGAGTCATGCATGTATCTTCGCTAAAAGTGGTCCTTTTTGGTGTCTGTTGCCTGAGTCTGGCGGCCTGTCAGACGCCGGCGCCGGTGAAAAACACCGCTTCCCGCAGCGCGGCCAGCGTGCCGGCCAATGAGCAAATCAGCCAGTTGGCGTCATTGGTGGCGGCCAGTAAATACCTTCGGGTGCAGTGTGAACGCAGCGATTTGCCGGATGACGGCACAATACTGAAAACGGCGGTGAACGTAGCAGTGCAAAAAGGATGGGATACCGGTCGTTATCAATCTTTGCCGCAATTGAGCGAGAACCTGTATCAGGGGCTGCTGAAAGACGGCACGCCGAAAGCGACGCAGTGCTCTTCATTTAATCGCACCATGACGCCGTTTCTTGACGCCATGCGCACCGTTCGCTGAGGGGGAAGCAACTGCATGATGTGCAGTTGCTGTGTCATTTCTTCGTTGTCCTGACGGTTTTCTCCGGTTTTGACGTCGGCTCCTGCTCATTGCCTTGCGCGGCGTCATCGCCCGGTTTCCCGCCCGGCCAATCCTGCAACGAATCCAGAATAAACGGTTCGCCGTTGAAGCTGAAGATCACCATATCCTGCTCAATCTGCTCGATCACCAACCCCTGATACGGGCTGTCGCCTTCACGGTAGCGCTCTCCGTTCAGGGTAACGCTGCGCTTGTCCGGAGCAGACGTATAGACATGCGCGCTGAAGGCGATATACGGCAGCTCACCGGGTTTGGCCGTTTGCCAGCCTGTTACCAATTTGGCGGGTTTTGTGTCTGGCATCGCCTCCTGTGAGGAAGCCGGTGTTTGACTACCTGACGCTGCCGTCTGAGTTGCGCTGTTTTCTGCGGCGGCATGGAGCGAACCAGGATGGTTTTCATCCGCAGTGACCGCTGTTGATGCCGGAACCGTGCCCACTTTGGTAGGCGGTGCGGCGATCGCCGCCGCAGAGGTCGACAGCGGAATGGGGCTGATATCGGCCCAGCGTTGATGACCAAACCAACCCAGCGTAAACAGCAGCAAGGCATAGACAACCAGCAAGTAACCAGGAATACGGTAGCCGGTCTGGGGAGATGCTTTAACTTCCGGTGTATTTTTCACGTCTTACCTCAAACGTTATACAACCTGACGCTTATCCTGAGCGTACCATAACGAACCTTGACGGAACGTCTGATGTCTCATTTTTCAGGAAAAGAGAAGGAATAATCAACGTCTTATCCCATTTATGTGACCTGGATGCCATTTCAACAACATTCTATTACGTTGATCATTAATGCCGGTAAAATTTTGAGCCTGGTCGCAAAAAAAAGTTGGGATTATGTTTTAATGAAACGGTGTTTTATTATTGTGCTATTACTGCTTGATAAATAGCCTCGCACATTGATACTTCACCATTAGTCATACCATAGCCTAATGTTGGCGAAAAATGGTGGTAAATATCGTTAAAAAACAATGCGAAAGATATTGGTGAAGCATTGCTGTTACGCGTTCGCAAAGGCAAGAATAGCGCTATTGCGCCAGGCTTTTGGGCTACAAACAGCATAACAAGTACATGATAAGCAAGTACATGATAAGCAAGTATGTGGGGAACAAACTATATTCGAAATAGTTCACGTTATCCAAAATAGTTCATGTTGCGGGAAGCCACAACCGGTAAATACCCAGGGACTTGATCAGGTAGGTGACAGCGAGGACGAACAATACACCAGCAGCTTGAAATATGGCCTGCATATCATCCTGCCACTCGATGATGCCAATCTCATAATGCCAGGTGAGGTGAAGTTTTGTCACTGGGGAATGGTCAACCACGAGGGAGCAGGTGAACGACATTATGCATGATCACTGTAATAAATCCCCGTGGTAATTAATGGTGGCGCAGTGGCCTTTCCGGTGTGATTTATTATGAGATGTTAATACTATTGGTTATGTAATGTTAAGCGGGATATGACGTCTGAATTTGCAAATGTAACGTCATGCTATCGAATCAACCCATTAATTATTATTGTTTTTCCCTGTGCAGATAGCCCCGACAGAAATAGAATATTGCATTATGTGCAGGTATGGTGCGTAAATGAAAAGTAATTCCATATTACGTGGTGTTGCATTGATGTGAGTTCAATGAGTTCAATAGTTACCGAAAGAATTTTACGGTTAATGAAAATAGTGGGAGAAAATGGTTGCTGACTACGGGATTGCCTGTCATTAACCTGAGTTATATTACTGAGCGCTTTTAGCCTTATCCAGCTCATGTAGCGGGTGCGAATCGCCTGGTGCAACGGGAAACAGGATGCCTGTCAACCAGTGACACGATTAGAGCGGCTGAGAGCACGCGCGGCGGGCTGAAATCGGCCAGAGCATGAATATCGTGATGGTTTTTTGTCGTCAGCCTGATGTATCGGTTTTGCGATGATACCATCACCGTTGCTCCGACAATCCGGCCGATATGGCGATAAGGCAGCGAAAATGCAGATGCGTCGTTTTTCGAAACACGGCAACACGTTTGAAAATGGCGCTATATGGCCCTTACTCCACGTTTACGGACGTGGCAAGGATAATCGGCGAACACATAGGGATAATGTTTGCAGATGAATATCTCGAAATTGCCACCGCTATCTCCGTCTGTCATCAGACGGATTTTATTCTACCTGTTGATGCTGCTCTTTTGTCAGCAGCTGGCAATGATCTTCTGGCGTATTGGTTTACCGGACAATGCGCCGGTCTCCAGCGTACAGATCACCCCGGCACAGGCCAGACAGCAGCCGGTCACCCTGAATGATTTTACGCTATTCGGCGTTTCTCCCGAAAAAAATAAGGCGGGCGCGCTGGATGCGTCGCAAATGAGCAATCTGCCTCCTTCTACGCTGAACCTTTCGCTGACCGGCGTCATGGCCGGCGATGACGATTCCCGTTCTATCGCCATCATCAGCAAAGACAACGAACAGTTCAGTCGTGGCGTCAATGAAGAGGTTCCTGGCTATAACGCCAAAATCGTATCGATCCGGCCGGATAGAGTGGTGCTGCAGTATCAGGGGCGTTATGAAGTGCTGGGATTGTACAGCCAGGAGGATAGCGGGTCGGACGGCGTTCCTGGCGCGCAGGTCAACGAGCAGCTTCAGCAGCGCGCATCCACCACGATGAGCGATTACGTCTCTTTCTCCCCGATCATGAACGACAACAAGTTGCAGGGCTACCGGTTGAATCCGGGGCCGAAGAGCGATTCATTCTACCGCGTCGGGCTTCAGGATAACGACATGGCCGTTGCCCTGAACGGGTTGGATTTGCGCGATGCGGAGCAGGCGAAAAAAGCCATGGAACGCATGGCTGATGTGCATAACTTTACCCTGACGGTGGAGCGGGATGGTCAGCGTCAGGATATTTATATGGAATTTGGGGGAGACGAGTAACGTGCTTGGCAAAGGGATCAAAAAAAGCTGGGGGTGGCTGGGGCTAACCGTTCTCCTGCTTGGCTCGCCGTGTGGCTGGGCTGCCGAATTTTCAGCCAGTTTCAAAGGAACCGATATTCAGGAGTTCATCAATACAGTCAGTAAAAACCTGAACAAAACGGTGATTATTGACCCGACGGTGCGCGGCACCATCAGCGTGCGCAGTTACGACATGATGAACGAAGGGCAGTATTACCAGTTTTTCCTCAGTGTGCTGGATGTGTATGGCTTTTCGGTAGTGCCGATGGATAACGGCGTATTGAAAGTCATTCGTTCCAAAGATGCTAAATCGTCCTCCATTCCGCTGGCCAATAACGAACAACCGGGCATTGGTGATGAGCTGGTGACCCGCGTGGTACCGCTCAATAATGTGGCGGCGCGCGATCTGGCTCCGTTGCTGCGTCAGCTCAACGATAACGCCGGCGCCGGCACCGTGGTGCATTATGAACCGTCCAACGTCCTGCTGATGACCGGGCGTGCCGCCGTGATCAAACGGCTGGTGGATATCGTCAATACGGTGGACAAGACCGGCGATCGTGAAATGGTCACCGTCCCATTGACCTATGCGTCGGCGGAGGATGTCGCCAAACTGGTGAACGATCTTAACAAGAGCGATGAAAAGAACGCGTTGCCAAGCACTATGCTGGCTAACGTGGTGGCGGATGGCCGCACCAACTCAGTGGTGGTGAGCGGGGAAGAAAACGCCCGCCAGCGCGCGGTGGAAATGATCCGCCAGTTGGATCGCAAGCAGGTGGTGCAGGGCGGAACCAAGGTTATCTATCTCAAGTACGCCAAGGCGCTGGACCTGATTGAAGTGCTGGCCGGCAACGGAACCAGCGGCAATCGCAATTCGTCGTCGTCGAATGCGTCGCGGTCGTCCTCGCCCCGTTCCGGCAGTAGCTCAAACAACAACAGCAGCTCCGGTTCGTCCGGCAGCTCTTCCGGCAGTTCTTCGTCGTCGTCATCCAGTTCCAGTATGGGGTTTGGCTCGGCATTTGGTTCGACCAGCAGTTCAGGTGGTCGCACTATCACGATTCAGGGCAAAGAAGTGACGGTTCGCGCCCATGATCAGACCAACTCGCTGATCATTACCGCGCCGCCCGATATCATGCGCGACCTGGAGCAGGTGATCAATCAGCTGGATATTCGCCGTCCGCAGGTGCTGGTGGAAGCGATCATTGCCGAAATTCAGGATGCCGACGGGCTGAATCTGGGGATCCAGTGGGCCAACAAGCGCGCCGGCATGACCCAATTCACCAATACGGGCATACCGATTTCAACGGCGGTGATCGGAACCGATCAGTTCCGCAGCGACGGTACGCTGACGACGGCGTATGCCAGTGCGCTCAGCAGTTTCAACGGTATTACCGCCGGTTTTTATCGCGGCAACTGGTCAATGTTGCTGACCGCGTTGTCCAGCGACAGCAAAAACGATGTGTTGGCGACGCCGAGCATTGTGACGCTGGATAACATGGAAGCGACCTTCAATGTGGGCCAGGAAGTACCGGTTCTGACCGGTTCGCAGACCACGTCGGCCGATAATATTTTCAATACCGTTGAACGCAAGACCGTTGGTATCAAACTGCGGGTAAAACCGCAGATCAACGAAGGCGACTCGGTGTTGCTGCAAATTGAGCAGGAAGTGTCCAGTGTCGCGGACAGCAATAGCAGTACCAACAGTTCACTGGGCGTGACTTTCAACACCCGTACCGTGAACAATGCGGTGATGGTCACCAATGGCGAAACCGTGGTCGTGGGCGGTCTGCTCGATAAATCGGCAGTTGAAACTAATAATAAAGTACCGCTGTTGGGCGACATTCCGTGGCTGGGCAGCCTGTTCCGTTCGAAGAGCCAGACGGTGAGTAAACGCAACCTGATGTTGTTCCTGCGTCCGACCATTATTCGCGACCCCGGGCAGTTCCAGGAAGCGTCGATCAACAAATACCGTTCCTTCAACAATGAACAGCAGCAACAGCGCGGCGAAGGCAATGGGGTGCTGGATAACAACACCCTGCGTTTATCCGGTGGCAACACGTACACCTTCCGTCAGGTGCAGTCGTCCATCTCCGACTTTTATAAGCCGGAGGGGCGATGAGCGATCAGCCCGTCAACACGCCTGAACTGCGACCGGTGCTGCCGTTTTCTTTTGCCCGTGCGCAGCAGATTCTGTTGTTGCAGGATGAATCAGTGACAGTGGCGGAAGTCGTTTGTGTACCCGATACGCCGGCGCTGGCGTTGTTGGAAGCGCGCCGGGTCGCCGGGGTGCCGTTGGCGGTAAGCCAGGTCAGTCCGGAAGAGTTTGAGCGGCAACTGGTGATGCGTTATCAGCGCGACTCCGAAGAAGCGCGCCGCCTGATGGAGGACATCGGTAACGATATCGATTTCTACACGCTGGCGGAAGAGCTGCCGGACAGCGACGATTTGCTGGATGGCGAAGATGACGCTCCGATTATTCGGCTGATTAACGCCATGCTCACCGAAGCCATCAAGCACAAGGCTTCGGATATCCATATCGAAACTTTTGAGCGCCATCTGTTGATCCGGTTTCGTATCGATGGCGTGCTGCGGGAAATCCTGCGGCCGCAGCGTCAACTGGCGTCGTTGCTGGTTTCGCGTATCAAGGTGATGGCTAAGCTGGATATCGCCGAAAAACGTGTCCCGCAGGATGGCCGCATGGCGCTGCGCATTGGCGGCCGCGCTATCGACGTGCGCGTGTCGACGCTGCCGTCCAACTACGGTGAGCGCGTGGTGTTGCGTCTGCTCGACAAGAACAGCGTCCGGCTGGATCTGGAAGCGTTGGGGATGGCCGAGCACAACCGCCGCCAACTGGATACGCTAATCCACCGTCCGCACGGCATCATTCTGGTAACTGGCCCCACCGGTTCGGGGAAAAGTACCACCCTGTATGCGGCGCTGAGCCGTCTCAATTCCGCCGAACGCAATATCATGACGGTGGAAGACCCTATTGAGTACGAACTGGAAGGCATCGGCCAGACTCAGGTCAACCCTAAGGTCGACATGACCTTCGCCCGTGGGCTGCGCGCGATTCTGCGTCAGGACCCCGACGTGGTGCTGGTAGGGGAAATCCGTGACGGCGAAACCGCGCAAATTGCGGTTCAGGCGTCGCTGACCGGCCATCTGGTGTTGTCCACATTGCATACCAACAGCGCGCTGGGCGCGTTGTCCCGTCTGCAGGATATGGGTATCGAACCGTTCCTGTTGTCCACATCGCTGTTGGGCGTACTGGCCCAGCGGCTGGTGCGTACGCTGTGCCCGTCCTGCCGTCAGCCTTATGTTATCAACGACGAACAGGCGCAGCAGACCGGTCTGGCGGCGGGGACCACGCTCTACCACCCCGGCGGCTGCGAAAAGTGCAACTACAGCGGTTATCGCGGCCGTACCGGCATCCATGAACTACTGTTGATCGACGACACGGTGCGCACCGCCATTCATCATGGCGAAAGTGAACTGGGTATCGCCCGGATGCTGGGCGACAAGCGGGTCACGATTCGTCAGGATGGGCTGGATAAGGTTCTGGCGGGCGTCACCACCTGGGAAGAGGTGGTGCGGGTAACAAAAGAGGAATGACATGGCGCTATTCCAGTATCAGGCATTGAACGCCCAGGGAAAGAAAAGCCAGGGCATGCAGGAAGCGGATTCTGCCCGTCATGCGCGCCAGTTGCTGCGTGAAAAGGGACTGGTGCCGGTCAAAATTGAGGAACAGCGCGGCGAGGTGACGACCCGTAGCGGTTTCTCCCTGTCGTTGCGCCGTTCGCATCGCATTAGCGCCAGCGATCTGGCTTTGCTGACTCGCCAACTGGCGACGCTGGTGGCGGCGGCATTGCCGCTGGAAGAAGCGCTGGACGCCGTGGCGAAACAGAGCGAAAAGCCGAAGCTGAGCGCGCTGATGGCGGCGGTGCGCGCCAAGGTGGTGGAAGGGCATTCGCTGGCCGAGGCGATGGGCAATTTCCCCGGTAGTTTCGAACGTCTGTATTGTGCCATGGTGGCAGCGGGCGAAGCATCCGGCCATCTGGATGCGGTGCTGAACCGGCTGGCGGATTACACCGAACAGCGTCAGCAGATGCGCAGCCGTATCCAACAGGCGATGATTTATCCTTGCGTGTTGACGCTGGTGGCGATTTCGGTGGTGTCTATCCTGCTGTCCGCCGTTGTGCCCAAGGTGGTCGAACAGTTTATTCATATGAAGCAGGCGTTGCCGCTGTCCACCCGACTGCTGATGGGCGTCAGTGATGCGGTGAGAGCCTACGGGCCGTGGGTGGTGTTATTGCTGGTGCTGGCGGTGATGGGGTTTCGCGTGTTGCTGCGCCAGGAAAAACACCGCCTCGTCTTCCATCGGCGTTTGCTGTTCCTTCCCTTGATCGGGCGTATTGCGCGGGGGCTTAACACCGCCCGCTACGCTCGTACCCTGAGCATTCTTAATTCCAGCGCCGTGCCGCTGTTGCAGGCGATGCGTATCAGCGGCGATGTGTTGACCAACGATTATGCCCGCTTCCGGCTGGGGCAGGCGACTGATGCGGTACGTGAGGGCGTGAGCCTGCACAAGGCGCTGGAGCAGACGTCGCTGTTTCCGCCGATGATGCGCCACATGATCGCCAGCGGTGAGCGCAGCGGCGAACTGGATGGCATGCTGACCCGCGCGGCGGACAATCAGGATCGCGAGTTCAGCGCCCAGATGACGCTGGCGCTGGGGTTGTTCGAACCGCTGCTGGTCGTCAGCATGGCCGGCATAGTGCTGTTTATCGTGCTGGCGATCCTCCAGCCGATTCTGCAGTTGAATACCCTGATGAGTATGTAGTGAAGATTGATACGTTAATGAGGTAACGAAAAGATGGAACGACGTCAGCGAGGTTTTACCCTGTTGGAAATCATGGTGGTCATCGTCATTCTCGGCGTACTGGCCAGTCTGGTTGTCCCGAACCTGATGGGCAACAAAGAAAAAGCCGACAGGCAGAAAGCCATCAGCGACATAGTCGCGCTGGAGAGCGCGCTGGATATGTACAAGCTGGACAATAGCCGCTACCCGACGACTGAGCAAGGGTTGGGGGCACTGGTGAAAAAACCGACCACGCCGCCGGAGCCGCGTAGCTACCCACAGGATGGTTATATTCGTCGTTTGCCGCAGGACCCGTGGGGCGCGGAATACCAGTTGGTCAGCCCCGGCCGTCACGGTAAGGTTGATGTGTTCTCCTACGGCCCGGACGGCATGCCGGATACCGATGACGACATCGGCAACTGGAATGTCGGCACCAGCGCGCACAACAACGGCAGTAACGGTAACGGGAACCCCTGATTGTGCGTCAGCGGGGATTTACGCTGCTGGAGATCATGCTGGTGGTGCTGCTGGCCGGTGTGGCCGCCACGCTGGTGATGATGGCGATTCCTGCGCCTAAGCAGCAGGACAGCGGCTGGCAAATCGCCCGCTTCAAGGCGCAGTTGCAGTACGCAGTGGAGGACAGCCAGATGAATGACCATATTCTGGGTATTTATATTCAGCCTCGCCGCTGGCAATACGCGTTACTGCAACGTCAGGTGGTGGAGAATTCTCCGGATGATCAACAGCGTCTGCGTTATGTCTGGGTACCCTGGCAGCCGTACCGGATGTCCTCGCCCAGCGAGTTGCCGGATGGCTTCCAGATTGAACTGTCCACGCAGGTGGGTGCCGCGGGGGATGGCGCGGGTTTTTCGCCGGGCAATGGCGACCCGCACATTCTGATCCTGCCGGGCGGCGAAGTGACGCCATTTCGTCTGACGTTGCGTAATGGCAATGATTCCGCCTGGCTGCAGGTGGATACCAATGGCCGGGTGCAAACGTCGCCGGAAGCGGAGCGGTAAGGGATGAAACAGCAGGGAATGACGTTGCTCGAAGTGATGGTGGCGTTGGTGATTTTCGCGCTGGCCGGGCTGACGGTGCTGAAAACGACCGCACAGCAGGCGAACGGGCTGGGGCGTCTGGAAGAGAAAACGTTTGCGCTCTGGATTGCGGAAAACCAGCAGGCGGCAATGCGGCTGGAAAAACAGTGGCCGCAGACCCAATGGGTGGACGGCGAAGTCAATTTTGCCGGTTCAGTGTGGTTCTGGCGTATTCAGGGGGTGGCAACGGCGGATACACAGGTGCGTGCGATAGACGTTGAAGTTCGTCATGAGCGCGATAGCCGGGCTGCCGATGCCATATTGCGCAGTTATCAGGTTCAGCCGGGAGAACCCGCGCAGTGAAACGGCCAAATCACGGGTTTACCTTGCTGGAAGTGATGCTGGCGCTGGCGATTTTCGCCGCGCTCAGCCTGGCCGCCTCGCAGGTGATGAATGGCGTGATGCGCAACGACGAGGCTTCGGCGCGTAAAGAGGCCCGCCTGGCGGAGTTACAACGGGCTTTTTCCCTGATGGAGCGGGATTTTTCACAAATCGTTCCCCGTCGTAGTCAGGGTTATGAGCTGGGGTTTTACGCCGAACGCTATCAATTAAGCAGCGCCGACTGGGCGGTCAGTTTTATCCGCAACGGTTGGCTCAACCCACTGGGCATTATGCCGCGCTCTGAGCTGCAACGCGTTGGCTACCGGTTGCGCGGCGATACGCTGGAACGGCTGTTTTATGATTCTTCCGAGCCGTTGTCGACACAAGAGCCGGCGATACGTCCGGTGTTAACCGGCGTCACCGGGTTTGTATTGCGCTTTTTCGGCAAGGATGGCTGGCTGGATCGCTGGGATGACCCGGCCCACCTGCCGCAGGGCATTGCGATCGTCGTTACCTTGCGTGACTACGGTGAGATTACCCGCGTGTTTCTGGTGACGCCGCGCTATGTGGAAGCGCCGCGCAAAGGCGGCCCGAATGGCAACAATGGCGATGAGAACAAGGACGAGAACAATCAGGAGCAGCCGCCGCAGGAAAATACCGACTCGTCTGCCCAGCAGAATCAGGCATCGCCGGACGACAACGGCGGAGGTGACTCATGAGTCGTCGGCAACGTGGCGTCGCCCTGCTGATTGTGATGCTGATGCTGTCGTTGATGGTCACCATTGCCGCGTCTATTACCGAGCGCAGCGGCAAGGCATGGCAACGCACCAGCAATCTGCTGAGCCGCACGCAGGCTCGCTGGTATGCGTTGGGCGCGGAGGCGCTGATTTCCAGCGTATTACAGCGTGACGCTCAGGCGTCGCCGGAAAGCACCTTTATCGGCCAACCCTGGTCGAAGGTGGATCATCAGATGATGGCGGACGGCAGCGAAATTCGCGCGCAGGTACTGGACGGTCAGGCGTGTCTCAATCTTAACGCACTCAGTCCGGCCAAAAAGCCGGCTCCCGGCAATAACAATACCAGCGGCAATGCCGGCAACAGTAATACCGACACCAACAATCAAAGCCCGCCTGCCAAAGGCGGTAACCCCGAACAGGGGCCTTACGCCGCTCAGGTATTTCGGCAGTTGCTGATGGTGCTGGGAGAAGACCCGAAACAGGCCGAGCGTGTGACGGATGCGGTGCGCGACTGGATCGACGAAGATAGCGAACCGTTGATGAACGGTGCGGAAGATGACAGTTATGTCAACTTTCACCCCGGCAATCAGCGGATGACGGATGTCACGGAGCTGCGGGCGGTAATGGGTGTGGATGCGGCGTTGTATCGCCGGTTGCTGCCCTATGTGTGCGTGTTGCCGGTGGATAAGCTGGTGATCAACGTCAATACCCTGACGCCGGAGAGAGCGCCATTGCTGTCGGCGCTGTTCATGGGGGAGATGAGCGCGGAAGCGGCCGAGCGCGTTTTACAGCAGCGCCCGCCTCAGGGATGGCGCAACCTTAATGACTTTATGGGGCTGTCGGCACTGCCGGAAAACGCGAAAACCGGCGTCCGCCAGGTGTTGGCGATCAAGAGCGACTGGTTCTTCGCCGACATTCAGATACGGGTGGACGACAGTGAATTCTATCAACGCAGTCTGTTTCATCGTGGCAAGCAGATTGAGGTGGTACAACGTCAGTACGGGGGATATAGGACGGTGAACCCATGAACAGGGCCGAGAACGCCAGCGGCAAACAACAGCTGATTCTGCGGTTGTCCGCAGAGACTTCAGACAGCCTGGAATGGCTGATCTGGTCTGTCAGCCGCCACCAGACCCTGACGCAGGGCAGCGGAACGCTGGAGCGTCTTCAGACGGTGCTGGCGGATTATCCGGTAATGTCGGTGCGGGTGCTGGTGCCGTCGACCGACGTCACGTTTCATAGCCTGTCGTTGCCGCGTCAGTCACGCCGGCAATTGCTGCAGGCCATTCCTTTCATGCTGGAAGAGCAGGTGGCGAGCGATATTGACCAACTGCATTTTGCCGTCATGGAAATGCAGGGGGATAACGCGACCGTTGCGGTGGTACAGAAATCACGGCTGCGGTCATGGTTGAACCAGTGTGAGACGCTGGGCGTGCCGGTAGAGACGATGGTGCCGGATGTAATGGCGCTGCCGCGGACCGACAGCGCCTGGAGCGCCATCAGTCATCAGAATCTGTGGCTATTCCGGTTAGATAGCGGCATCGGCATGGCGGCGGAAGACAGCTGGTATCAGTCGCTGCTGGCCGGGTTTCAGCCGTTGCCCGCGGTGCACTGCTATAGTCCGGTACCCGCGTCGGCGCTGACCTGGCAGCCACAGCCGGTGACGGATTTGCTGACGCTGGCCGCGCAGGCCAGCCTGCCGATAAGTATGGATCTGCGTCAGGGCGAGTACGCGCCGGTGAAACCCTGGAAACAGGCGGTGTTGCCGTGGCGCAATGTGCTGATCGCCTTGTTCGCCTGGCTGCTGCTGGTGCTGGGCGAGTCTGTCTGGACCCATTACCAGCTGTATCGTCAGGCGGATTACTGGCGCCAGGAGAGCGTGCGGATGTACCGCAAACTGTTCCCGGACGAGAAGCAGGTGGTGAACCCGCGTGCGCAGATGCAACGTCACTTGCAGGAAGCGCGTTCCGGCATGAGCGGCTTTGCGCTGACGGAACAGATGAACCGGTTGCAGCAACTGGTGGCGCAGAATGACGGCGTGTCGTTGCAGTCGCTGTCGTACGATCGCAGCCGCGATGAACTGCGTCTCAGCCTGCGAGCGACCTCTTATGCGCAGATGGAGCAGTTCCGCCAGCAGGCTCAGGCATATTTCCAGATCCCGCCAGGTGAAATGAAGCAGGAAAAAGACCATGTGGAAGGCCAGTTAATCCTGAGGAGTCAGCCATGAATGAATTGCGTCGCCGCTGGCAGATAATGAGCCAGCGCGAACGGATGATGACGCTGGCGTGCGGCGGTCTGGTACTGTTGTGCCTGCTGTATTATCTGTGCTGGGCACCCTGGCAGGAGCGGGCGCGACAGTGGCAGATGACCATTGACCGCGAACGTCAGACCGTGCGCTGGATGCAGCAACAGGCGCCGCGTTTGCCGCCGGCGGAAGGCGCACGGCGGCAGATCGCCGGGCGGGACATCAGCCTGACGGTGTTGGTGCCGCAAAGCGCGGCCCGCTACGGCATCACCGTGCTGCGTATGCAGCCGCAGGAGTCGCAGGTGTCGGTGACGTTGGCTCGTAGCGATTTCAACAACCTGCTGCACTGGCTGGCTGAACTGGAGCAGAAAAACGGCGTGATCACCCAGGGGTTGGATGTCACGGCGGTTCCCAACAGCGCCGGCATGGTGGAGGTGACCCGGTTGTCGCTGGAACGGGTGCTGTAACCGATGCGACCGCCAGCCTGTCCGATGCTAAACGACAGGCTGGCATGGCCTGGTGCCGCCGTCGATAATCAACCAGTCTGCGCGCTGGCGCGCAAAAAACGATGCCTGTGATTCACCTGTCTGGCACGGGCTGGCGTATTGTGTCAGCATACCGGGCCGTTAGGGATCGGGATGGGAGAACAACATGGATCTGATCGCCTTTGCCAGCGCTTTCCCGCGTATCTGGCTGACAGCGCTGCTATTCTTGGGGCTGATTACCGGCAGTTTCCTCAATGTGGTGATCCACCGGTTGCCGCTGATGCTGGAACGGCGCTGGCAGCAGGAAGCGCGTTTTCAGCTCGGCCAGCCGGCTGGTGCGCCGTCTCCCCGTTATGATCTTTGCTGGCCGCCATCGTCCTGCCCTCATTGCCATCAACGACTGCGCGTGCGCGACAACATTCCGCTGCTGAGCTGGATAGGGCTGCGCGGGCGCGCCCATTGTTGTGGCGGCGCGGTATCCTGGCGCTATCCGCTGATCGAACTGTTGTCCGGGCTGTCGTTTTTGTTGGCCGGGCTACTCTGGCAGCCGGGGCTGGCGTTGCTGGGAGCGTTGCTGTGCTTTGGCACGTTGCTGGCGTTGGCGGCTATTGATGCCCGAACCCAGTTACTGCCGGATGTCATGACTCTCCCGCTGCTGTGGGGCGGTTTGTTGTTCAATCTGGCGGATACTTTTGTGCCGCTTGAGCAGGCCGTGGTCGGTGCGATGGCGGGCTACCTGTCGCTGTGGTTGATTTACTGGGCCTTTCGCCTGCTGAGCGGGCGTGAAGCGCTGGGGCAGGGGGATTTCAAATTACTGGCCGCGCTGGGCGCCTGGCTGGGCTGGCAGGCGCTGCCGAATCTGGTGTTGATTGCCTCATTGACCGGGTTGGCGGCGACACTGCTGTGGCGGCGCGTGCGCCGTGTCAGCATGCAGCAACCGCTGGCGTTTGGCCCCTGGCTGGCGGTGGGCGGCGCAGTCAGTCTGATGTTGAACGTGCTGGGGGGCTGGAGTCACTGATCCGTCGTCGGCCCGTGCGCGCTCCTGTGCGACTATGTCAGGCGGCGCTGAACGTCGGAAATTCCGATAAAAAAACAGGCTGGCAGTGTGGCCGCCAGCCTGTCGTTTGTTCGTCTTTCGTGTGTGCCTGATAATTATTTTTTGTTGTTGCCCCAACAGGAGCCGCCTGTCGAAGTGGATGGTGAAATACCGTCAGGGTTATTCCAGCATCAGTAAAAAAGTGCCTACCCACAAAAACAGAATGAATGAAACTCCCATGAACAAGTACTTCACTGATTTTTCTCCAGCAATATCACGCCAGCAATGATTCCGATTGTGCGTTTTACCGTTCAGGAACCGCCCGGTTCAGAGCCGTTCCCCCAGCCATCGCTGCCGTTTGCAGACAGATGACGGAATCGGCGCTAAATCTACGCTGGGTCAGGGGAGAAATTCAAGAGGAATGGCTTTAAATCCGGTGGGAATAGCATTAAAAAGCATTGACGGACAGGCTGTCCGCTAGACGAGAAACAGCGATTGACCGGGCTTGGGAGCCATGAGCCAGATTATGCAGACAAACACCATTTTTGAGCGGTTGTGTCAGCGCCTTGAACAGGAACGGGCGCGTTATCGGGTTGTGCATCACGGCTGCGCCGGGCGTTCGGAAGAGGTCGCGCGGATTCGCGGCACTGAACTGGGGCAGGGGGCCAAGGCGCTGGTCTGCCATGTCAAGGGCAATGGTCTGCGCCAGCATGTGCTGGCGGTATTGCCGGCAGACCAACAGGCGGATTTAACTCGTCTGGCGCAGGCGTTGGGCGGCACCCGCGCGTCGCTGGCCAGCCCGGCGGAAGTCGACGCCCTGACGCACTGTGTGTTCGGCGCCATTCCGCCATTCAGTTTTCATGCGGATTTGCTGCTGGTGGCTGACCCGATGCTGTTTACCCGTTTTGATGAGTTGGCGTTCAATGCGGGGTCGCTGACCTGCTCGGTGATTCTTAATACCGAGGATTACCGGCGTATCGCCAGTCCGTGCGAACTGGCGTTTTCCCGGCTGGTTGGGTAGGCGCTGCGCTGAATCAGGCGGCGTTCTTGGGTGGAGCGTGGCTGCGAAAGGGAGGCGGACGTGGGTCGTGCGGTCTGGAAGGCGCGGGTTGGCGGCACGAATAATTAAGGGACACTGTTAGGATACAAATCGGGAATCACGTGGTAGGCTGTAAGCCGGTGCTGATATTGTTATCAGATTGTAATGAAAAGGGTGTAAAGGACGATGGTATCGCTGATGGTGCCCGTGTCACCCTGACAGGCAATCAACAGGGAGACACAGAACCTGATGCAGACAACAGAAGTAGACCAGCGTCTGATAGACATCGACCCGCGCCTGACCATGGTGCTGGTGCCGGGACTGCGCGACAGTGATGACGAACACTGGCAGAGCCACTGGGAGCGGCGGTTCCCTTTCTGGCGGCGTATCCGTCAGAAAGAGTGGTATCAGGCGGATTTGGACCGCTGGGTGTTGGCTATTCGCCGCGAACTGGCAACCTGCGATCGGCCGGTGGTGCTGATTGGTCACAGTTTTGGCGCGCTGGCTGCCTGTCATGTGGTTCAACAGGGCATGGAAGGCATCGCCGGCGTGATGCTGGTGGCGCCTGCGGAGCCGATGCGTTTTGAAATTGAAGACCGTATTCAGGCCGAACCACTGGCGGTACCCAGCCTGGCGTTCGCCAGTCACAATGACCCGTTAATGACGTTTTCCCGCGCCGAATACTGGGCGCGCGCCTGGGGCAGCGACCTGGTGGATGTCGGGGAAGGCGGGCACATTAACGCGGAGTCGGGGTTCGGTAAATGGGAGTACGGGCTGCAACGGCTGGCCGCCTTTGCCGGGCAACTGTCGCCGGCAACCTGATGTCGCTCCGGCGTGCGGGGACGTAAACGCGCGTCTTCGCCGCGTTATAACCAATCAGCTGCCGTTAGCACCGAATGGTCTGGCAGCGCTTTCCACGATGGTGTATATCCCTATTCCCTCTTCCCTCTGTTATTACGCTGATGCGACGCATCATCCGGCGGTGTCTTCGTCCGATGCGGTGATGGTACCGTAGCCGTTCGCTGAGATCAGCCGTTCATTTGTTGGGTGTCAACGAAAAGGAAAACGCTATGCCAGATTTGTTTGATCCAATCCATATTGGCGCTATCAAGGCAGAAAACCGTATTGTCATGGCGCCGCTGACCCGCATGCGCGCTTTCGACCAGCGGATCCCCAGCGCGTTATCGCTGGACTATTATGTTCAACGCGCCAGCGCCGGGATGATTCTGACCGAGGCCACCGCCGTCACTCCACAAGGCGTCGGTTACCCCAATACGCCGGGGATCTGGTCGGACGAACAGATCGAGAGCTGGAGCCGCATTAATGCGGCGGTACACGCGGCGGGCGGCAAAATGGTGCTGCAAATGTGGCACGTGGGGCGCATTTCCGATCCGGTTTATCTGGATGGCGAATTACCGGTCGCGCCCAGCGCCATTGCGGCGGAAGGTCATGTGGCGACCATTCGCCCTTACAAGTCCTATGTGGTGCCGCGTGCGCTGGAAACCGAAGAAGTGGCCGGCATTGTGGCGGATTTTCGTCAGGCGGCGGAAAATGCCAAACGCGCCGGTTTTGACGGGGTGGAAATCCACGCCGCCAATGGTTACCTGTTCGATCAGTTCCTGCATGACGGTTCCAACCAGCGTACCGACCAGTACGGCGGCACCATCGCCAACCGGGCGCGCTTCCTGCTGGACACGGTGGACGCGGTGCTGGCTGTCTGGCCGGCGGATCGGGTCGGTGTGCATCTGAACACCATGTCCAACTCACACTCGATGCAGGACTCCGACCCGCAGGCGTTGTTCGGTTATGTAGCTGAGCAACTGAACGAACGTAAACTGGCGTTTATCTTTGTGCGCGAGGCGCTGGATACGCCGCAGCGCATTCTGCCGCTGATTCGCAAAACATTCAGCGGCGTGGTGATCGCCAACGATGGTCTGACCCGCGAGGCTGCTGAGCAACTGCTGGCGGACGGCGAGGCGGATGCGGTGTCGTTTGGCCGAGTCTATATTTCCAACCCGGATCTGGTTGAGCGCCTGCGTCGCGGCGCGCCGCTCAATGAGCTGAACAGTAACACTATTTACAGCCCGGGTGCGGAAGGCTACACCGATTATCCGGCGCTGGCGGAGTAAAACCGACGAGGAGGCCATCGGCCTCCTTTTTCACCTTTACGGCTGAATGACGGCCGTGGTCAGCCGGGCGATGCAGCAGCGCCGCTGGCGCTCGTCCACGATCTCTATCTGCCAGACCTGCATCTGGCGGCCCAGATGCAACGGCTGGCAAATTCCCCGGACCTCTCCCTGTACGACGGCCCGCAGATGGCTGGCGTTAATTTCTACGCCGACCACGCTGGCGCCCGGTTCAGTACAGAGCCAGCCTGCCACCGAACCCAGCGATTCCGCCAGCACCACCGAAGCGCCGCCGTGCAGCAGACCGAACAGCTGTCGGGTGCGGGCGTCTACCGGCAGGGTCGCTTCCAGACTGTTGTCCGTCATGTGGGTAAAGCGAATGCCCAGATGGGACACCATACAGTCGTCGCTCATCTGATTGAGCGCTTCCAGTGAGGTAGCGCGTTTCCAGATCATGCTTATTTCTCCCTGAAAACCGGATATCGGCGCGCGACGTCACGCACCCAGCGTGGCGCCGCCGTCGATCACCATATCCTGTAGTGTGACGTGGCTGGCCAGATCGGACGCCAGAAACAGCACCGCATCGGTGATTTCACGCGGACGGGCGATTTTGCCGAGCGGAATCCCCAGTTTGAACTGCTCGGGAAAACCGGCGATGGTGTGTTGTTCCGAAGCCGGCGAATGCCACAGGCTGCGTTGCATCGGCGTGTCGGTGGAGCCGGGCGACACCATGTTACAGCGCACGCCGTATGGCGCCAGCTCCAGACCGACGGTCAGACACAGGCTGCGCAATGCCGCCTTGGATGCGCAATAGGCCGCCATGCCGACCCGCGGCACATGCGCGGCGTTGGAGCCGATCGAAACAATCGCGCCGCTACGCTGTTGTTGAAACTGCGGGATCAGCGCCTGAAACAGATGAAACGCACCGCCGGCGTTAACCGTCAGGCAATCCTGCCAGTCCTGCTGGCTGAGGGTTTCGGTCTGGCCCATACGCAGGATGCCGGCGCCGTTCACCAGCACATCCAGACGCGGCGTTTGCGCCAGCAGCGTTGCACAAACATCGGCAACGGCGGCGTGGTCGCCGATGTCCAGTTCGACGGCGCGGAACGGCGGTTCGCCGTCGGAAAAGGCGCGGTCAAACCCGGTGACGGTCGCGCCAGCTTCGGTGAAACGGCAGGCAATGTCATAACCGATGCCGCGCCCGGCGCCGGTCACCCACACCTGTTTACCGCTGAAATCGAGCGTGACGCTCATGCTTCCTCCCGCTGGGGCTGGCTGAGTAGCTGGTGCCAGTGGCGCAGCGTGGGGTTTTTCACCAGCGCCACGAAGTCGAGGTCATGCCCCTGCTGACGCCAGCGGGTCACCAGCGACATGATGCGCACCGAGTCCAGCCCATAGTCCAACAGGTTGTCGTCATCGCCGATCTCGTCGTCGTCATCCAGCAACGGCAGCAGTTCGGCACGCAGGCGCGCCAGGCCGTCATCCGTCTGCGGGGCGAGCGCGTCCAGCAATTGCTCGCTGGTCAACACCCGGCCGCAACGACCGGCGGTGTAACGCAGCGCCATCAGGTGCTCTTCCTGCGAAAAATCCGCCAGCGCATCGGCAATCATGAACGGTTTGATGTTGCGCATAAACGCATCGGTGGCGGTGGTCAGGCAGCCGATATGCGCGTATACCCCGCAGATAATCAGCTGGTCGCGGCCTGCGGCGTTCAGCCGTTGCTCCAGATCGGAACGGTGGAACGCGCTGTAACGCCATTTCACCAGTACGGTGTCGTCGGCGTCCGGCGTCAGGGCGGCGGTGATTTGTTGTTGCTCCGGGTGGCGATTCAGGCCCGGTCCCCACATGTCGTTAAGCAGCGCCCGGTCGGCATCGCTCTGCTGATTGGGCTGGGCCGTGTAGAACACTGGAATGCCCTGTTGGCGGCACGCCTGCCGGATGCGCGCGACATTGGCGATCAACTGTTCGGTCAGCGGGCTGTTTTCTCCCCAGAAATTGAGGAAATAGTTCTGCATGTCGTGAATCAGCAGCGCGGCTCGCGTGGGATCCACCGGCCAGCTAACCTTGTTGACCGGTAGATGCTCCACGCCGGGAAGCGGGTAGGCGTTCAGTTTTGGAATAGCCATGATTTATTCTCCTGCGGTGGGCGCCGCCACGCGCTGTTGCGCCAGCTGGCGTAGCCGCTGTTTATCGACTTTGCCCACCGCGGTTTCCGGCAGGGTGGGCAGTTGTTCAAATCGGTCCGGCAGTTTGTAGTCGGCGATGCCTTGTTCGCGCAGATGACGACGCAGCGCCGCCGCTTTGAGCGGTTCGCGGGTGACCAGAAAGGCGCAGCTTTTTTCGCCCATCATGGTGTCGGGCACCGCCACCAGCGCTGCGTTGATCACCGCCGGGTGGCGCAGCAGCAGGTTTTCGATCTCCTCGGCGGCGATCTTTTCCCCACCCCGGTTGATCTGATCTTTTTCGCGTCCCACCACCTGTAGGTAGCCGTCCGCCTGCTGGATCACCAGATCGCCGGAGCAGTAAAAACCGTCGTCGTTAAACACCTGGCGGTTGTGCGCCGGGCTGCGGTAGTAGCCGCGAAAGGTGTAGGGCCCGCGCGTCATCAGACGGCCCGGCTCGCCATGCGGCAGCGGATTGCCGTCGGCATCGGCTACCCACACTTCATCATCGTCGCTGATAGGGCAGCCCTGGGTGGTGAAGCGGTGGATATCGTCGTCGTCCAGCCGGGTGTAGTTCACCAGTCCTTCCGCCATGCCGAACACCTGTTGCAACTGGCAGCCCAGCTCCGCCGGCACTCGCCGCGCCAGCGCTTCGCTCAGGCGGGCGCCGCCGACTTGCAATACCTGCAGGCTCGCCAGCGCACTGCGATCGCCGGATAACGCCACCGCTTCCAGCCACAGTGTGACGGCGGGCGGCACCAGCGCGGTCAGCGTGATGCGGTGTTGTGCAATCAGCGGGAAGCAGCAGGTCGGGCTAGGGTCGCCCGCCAGCACCACCGTGCCGCCGGCATAGAACACGCCCAGCGCGCCCGGCGAACTGAGCGGGTAGTTATGGGCGGCGGGCAGGGCGCACAGAAAGCGGGTGTGCGCGTCAACCCGGCAAATCTCCACGCTGCCGCGAATGCTGTAGTAGTAGTCGTTGTGGGTCCGGGGGATTAACTTTGGCGTGCCGGTGCTGCCGCCGGAAAGCTGGAAAAACGCCACCTGATCGGCAGGCGTCGGCGTGGCGGCCCGCGGGTCGCCGTCTTCCTGCAACAGTTGCGACAGCGCCTGTGCCGAGTCAGCATCGCCGCGCAGAATCACCTGCTGTAGCGACGGGCAGCGCTGGCGCAGTTCGTCGATAAAGCTATCGTCGGCAAACAGCGGATGGCCGCGATCGGCGATCAACAGTGTTGGGGCGATCTGGTCGGCGTAGGCGCACAGTTCGCTGCGTTGATGGCTGAACAGCGCGTTCACCGGCACGATGCCGGCGCGCAACAGCGCGAAGTAAGTCAGATAGAATTCGGCAACGTTGCCTAATTGAACCAGCGCGGTCTGCCCCTGCTTTAACCCCCGACGTTGCAGCGCGCTGGCCAGTTGCGCCACCTGCTGGTTCATCTGGCGGTAACTGAGCGTGCGCTTGCCGCAGATCAAGGCGGTATCGTCGCTGTCGGCGTGTCGGGCGAGGATGTCGCCCAGCGGCAGATCCTGCCAGTAACCCCGGTCGCGGTAGCGCTGTTCCAGCTCGGGCGGCCAGCGGGTGAATTCAATCATCATGCTGCGCACTCCTGATCCTGACGCAGGCCAAATGCGCGCAGCATGGTGCTCAATTTAACGCCGGTTTCGTGCCATTCGGACACCGGCTGAGAATCCGGCACGATGCCGGCGCCGGCAAACAGCCGTACCCGGTTTTGCCGGACCTCGCCGCAGCGAATGGTTACCACCCATTGACCGTTGCCTTCATCGTCGCACCAGCCGACGATGCCGCCGAACAGCCCGCGGGCGAACGGCTCCAACTGGGCGATGCGATCTCTGGCGGCTTCGAACGGTACGCCGCACAGCGCCGGGGTCGGGTGCAGCAGGCAGGCGATAGACAGGGCGTTCTCCTGCGTGTCCAACACCTCGCCCTGAACCCGAGTCGCCAGATGCCACAGCACCGGCGTGCTCAGCAGTTCCGGCGTATCCGGAATGGTCAGCGTCCGGCAGCGCGGTGCCAGCACCCGCTGGATATCATCGGTCACCAGCCGGTGTTCATGGCGATCTTTGGCCGATGCCATCAGCGTGCGTCGCAGGCGCTGATCTTCCACCGGGTCGTCGCTGCGGCGGGCTGAACCGGCCAATGGTTGCGACACAATCTGATTGCCCTGTTTATGCAGCAGCAACTCCGGGCTGGCGCCCAGCAGCGCGCCCTGTTCCAACGGCACGTGGAAGTTGTAGCTCCAGGGGTTTTGCTGGTTGAGCTGCAACAACAGGCGGATCGAATCCAGCGGCTGGTCGGTATCGATATCCAGCAGGCGGGACAGCACGATCTTGTTCAGCTCGCCGCTGCGGGTAGCCGCGACGCCGGCGCTGACCATCTGGCAAAACGCATCGTGCTCCGGTATTTCGCGTATCTGGCGTACCGCTAACGGCGTTGCGGGCAGCGCCTCATGTTGCAACGTGTCGCGCGCGAACCAGCGCGACTGTTGCGGCACGAACAGGCGGGCTGGCTGGCGCTTGTCGAACGGAATGGCGCCGACCAGCAGCGGTCGGGCGATGCCGTCCTGTCGGGCGCGGGCAAACAGCGCTTTTACCTGTTGCTGAACGTCGCCTTGCAGGTGACCGCCATCGGCCACCGCCGCCGGCAGGGCGGCGTAACATCCACGGGCATGCAGGCTGTTGTCGGGAGACAGAAACAGAAAATCATCGTGCTGAAGCGTGCGGGCATCCAGCGATGACGAAGTGGCTGCTAGCGTTGACACGGGTTTTATCCTTATGTCGTGAGTGAACGAAATGGTGGCGCTCAGGCGTCACCGCAGGGCGGGAAAACCCGCCCTGCCGCGTATTACCAGCTGTAGCTGACCGTCGCGACGACCGTGCGTCCGCTGCCGTAGAAGCAGGCGGTGGTGCCACTGCACGAAGCGACATAGTGCTTGTCGGTCAGGTTGTTGACGTTCAGTTGCACCGCGGCGCCCTTCAATTGCGACGCGAGCGAACCCAGCTCGTAACGCGCCATGGCGTCGTACAGGGTGTAAGCCGGTACCTTGAAGCTTTCCGCGTTATCGCCGTAGGTAGAACCGAGATAACGTACGCCGGTGCCGAGTGTGACGCCTTTCAGCGGACCGTTGTGGAAGCTGTAGCTGCCCCAGGCGGAGGCGGAATGGCGCGGAATGGCCGACGGCGCTTTGTTGACCTGGCTGGCGGTGTAGCTTTCCTTGGTGACCGCGTCGGTATAGGAATAAGCCGCCATCAGGCTGATTTCCGGCGTCAGCTGCGAGTGAACTTCGGTTTCCACCCCTTTGGATTTCACCTTGCCGATTTGCTCGTTGTATCTGGTCACGCTGTTGTACGAGGTGATGTTTTTCTGCGTGATATCAAACAGCGATACGGTCAGCAGGGTATTACTGCCTTTGGGCTGGAATTTCACCCCTACTTCCTTCTGCTCGCCAGTAGTCGGTTTAAAGGCTGGTGTACCCGGTGCGCCGGAGTCCAGGTTGGGCTCGAACGAGGTGCTATAGCTGACATACGGTGAAATACCGTTGTCGAAGGCGTACAGCAGGCCGGCGCGGCCGGTGAATTTGCTGTCGTTTTGCTGTGTAGTGGTGCTGGTGGTGCGGTCCGACGTGCGTATTTCGCTCCAGTCATGACGGCCGGACAGCAGCAGGTTCCACTGATTCCATTCCATCTGGTCTTGCAGATAGACGCCGACCTGATCGAGTTTTTTCTTGTAAGACTGGGTCAGTGATAACTGGCTGTCGTCCACCAGATAGGAACCGCCGTAGCTGGGGTTAGCCCAGTCAAAATTGTACTGGTTGCCGCCGTTGCGCCAGTAGTCGTAATCCTTTTGCTGCCATTTGTAATCGAGACCGCCAATCGCCGTATGGGTAACATCGCCGGTAGCGAATTTCGCTTTTAACTGATTATCCCATCCCATTTCATCGGTTTGGGTTTCTTCACGCTGCTGACGACGAGATAACGTGGTGTTGGTAGCGGTGCCGCCAGTGGTATACACCAAATATTTGTATTTCTCTTTCAACTGCGAATAGCGGAAGTTCTGCGTAAATGAGAACACGTCATTGAACGAATGATCGAAGATATAACCGAACGATCCCAGCTCACGTTTTGACTGGTGATAGTTGGGATCGCTGATATTTAGGTCGTAAGGGATGTAACCCGATGTGGTTTCAAACGCAGTACCGTAGGCAGGCAGAAAATTGCGAAAGCCTGCTTCGGGGTCGTTTTGGTATATGGACAGAAGGGTAAAGCTGGTGTCGGGATTCGGTAACCAGGTCAGCGATGGCGCAACAGCGATACGCTCTTGTTTAGAATCCTTCACAAACTCATGTTTAGTGCTGGCGATACCGTCCAGACGATAGAGCAGGGTTTTGTCGTCGTTGAGCACGCCGCCAAAATCAAACGCCGCTTCGCCCAGATGCTGATTGCCGGCGCTGAACTGCACCTTGCGGATGGTTTCAGCAGTCGGGCGTTTGCTGGTCATGTTGATCAGCCCGCCGGGATTCACCTGTCCATACAACACCGAGGCTGGGCCGTGCACCAGTTCCACTCGTTCCAGCAGCCAGGGGTCGATTTTCCCCAGCGCTGCACCCTGGCCGCTCAGGCCAAAGCTCAGACCGTCGAGGAATTTCGGCACGTAGCGGAAGCCGCGGGCAATCACTTCATCGTTGCGGTTGGAGGAGCCACGGTAGTTGGTCACGACGCCGCTGGAGTAGTTCAGCGCGTCGGAAACAGAGGAAACCGCCTGCGCATCCATCTGGTCGCGGGTCACCACGGTGACCGACTGCGGGGTTTTTATCAGCGGCGTGCTGGTTTTGGTGCCGGAGGCGCTTTCTTTCGCCACAATGCCTTTCAGCGGCGCGGTGACGCTTTCACCCGCGTTGGCCGACACGATCATGGTATCGGCACCGGTGGTTTCGGCCGCCTGTGCGTGCGCCGCCATCAGCAACGTGGAAGCCAGCACGGCCGGCATCGCTTTTTTATTTTTATGCCAAGACTTTAATTTTTTTAATTGTTTATTCCTGGTGCTATGCATCAGTTATTCCCTCCTGTGAAAGACCTTATTTTTTGTTTGTTTCAGGCTTTATATCCACCGGTCTTGTCATTCATCCCATTCAATCAATTAATTGACTTTAAATTCATCAGCTTAATTTTTTGTGGCGCGTTTTGTGACCGGAATATGAGTTTGTTTATCCCGATATCAATCGGGTTTTGTATCTTATTGCAAATGTAAATGGTTCTCAATATTATTTATGTTGTCTATAGAATTGTAAATCCTCTAACCAACACATTAGTTTGGTTAATCAAATGTAAGAAAAACGTAAAGGGAAAAGCCCTGGGAGGTTTTGATGCCGGCAGCACAGCCGTCAGGTTTCGTCGCAACACTTTTGTCATCGCCTCAGGCAGGAGAAGAGGCCTGGTGGCAACAGGTCGCCAGATTGGGGACGCCACTGGTGGAAGCACAGGATAGCGGACGGGTGCGGATGACGTTTCTCTGGCGCGATCCGGACGGCGACGAACGGTATTCCGCCATCCGGCGGGTGTATGCCGATATCAACGGCGTGACCGATCACCACAGCACCGACCCGCAGAGTCTGGAACGGCTGCCCGGCACCGATGTCTGGCACTGGTCGATGGCCATCGAGCATGACTGGCGCGGCAGCTACTCGCTGATTCCCATTGTAGCGGCGCAACTGCCGCCGGTGTTTAGCGACGATGAGCAACTGCGTGATGAACAGCAGTTGGAGTGGTGGTGTTCGCTGTTTCCGTGCGCGATTGCCGATCCGCTCAACCGTGACTCATCGTGGGGAGAGCAACTCTCGGCTGCGCATATGCCGGCGGCGCCGTCGCAGCAGGCCTGGCGCGCGGTGGACAACGGTACGGCGTTGCCGCCGGACGCCGCCCGACTGACGGTATTGGACTGGAAGAGCGAACAGCTCGACAACCAGCGCCGTATCTGGCTGTACACCACCGGCATCAGTGATGAACCGGCGCAGCGGCCGTTATGCATTGTGCTGGACGGGCAGAAATGGGCCGAAGAAACGCCGCTGTTTGCCGCGCTGGAAGCGGAAACCGCAGCGGGTCATCTGCCGCCTGCCGTTTGGCTGTTTATTGACGCTATTGATGGGGAAACCCGCTGCCGGGAACTGCCGTGCGATGCCGCGTTCTGGCTGGCGGTGCAGGATGAATTACTGCCGCAGGCGGCGCGCCTGGCGCCGTTCAGCGACGACCCGGACCGCACCGTGGTGTCCGGCCAGAGTTACGGCGGACTGGCGGCGCTGTACGCCGGCCTGCACTGGCCGCAGCGCTTTGGCCGCGTATTAACCCAGTCCGGCTCTTTCTGGTGGCCGAATCTGCAATTCATCACCGATTTCGACCAGCGCGACACGCTGGAACCCGGCGTGCTGGTCACCGAGGTGCGGCAAGGCGGCCGGACGGCGTCGCCGCTGGTGATTTTTCAGGAAGCCGGGCGGCGCGAAGCCGACATCGCCTTCGTCAATCAACAGATGCATGAGGCACTGGTCGCCGCCGGGCATCAGGTTCACCAGCGCGTGTATGCCGGCGGGCATGACACCCTGTGCTGGCGTGGCGGGTTGATTGACGGCTTCCGCTGGTTGCTGAATGGCGATGACCCACGGGCAGCGTCTCGGGATTAGACGGCGCCCGGTGATCAAACGGTCACCATCTGCTGTCACACACAGCCAAGAATGATTGGCTGCCGGCGCCATGCAGGCGGCGGGCAGCCCAATAACATGAGGTAACAACAATGAGTCAGGAACAACTGAATCCGTTTGACGATGATCGTCTGGCATTTCTGGTACTGGTCAACGAACAACAGCAATACAGCCTGTGGCCGGAGTTCGCCGCGGTGCCGGCGGGTTGGCGTGCGGTCTACGGGCCGCAGCCTCGCGAGGCGTGCATCGCCTACACCGAAACCCACTGGCAAGACATGCGCCCGGCCAGTCTGCGGACCACTGAAGCCTAACCGGCGTTCCCCAGTCAGGAATGTTTCCGTTGATGGAGTAAGGAAAACAACGTGTCAGAGCTATTCAACAAAGCTGAATCATCCCATGAATCAGAACCATCCAATGCGATAACGCCGATACATCAGGCGGGCTCTCTGGAACTGCCGCTGGTGGCGGCGCAGCCCGGCATCTGGATGGCCGATCAAATCGCCAGCCAGCCGAACGCCTTTGCCGTGGCGCATGCGCTGGAGCTGTGCGGCCCGGTCGATCCGCTTCGCCTGTCGACGGCTATCCGTCAGGGGCTGGCGGAGGCGGATACGGTACAGGCTCGCTTTGGCCTGAACGATCTCGGCGAGCCGGTGCAGTGGCTACCCTCCGCAACGGATGCCGCAAGCATCCGCGAACCGGAGCGGCTGGATTTCAGCGATCCGGCGCAGGGCGAACAGGCAGCCTGGGCGCTGATGCGTGCGGATCTGGCGGCGCCGCTGCCGGCCGATGGCGGGCAACCGTTATACCGGCAGGTAATCATGCGGGTGTCGGCGCAACCGGAGCGATGGTTCTGGTATCAGCGTTTTCATCACCTGATGCTGGATGGTTTTAGTTTTGATGCCCTGACCCGACGGATTGTGGAGATTTATAACGCCCTCAGCGCCGGCGAAACGCCGACGGATTCGCCGTTTACGTCGTTTGCCGATGTGGTGACGGAATATCAGGCGTGGGAGCGTTCGCCTGCCTGCCAGCAGGCGGCGGCATTCTGGCGCGAGCACGCCGGTGAGTTGCCGACGCCGGTGTCGCTGGCGGCGGACGTTTGCGCGCCGGCGCCGGCGGAAACCCGTACTCTGCATCAGCAGGTGACCGTTCCGGTCGCGCCGTTTGTCGCGCTGGCTGAGCAACGGTTCGGCGGTAAGGTGCAACCGGCTGAGATCGCCATGGCGGCGCTGGCGGTATACCTCTACCGTATGAGCGGCGAATCGCGGCTGTCCGTCGGTTTTCCGTTCATGCGGCGGATGGGGTCGGCGGCGCTGTGCGCCTGCGGGCCGGTGGTCAACGTGTTGCCGCTGCAACTGACGCTACAGCCGGATATGACGTTGGTTTCCGCCACTCAGACGCTGCTGGCGGAAATCAAGGCGGTACGGCGTCACCAGCGTTATGAAGCCGAGCAGTTGCGGCGGGATCTCGGTCTGGTCGGCGGCAGCGAAGGCTTATACGGGCCGGTGATTAACTTCAAGGTCTACAATGCCGGATTGACGCTGGGCAATACGCCGGTAACAACGCACGTGCTGGCGATGGGGCCGGTGGACTCCCTGGAATTTACCCTCGGCGTGCAGGACGGCGAGCTGCAACTGGAGCTGGTCGCCAACCCGGCGCGTTACGACAGCCCGTCGCTGCTGGGGCACGCGCAGCGTCTGCAACATCTGCTGGCACAACTGGTGCAAGAGCCGGATCAGGCTATCGGCGCGCTGAGCTTGCTAAGCGACAGCGAATGGCGGCATATCGACGGATGGGGCAGCGGCCCGCACCTGACTATCCCAGCGACGCTGCGTTCGGTGCTGGATTGTCTGCAACAGCAGGTACAGCAGCAGCCTGATGCGCTGGCCGTCGTCTGCGGCAAAGAGCGCCTCAGCTACCGCGAACTGTCGGCGCGGGTGATGCAACTGGCGCGGAAACTGACGGCACAAGGGATCGGCGCAGGGGATGTGGTGGCGATCGGCGTGCCGCGCTCGGTATCGTCGGTGGTGGCGATTTTCGGGGTGCTGACCAGCGGCGCGGCCTACATGCCGCTGGATCTGGATTATCCGCGTGAGCGTCTGACATTGATGTGCGACGACGCGCGCCCGGCACTCTTGCTGACCCACAGCGCGGTGCGCGCGCAAATGCCGGAACTGCCGCAGGTGCTGTGCCTGGACGACGCCGACTTGCGGGCCGAGTGCGCCCGGTTGCCCGCGCATCCGGTAACGGATGCGGAACGGCGCGAACCGCTGTGCGGCGAACATCTGGCCTACATGATCTACACCTCTGGCTCCACCGGGAAGCCGAAAGGGGTGATGAGCACCCACGCCGGTTTGCTCAACCTGATGATGTCCCATTCGAGCTTCCTGTTCGGCCCGGCGATAGCCCGTTTCTCACAGCAGCACGGCCGCCGCTTGCGCGCCGGGCACACCGCGTCATTCTCCTTCGACTCCTCGTGGGAACCGCTGTTTTGCATGATGATGGGCAGCGAATTGCACATTTTCGACGAGGAACTTCGTAAAGACGCCTGGGCGCTGGTACAGCATCTCAATCAAACGCCTATCGACCTGATGGACATCACGCCGTCGTTCTTCACCCAAATGATCGACAGCGGCCTGCTGGAGGCGGATAACCACCAGCCGGCATTCATCATGATTGGCGGCGAAGCGGCGACGCCGCGGCTGTGGCAATTGATGCGCCAGCACCCGCAGATGGAAATTCATAACTACTACGGGCCGTCGGAATACACCATCGATACGCTGGGCGCGCGCGTCACGGTGGCGGATCAGCCGGTTATCGGCCAGCCGGTCGCCAATACCCGGGTCTGGCTGCTGGACAACCAACTGCGCCCGGTACCGGTGGGCGTACCCGGCGAACTGTACATCGCCGGGCCGGGGCTGGCGCGCGGCTATCTGCGCCGCCCGGATCTTACCGCTACGCGCTTTGTCGCCTGTCCATTTATTCCGGGCGCGGTGATGTACCGCACCGGCGACCTGATGCGCTGGCGTCACGACGGCCAACTGGCGTTTATCGGCCGCGTTGACCACCAGATCAAAGTGCGCGGTTTCCGCGTGGAACTGGGCGAGGTGGAAAACGCGCTGGTGGCGCTGGCCGAGGTGAGCACCGCGGTGGTGATCGCCGAACCGCTTGGCGCGACATACCGGCTGATCGGTTACTGTTCGGTGCCGGACGCCGCCACCCGCGAACAACCGGATGTTGCCGCCCGCCTGCTGGCGCAACTGGCGGAGCAACTGCCGGATTACATGATCCCGGCGGTGCTGATGGTGATGGCGGAGCTGCCGCTGACCGTCAACGGCAAGATTGACCGCCAGGCATTGCCGAAACCGCAGCAGGCCGCCGCGGTGGCCGGGCGTGAGGCGGCCACCGAACAGGAACGGCTGATTTGCCAGTCCATCGCCAGCCTGCTGAAACTGGAAACCGTTAGCGCGGAGGCGGATTTCTTCGCGCTGGGCGGCGACAGCATTTCCGCGATGGGGCTGGGCACGCTGTTGCGACGCGCCGGCTGGCAACTGCGGCCGAAAGTGATTTTTGCCGAACGTACGCCGGCGCGCATGGCGCAGGCGATGCAGCCGTTGGCGACGGTTGCTGCGCCGGCGCGCACGGTGCGGCATGGCGTGGTGGACGGCCTGCCGATCGTGCACAGCTTCGCCCGACTGGCGGGCATCGAGAGTTCGTTTGCCCACGGCGTTTTCCTGTCGGTGCCTGAGGCGCTGCAACCGGCGCACCTGATACAGGCGCTGAGCGCGCTGGCGCAGGCGCATCCGGCGTTGACCGCGTTGACCCGCGACGGGCAACTGGTGATTGAAGCGTCTACGCCGGCGACCGTGTCGTTACACAGCGAAACGCTGATGGCGCAGGAGCCGGTTGATGTGGCGGCCGAACGGGCGTTTGAAGCGGCGGTGACGCGCCTCGACCCGGCGGCGGGGCGAATGATGCAGGCGGTACTGCTGCAACGCGACGATCGCGCCTGCGGGCTGGTGCTGGTGATTCATCATCTGGTGGTGGACGGCGTGTCATGGCGCGTACTGCTGCCGGAATTGCGTCTGGCGGCCGAGGCGGCGATGGCCGGTCAACCGACCGCGTTGCCTGCCGAAGAGTGTTCATTGTTCGACTGGTCCGCCAGCCTGAAAGGGCAGGTAACGGCGCGGCGCGCTGAGCTGCCGTTCTGGCAATCCGCGCTGGCGGCGTCGTTGCCGCGGCTGGGGCAGCGGCGCCTCGACCCGGCGCGCGATCGGGAACAGACCCGACGGCTGTCGCGACAGGTACTGGATGCCGGGCTGACCCATGCGGTGCTGACGACCCTGCCGGAGCGCTATCACGCGCGAGTGGACGAGATCCTGCTGGGGGCGCTGATGCAGGCCTGCCATCGTCGCTTTGGCGTACAGCCGCTGCGGCTGGCGCTGGAATCCCACGGGCGTATCGATACCACCGATGGACTGGATCTCGGGCGCACGGTCGGCTGGCTGACCGCCGAATATCCGGTGTGCATTGACGCGCCGGCGGCGCAGGCCGCCACGCCGTGGGCAATCCTGCGGTCGGTGAAGGGCGCGCTGCGGGCGGTGCCGGATCGCGGCGTTGGCTACGGCGTATTGCGTTATCTGGATGCGCAGAGCGCCGACGCGCTGACGGTGCTGGAAGACCATGCGCCGGAGATCCTGTTCAACTATCTGGGACGGTTTGAGTCGGGCGACGGGCCCTGGTCGCCGCGTCGCAGCGACCGCTACTTCCGCGATGCGTTTGCCGTAGCGCAGGCGCCGGCGATGCCGCTCAGCCACCCGCTGGACATCAATATTTTCGTCGACGAGCAGGGCGAACAACCGCAGTTGGCCATCCACTGGGGCTGGGCGCCTGGCGTGTTCGACGCCGACGATATCGAGGCGCTGCATCAGGGGATGACGCAGGCGATCGATGAGTGGCGGGATCTGGCCGGTTATCCGCCGCTGTCGGATACGCTGGTATCCGCTGAAGTGGCGCAGGCCGGCGTAAACGACGAGGCGCTGGATCGCCTGCGTCAGCACTACGGACCGCTGGCGGCGGTGCTGCCGGTGCTGCCGTTGCAGCAAGGGTTGCTGTTCCACGCTCAACTGGCCGACGCCGCCGGCAGTTATAACTCGCTGACCCGGCTGTCGCTGCGCGGCCCGCTGTCGGTTGCACAACTCAGTCAGGCGCTGGAGGCGGTGGTGCGTCACCATCCGCAACTGGCGGCACGCTTCGACACCGAACAGGCGTCGGCGCCGTTGCAGGTATTGCCGATACTGCGTGACGACCACTGCTACTGGCCGCTGGATCACCAGACCTTGCCTGCGATGCCGGCGGGCGAGGAGGCCGACGCCTTGCTGGCGCTGGAAAAAGCCGAACTGGCGCGCGACCTGTTCCATCAACCCTCGTCGATGCTGCACGCCTTGCTGGTCAGCCACGCGGACGGAGAGCGGCACACGCTGTTCCTCAATGCGCATCATTTGGTCGTGGATGGCTGGTCGACCCCGGTTTGTCTGCGCGATCTGTTCACCGCGCTGTATCAGGGCCGTAGCGCGCTGACGCCGCATGCGGTGCCGTACGCGGACATCATTCGCCAGTTGGCGGCCCGCGACGCGGAGGCGTCGCGCCAGTGCTGGCGCGAGGTGCTGACAGGCGCGCGCCCGACGCTGCTGTTTGGCGACGGTCCGCATCATAATGAAGTGCGCGAGCTGGAACTGCTGCCGGAGCCGCAACTGGAGCAGGGGCTGCTATCTCTGTGTAAACAGTATGGCCTGACGCTTAACAGCGTGATGCAGGGCATCTGGGGGATGTTGCTCAGTGCCGGCAGCGGCGCGGACGATGTGCTGTTTGGCTCGCCGGTGTCCGGCCGTTTCGGTCAGATTGACGGAATCAGTCAGCAAGTCGGCCTGTTCAGCAATACGCTCCCGGTGCGGGTGCGGCTGGATGCGTCGCGGGCGTTGCCGCCGCAGCTGGCCGAACTGCAAGCGCAGCAAATCCAACTGATTGAGCACGACGATGTGGGGCTGGGGGAAATCCAGCAACTGGCCGGCACCGGCACGTTGTTCGACACCCTGTTGGTGGTGGAGAACTACCCGGATGGCGATGAGCTGAGTCAGGCGGGGCAGGCGTTGCGCTGCGAGGCGGTCAACAATCGGGGTTACACCCACTATCCGCTGACGTTGCTGGTGCTGCCCGGCAAACGGCTGCGACTGCTGATGGAATACCGCGACAGCGTGGCGCAGCCGCAGCGGCTGGCGCAACGTCTGTTGCTGCTGCTGGAACAACTGGTGGCGGCGCCGGAGCGCCCGCTGTCGGCCTGGAACCTGCAACTGCCGGAAGAGCAGGCGTTGCTGGCGGCGGTCAATCGCACCGAACAGCCGGTGCCGCCGGGCACGTTGCATCAGGCACTGGTGGCGCAGGCGCAACGCACGCCGGATCGTATCGCGCTGGTGGATTGCCAGCATCAACTGACTTACCGTCAGGTACAACGTCAGACCCGCTTGCTGGCCGATCGGCTGATCGACGCCGGCGTGCGGCCCGGCGATATCGTAGCGGTGGCGCTGCCGCGCTCGGTGCGCCTTAGCCTGGCGCTGTACGCCATCCTGGAAGCCGGCGCAGCTTACCTGCCGCTGGATACCGGTTACCCGGATGAGCGGCTGGCGCTGATGGTGGAGGATGCGCAGCCCCGGCTGATGATCACCGAAAGCAGTTTGCAGTCGCGCTTTGCCGAACTGGCTGATTTGCTGCTGCTGGACACGCTGGCGGATGAACGTCAGTCGCCGCGTCACCCGTCACCGCAGGTCGCGGAACAATCGTCGCTGATCGCGGAACAATCGTCGCTGATTGCGGAAAAACAGGCGGCTTACGTGATTTACACCTCCGGTTCCACCGGTCGCCCGAAAGGGGTGGTGGTCGGCCATCAGGCCATCGTCAACCGCTTGTGGTGGATGCAGCATCAGTACCCGCTACAGGCGGATGACGTGGTGTTGCAGAAAACGCCGTGCAGTTTCGATGTCTCGGTGTGGGAGTTCTTCTGGCCGCTGATGACCGGCGCCCGGCTGGTGATGGCGCCGCCGGATGCGCACCGCGACCCGGATGCGCTGGTGCAGTTGATCAACGACTACGCGGTCACCACCATGCACTTCGTGCCGTCGATGCTGGCGGCCTGGGTGAGCGCGCTGGAGACGCGCCCGCGTGCGGAGATCGGCTGTGGCAGCCTGCGACGGGTATTCTGTAGCGGCGAGGCGTTGTCGCGCGAACTGGCGCTGAACTATCAGTCGTTAATCGCGGCGCCGCTGCACAATCTGTACGGCCCGACCGAAGCGGCGGTGGATGTCACCTGGCAACCGGCGTCCGGCGAGGCGTTGGACCGTTGTCAGTTGCCGGGGATTCCTATCGGCCTGCCGGTGTGGAACACCCAACTGCGCATTTTGGACGGCGCGCTGCGGCCGGTGCCGGTTGGCGTGCCGGGCGATCTGTATCTGTGCGGCATTCAGCTGGCGCAGGGGTATCTGCGTCGGCCGGATTTGACCGCCAGCCGTTTTGTGGCGGACCCGTTTGCCACCGGCGAGCGTATGTACCGCACCGGCGATATCGCCCGTTGGCTGGAAGACGGCACGGTGGACTACCTCGGCCGCAGCGATGATCAGTTGAAGATCCGTGGGCAGCGCATCGAGCTGGGGGAAATCGAGCAGGTGCTGCTGGCGCAGCCTAATGTCGCGCAAGCGGTAGTCGGCGCGCGCGAGCTGGGCGGAAAAGCGAATCGCCTGCGCGGCGCCGATGCCCGGCAACTGGTGGCCTGGCTGGTGCCGCAGGCAGAAACCACGCTGGATATCGCCGCGTTACAACAGGCGCTGTCGCAGCAACTGCCCGCACATATGGTGCCGGTGAGCTATGTGCTGATGACGGCATTCCCGCTCAGCGCCAACGGCAAGCTGGATCGCAAAGCGCTGCCGGCGCCTGCCGGGCAGCAAGCCGCCGGACGCGCGCCGCAGACGGACGTTGAACGGACGATCGCCGCGTTGTTCGTCGAGCTGCTGGCCTGCGAGACGGTATCGGCGGAGGACGATTTCTTCGCGCTGGGCGGCCATTCATTGCTGGCGATGCGACTGGCGGCCGAGATTCGCCGTCAGTTGCAGCGCTCGCTGACGGTCGGTCAGATCATGGCGGCGCGCAGCGTGGCCAGCATCGCCGCGCTGGTGGAAGGCGACACCGACAACAGTCAGGATGGCAACGGCGAAACCCTGCCGCTGCGTTCCGGCCGTGGGCCTGTGTTGTTCTGTCTGCATCCGGCGTCGGGTTTTGCCTGGCAGTACGCCGGACTGCTGCGTTATCTGGAAGGGGATTACCCAATCGTCGGGCTGCAATCGCCACGGCCTGACGGGGTGATAGCCTGCTGTGAGTCGGTGGCGGCGATGTGCGATCGTCATTTGGCGACCATCCGGCGCATTCAGCCGCAGGGGCCGTATTTCCTGCTGGGCTATTCGCTGGGCGGTACGCTGGCGCACGGTATCGCGGCGCGGTTGCAGCAGGCGGGCGAAACGGTGTCGTTCCTTGGTCTGCTGGATACCTACCCGCCGGAAGGGCAGGACTGGACCGCGCCGGACGAAGCCGATGCTCGCGAGGAAGTGGCGCGCGAACAGGCCGGTTTTATGGCGGATATGCAAGCCGGGGAGGATTCGCAACTGCGGGCGGAGCGGGCGGCGATGTTCGGCAATATCGTTGCCAACTATCAGGACGCGGTGCGGCTGCTATCATCCGCCCGTTCATCCCGTTTCGCAGGTGAAGCCACGTTGTTTGTGGCGACCCGTACCTTGCCGGCTGACATGGATGTCGACGCGACCTGGGCGCCGTATGTGAGCAAGCTGACGCCGTATCCTCAGCCTTGTGAACACGCGGATATCCTGTCGCCGGCGTCGCTGGAAAACCTGGGGCCATTGCTGAATCAGTTGTTGTGCAGGTAATCGGGAAAATGGCCGACGATAGTCGGCCATTCAGACAGCTGAAAAACTCGTTAAGTGTGAGGTTAAGCTTTTTCTGGCGTCAAAAACTGTGCTGAGGCAAGCGACTTCGCCGGATGCGCGGCAGGGAAGCCGCGCAAGCCCGTGCCGTGTTGGGAACACGCCACGGGCGGTCCGAACAGCGGAGGCGAATGCCGAAGGAACCGCGTAGCGGCACAGTTTAGCCACCAGCCAGAGGTCAAGGAGAGACGGCGTTTGAGTCTCTCATTGTCGTGCGTGCGATGACGTCGCAAAGGAAAAATCGACGTTATCACGCACGAAATTTCCCACTGTTTTGGCATAAATTCGTCTGTAACAAAACAACAGAGCTGTTTGTCAACAGCCTCATGGCCGACAATAGTCGGCCATTTTTTATGGTGGAGACGGTGATTGCCTCAGGGCGCCGGGTGATGGCGGCCGCAGGGCACAATCAGCGGGGTGTGGGAGACCGGGTCGTCGATGATGACGCAGGCCATGCCGAACACCTCTTGCACCAGTTCGGCGGTGATGATGTCGGCCGGCACGCCTTGCGCCATCACGGCGCCCGCGCGCATCACGATCAGGTGATCGGCGTAGCGGCAGGCCTGATTGAGGTCGTGCAGCACCGCTACCAGCGTGCGGTCGTGTTGCTGATTCAGTTCGCGGAACAGGTCCAGCAGGTCGATCTGATGGGCGATATCCAGCCAGGTGGTAGGCTCGTCCAGCAGCAACAGCGGCGTTTGCTGCGCCAGCACCATCGCGATCCAGACCCGCTGGCGCTGGCCGCCGGAGAGCTCGTCCACGCTGCGCTCCGCCAGCTCGCTGACGTTGGTGGCCGCCATCGCCTGTTCTACCGCGGTCTGATCCGCATCGCTCCACTGGCGCAGCAGCGTCTGGTGCGGATAACGCCCGCGTGCCACCAGATCCATCACGGTGATGTTGTCCGGCACGATAGCGTGCTGCGGCAACAACCCAAGTTGCCGGGCCAGCGTTTTGGTGGGAATGCGGTGGATGCTGGTGCCGTCCAGCAATACGTCGCCCGCCATCGGTTTCAGCAGGCGGCACAGCGCGCGCAACAGGGTAGATTTGCCGCAGGCGTTGGGGCCGATGATCACGCTGAATTTACCGGCCGGGATCGCCACGCTCAGATCACGGGCGATGATTTTGTTGTCGTAGCCCAGCGTCAACTGCTCGGCGTGCAAAAGGTGTGTCATCAGTGTCACTCTTTACAGACAAATTAACGGTGCTGATTACCGACGTGATTCACGGATCAGCAGCCAGATCAGATACAACCCGCCGATGCTGACCGTCACCGAGCCCACCGGCAACTGCCGGCCGGTAAACAGATGTTGGGCGACGATATCGGCCGTCAGCAGCAGCAGACCGCCCACCAGCGCGGCGGCGCAAAGTGGCACCGTGCTGGCGCGGGTCAGACGGCGTGCAATCTGCGGCGCCGCCAGTGCGATAAAGGAGATCGGTCCGGTGCTGGCGGTCACCACCGCAATCAGCACGATGCCGCACAGCATCAGCCACAACCGGCTGGCTTCGGCGTTGACGCCCAGCGCCTGGGCACTGTCGTCGCCCATTTCCAGCAATTGCAGACGTCGGGCCAGCAGTAGCGTCGCCAGCAGCGTCAGCGGGATCAGCAGCAGCGCGGGCGCGGCTTTACTCCAGGTCATGCCATTCAGTGAGCCGGCGCCCCACAGCGCGGCGGTCATCACCGTTTCCAGCGCACCGGTGATCACCAGCCAGGTGTTGAACGCCGACAGTACCGCGCTGACCGCGATGCCGACGATGATCAGCCGAAAGCCGCTGACGCCCCGTCGCCACGCCAGCAAATAGACCGCCAGCGCCGTCGCCAGCCCGCCCAACACCGCGCCGCCGGCAATCTGGTAGTAGCTGCCGTGCAACAGGATGATGGTGACCAACGCCCCGGTATAGGCGCCGGTGTTGAAACCGACGACGTCCGGGCTGCCCAGCGGGTTGCGGGTCAGCGACTGAAAAATAGCGCCGCTGACGCCCAGCCCGGCGCCGAGCAGCAGCGCCATCACCGCGCGCGGGGCGCGCCACTGGGTCACTACGGTGACGGTATTGGCGTCGCCGTGACCGGCCAGCGCCTGCCATACGGTGGGCGCCGACAGCGGCAGGGTGCCGAGGCTAACCGCCAGCGTCAGCAGCGCCGCGCCACCCAGCAGCAGCGACAGATTGATCCACAACGTGCGCAGCGGCAGTCGGCCGCTAATGAAACCGGCCGGCGCACGCAGAAACAGGGTTTGGGTAGACAGGGTTCGGGTAGACAAGGTTCGGGTAGACATGGCGTGGCCTTCCTAGGACTTGCGCTGACGCACCAGCCAGATAAGAACCGGTGCGCCGATAAAGGCGGTGACGATGGACACCCGCAATTCGCCTGGCACCAGCAGGCGGCCGACAATGTCGGCGCCCAGCAGCAGTATCGGCGCGAACAGCAGCGAATAGATCAGAATCCAGCGTTGATCCGGCCCGGCCCAGCCGCGTGCGATATGGGGGATCATCAGGCCGACGAACCCGATAGGGCCGGCCAGCGCGGTGGCGGAACCGCACAGCAGCATCACCGCCAGCATCGCGATCACGCGGATTAATGCCACGCGGGTGCCGAGCGCGGTGGCGAGATCTTCGCCCATGCTGAGCGTATTCAGCGAACGGGCGGCGAAAAACGCCAGCGCGCAGCCCAATAGTATGGTGGGCGTCACCCAGGCGATATTGCCCAGCGAGCGGATGTCCAGCGTGCCGGCTTCCCATAAGCGCAGTTGATCAAACGCCAGCGGATTCAGCAGCGATAGCGACGAGGTGAAACCGGACAACACGGCGTTCAGCGCTACGCCGGCCAGCGTAAGACGTATCGGGTTGACCCGCCCACCGCTCAGGGTGCCGATGATCCACACCATCAGGCTGGCCGCCAGTACGCCGAGCCAGGCGAACCCCAGCCACGAGGCCATACCGGTGATGCCAAAGAAGCTGATGCCCAGCACGATGGCAAAGCTGGCGCCGGCGTTGACGCCGAGAATGCCGGGGTCGGCCAGCGGGTTGCGGGTCAGCGCCTGCATCACCGCGCCGGCGGCGCCCAGCGCCATTCCCACCAGAATACCGGCCAGAGTGCGTGGTAGCCGCGCCTGCAAAATGATGGTGCTGTCCGGGCCTTGCAGGTTGCCTGCCAGACTGTGCCAGACCACCTCCGGCGCGATGGCGCGGGCGCCCAGCATCAGGCTGGCGAGGCAAATTAATGCAAGCAGCAGCAGACAGGGAATGATACCGGCAATCCGCCGGCCCGTTAACGATGACAGCGTGCTCGGCAAGGCGGCTGGCGTGGCGGTCTGGGCGGAAAGGGGTGACCTCACTGATAAGAATCGCTTTATTAAAAAATGCATATGATTATTATTATCATTAATGTTGTGACGTGGCTAGGATAGCATAGGGGCTTCGGCAAAGACATTGACCTGAAGCAGACATTAACCTGAAGCAGACATGACCTGAAGCCGTATTGGCGCCATTTACCGCACTGCCAACGCCCCTGCGACGGGTCTGACGGCCAGGGAATATCGGGCCACGAATGCCGGTCCCGATTCTGATAGAAAGCATTTTGATTAAGAACAGGAATTCAACAAACGCTCATGGCTAAATCTTCTTTTTTTCTCGACTTCAGTTTGCTGAAGCAGAATGCGCATTTTCGCGCCATTTTTGTGGCTCGCATGTTGTCGGTGTTTGCGCTCGGTATGCTGACGGTGGGAGTGCCGGTACAGATTCAGGCGATGACCGGCTCTACGTTGCAGGTTGGGATGGCGGTGGCGCTGGACGGCATCGGCATGTTTATCGGGCTGATGCTGGGCGGGGTGCTGGCGGATCGCTTTGATCGCCGTAAGCTGATCCTGTTTGCCCGTGGCACCTGCGGGCTGGGTTTCGTGGCGCTGAGCCTGAACGCGTTTTCCGGCTCGCCGTCATTGCTGGCGCTTTATGTACTGGCCGCCTGGGATGGCTTTTTCGGCGCGCTTGGCATGACTGCCCTGATGGCGGTGATTCCGCTGCTGGTCGGGCGGGAAAATCTGCCGGCCGCCGGTGCGTTGACCATGTTGACGGTGCGGCTGGGGGCGATTTTGTCGCCGGCGCTGGGCGGGGTGATTATCGTCGCGGGCGGCGTGGGCTGGAACTTCGCCGTCGCGGCGGCCGGCACGCTGGCGACGCTGATCCCGCTGGTGCGGCTGCCGTTGATGAAACCGGCGCCGGGCAAGCCGGAACATCCTTTGCAGGCGCTGGCCGGCGGGGTACGTTTCGTTTGCGCCCACCCGGTGGTGGGCTGCGTGGTGCTGCTGGGGATGCTGGTGAGTGTAGTCGGGGCGATGCGGGTGCTTTTCCCGGCGCTGGCGGGCGATGCTTACCATGCCGGGCCGTCGGCGGTGGGGTTGATGTACTCCGCGGTGCCGCTGGGCGCCATGATAGGGGCGTTCACCAGCGGTTGGGTATCGGGCGTGCGGCGGCCGGGGAAGATTCTGCTGGGCTGTGCGACGGGCGCGTTTCTGGCGGTGGCGTCGCTGGGGCTGTTCAGCCATTTGCTGCCCGCGTTGCTGGCGCTGGTCTGCTACGGCTACTTCAACGCCATCACCTCATTGCTGCAGTTTACTTTGATACAAAGCCACACGCCGGATCATCTGCTGGGACGGGTTAACAGCCTGGGGACGGCGCAGGATGTCACCGGCGATTCGGTGGGCGCGCTGATTCTGGGGCTGATGGGCAAACTGCTGACGCCCGCGACCAGTATTCTGGCCTTTGGCGCCGCCGCCGCCTTGCTGGGCGGAGTGATCGCGCTGCTGGTGCGCCCGCTGCGTCAATGCCGCTTTGGCGAACCAGCGGCATCGCCGGATGAAGAGGAAACCGGCGACGCGGTGCACGAGGGGTAAGCGGCGCATTGCATCGCCGCTATACCCCTGTCCGTCAGCGGGATGTTGGCTGACGGAAGTACTGTTCGATCTTGTTCAGCATGTTGCTGGCGCTGTAATAATCGAGTCGGAAGGTGTCCGGCCCCATCGCCCAGATACGGTGCTGTACCACCGGCTCCAGGTGACTGAGGAACGGGTTGGCGATGACCCGGTTAACGGTATCGTCGTCATTGGCGAACAGCAGCAACGACTGGCCGTTGAGGCTGCCCGCCATGTTTTCGCCGGAGATCTGCAGAATATCCTGCCGTTTGCCCATACGGGTTTCGGTGGGCAGATTGTCCGGCAGCGACGCCAGTTGGAAACCAAGCTCCGACAGTAATTGCCCCTGCGCGGATGCGTGCGTCCACAAGTTGGCCCCGCGGCCGTCTTCGTAATACACCAGCGCCGACACTGGCTGAGGCGGCAACCGGATCGCCTGCTTCACGGTCTGCACCTGCTGTTCAAAACGTTCAATCACCTGCCGGGCATCGGTTTCGTGACCGATGGCTTCGCCCAGATACTCAGCCAGTTGCTGCCAGCTTTTATCACCGTAATCCACCACCAGCGTCGGCGCGATGGCGGAAAGCTGCTCATACAGTTTCAGGGCCGAGTCGCCGCCGGTCGCCGCGATAATGATCATGTCCGGTGCGGCGGCGGCGATGGCTTCCGCATTGGGCTCGGTGATGTAGAGCGGTTTGACGCCGCGGGCTTTCGCCTCGGCGCTCCACTGACGGAAGAAGCCCTGATCGTCGGCCACGATCGTATTGGGGCTGGTGGCGCCGGAACCGATCAGCGGCGCGTTGATCGCCAGCAGCGTGCCGCTGATGGTCACGCTGGTAGAAACGATGCGCTGAGGCGGGTGGGCGAGCGTCACGGGTCCTTTTTGTGTTTGTACCGTGCGGGGCCAGCCTGTTGACGTTGACGTCGTCGCCGAGGCGTTGTGATCGGGCGAGGCGGCGTTATCGCAACCAGCGAGCAGCAGCATCGCCATTAACCCCAACACCCACCGAATACATCCATTCTTTTTATTCCCTGATAGCACGCCTGCCGCGCGCCAGTCCGATTCCACCATACGATTACCTGTCGAGCATAAAAAAGAGTGCTGCAAGGTTATCGATAATGCGTCTCATAAACAACGATATCATCCGAATCATGAATTTATATTAATAATTCTAAAAAGCGGAAATTATCAGTCAGTCATGCTGGTTTTTTGGTATTAGGCGTTTTTATTGATTTTTTAAGGTAAAACACACTGTTTTTTATGTGAAGTTTTGTCAGTGATTACTCAGATCTTCGTATCACAACATTAAAAAGTGTAATAATATTAATGTGTCAATCCATCGGGAGTGACAACATTATTCATGCAAAACAGGTCATGAAGACCTTAAGGCTGCCTTTGACGTCCGATGTCAGGAGGCTTGCTTTCCTTTTCATTGGATCGTGAGAAGGCGTACCTATCATTATCATGCTCGGAAAACGGACTTATGTCGCAGATAAGAAAGCATATTTCTCTGGGGCGCTGCGTGCTTGTCGCAGGCAGTTTACTGGCGGCGAGTGCCGCTTATGCGGATGAAACCTGTGTGGCGGGGAACTGGCGGGTCAGTAACGTCAGCGATATGCCGGCAGCACAGTATCAGACCGATCATTTTGCGTTTCGTTGGAATAGTAATCAGGTTAAACAGGCCGATGTTGTTGCAGCCGGTAAGCAACTGGAGTTGATTTGGGATAAGTTCATCAACCAGATCAAGTTCCCGCAGCCGTATTGCAACGCGACCGTCAAGTATAAAGCGAATATTCATATTGACCCGTCTTTCGGTCTGAACGGCGGGATTGCCGATGGCGGCACCATGGGAATGTGGATAGGCCCTGGCGCGTTGCTTGACCACTGGGGCCTGGCGCATGAGTTTACCCACGCGTTGCAGGGACAGACTGGCAGCTTCCAGTCTTACGGCAATCAAAACTTCGTTGGTTGGATCTGGGAATCCCACGCTAACTGGATGGCGCATCAACTGGACGAATACCGCGGTACCTCCGCGCATTGCTCCGACATGCTGGTGAACTATCCGCACCTCTATCTGGGGTCGACCCGTGATCGTTACTGCAACTGGCAGTTCATGGAACACCTGAAGAACCGCTACGGCTACAGTGCCGTCAACGACATGTGGGCTAAAGCGCCGAAGATTGGCAGTGCTGAGCAGAACACCACCGATCCAATCAGCGTGCTGAAGAGCAATATGGGCTGGAGCCAGTCCGAGCTGAACGACTTCTTCGGCGACTGGGCGATGCATAACGTCAACTGGGACTATACCGATCCTGATGGCTACGATCGCGGCAGCTTCTATCGTCGTACCTACGGTGGTTACGGCGCGGTAACGCCGTCGCAGGCGAATGCCGATAAACTGTTGCGCACTACCGCGTTAGATCCGGTCAGCGCCTCTGGTGTGAGACGCTTCGCCGTGCCGTTCGATCAGGCGCCGCAGCGCTGGGGTTATAACATTGTCCGCCTGATTCCGGATAGCGGCGCTACCAAAGTGACGGTGGCGTTCCAGGGCGTGGTGCAAAGCGCGCCGGCGGTTAACAGCCTGCCGGGCCTGAAGAACGATCCGGTTTCCCTCACGCAGCCGGATTCCGACTGGCGCTGGGGATTGGTGGCGATCGACTCGGCCGGTAAATCCCGCTACAGCGCGCTGCAACGCGGCGCTTCGGCCAAAATCAGCAACTTCGCGGTGAAATCGAATGACAAAGGGCTGTATCTGGTGGTGATGGGCTCACCGTCGCAAATGCACCAGATCGCCTGGGATCAGGCCTATTACTCGTTGTACCGCTACCCGTGGACGGTGGATCTGACCAATGCCTGGGCGGAAGGTTCACAGCCGAACGCCCCGACGCCGACCGCCAATGGTCGCCGTCACAGCAACGGCGGCGGTTGGGTGGCGAATGGTGCGGAGGTGGCGTCGACCGCCTATGTTGGGCCGTACGCCCGCGTCATCGGCGGCAAGGTGCTGGATTATGCCCGCATCGAAGATCACGCTACCGTGCTGAGCGGCACCGTATCCGGCAACGCCCGGGTCAGCGGTCTGACGATAGTGCAGAGCGACACGGTGATCAAGGACAACGCGCAGGTTAGTACCGTGTTCAAAGGTCCAGGTGCCTTCGAGCGTGGCGTGGTGGTGTCCGGCACGGCGCAATTGCGCGGCGATGCTGAAATCCGCGGCGTTTCCGCGTCCAGAGGCGTGTTCTACGGCTTCATTGACGAAGATGAAGTGAAGGACAACCGGGCCGGCGCCAACCTGACCGACGTCGTACCGGAAGTGACTGAACGTCCGGCCTACGCCAGATGATAACCGGCTGAATAAGCCAGTAGCATGGAAAGGAGGGGCGTGGGCCACCTCCTTTTCATAGGGAACTCATACACTAAACGTGACAGGAAACTACGTGCTGACGGGTATGAGGCATAAAAAGGAAGAGTAAAGGACGAAACATGACACAAATAAGGACTGTGACCAGGATGGTCAAAAGCGCGTTGATTATCGGCGGCTTATTCACGCTTGCCCCGGCATTCGCCGATGAGACCTGCGTTGCGGGCAACTGGCAGGCAGATGCCTCTGTCACCGACATGCCAGCGGTGAAATACCAGAGCGCGCATTTTGTCTTTCGCTGGAAAGACAGCGACGCCGGCAAACTGAACATAAAAGATGTCGAGGCCTCAGCGAAACGGCTGGAGCTGGCCTGGGACAAGTACATCAACCAGATCAAATTTCCCGAACCCTATTGCAACAGCAAGGTGAAACTCAAGGCGAATGTCCATCTTGACCCTTCATTTGCGCTGACCGGCGGCCTGGCGCCCAACGGCAGCATGGGAATGTGGATCGGCACGGAAGAACTGAAAAACGACTGGTCGATCAATTGGGCGATGCCGCATGAACTGGCGCATGCCTTGCAGGGGCAGACCGGTGGTTTCCAGGCTACCGCGCCGGGCAGCATCAACTATATGGGCTGGTTCTGGGAAGCCCACGCCGACTGGATGACCCATCAGATGGATAACATCCACCACAACCTGACCGGCAGCGTGGAAGAGGCGATTAATACCCCTCATCTGTATCTTGGCACCACGCGCACTCGCTATGGCGGCTGGCTGTTCCTGGAAAACCTGAAAAATCGTTACGGTTACCAGGCGGTGAACGACCTGTGGGCAAAAGCGCCGAAAGCGGGCGATCCGGAGCAGGGGACGGCGGATCCGTTCTCGGTACTGAAAAGCAACATGGGCTGGAGTCAGTCCGAGTTGAACGATTTCTTCGGCGACTGGGCGTTGCGTAATGTCGGCTGGGACTACACCGACCCGGACGGCTACAATCAGGGGGCGGTCTATCGCCGTATTCTGGGCGGTTACGAGACGCAGTCTCTCGATAGCGGCTTATCATACCGTCTGCTACGTACCGCCACGCTGGATCCTGTCAGCAATACCGCCGGCGCGCGGCGTTTTGGCGTACTGTTCGAGCAGGCGCCGCAGCGCTGGGGCTACAACGTGGTGCGGTTAATCCCGGATAACGGCGCCAGCCGTATCAGCGTGAAATTCAACGGTGCGGTACAAACCGTGGCGGCGGTCAATCGCTTCCCCGGCCTGAAAAACGACCCGGCCACGCTGCAATCGCCGGATTCCGACTGGCGTTGGGGTGTGGTGGCGGTGAACGCGTCCGGTAAGGCGCGTTACAGCGCGTTGCAACGCGGCGCCAGCGCCTCCGTTAATAATTTCTCCATCAAAAAAAGGTGAAAACGTTTATCTGGTGGTGATGGGTACACCGACGGAAATGCACAAAATCAAATGGGATCAGGCTTACTACGGGGTATATCGCTATCCGTGGACGGTGGATCTGACAAACGCCTGGGCGGACGGCAGCCAGCCGAACGCGCCGACGCCGACCGCCAATGGACGTCGTCATCGTAACGGCGGCGGCTGGGTGGCCGATGGCGCGCAGGTGGACGACACTGCCTATGTCGGGCCGTACGCCAAAGTGCTGGGCGGCAAGGTGCTGGGTAACGCCCGCATTGAAGACCATGCAATCGTGCTGGATGGTACGGTATCGGATAACGCCCGCGTCAGCGGTCTGACGATCATTCAGAATAATACGGCGATTAAGGACAATGCGCAGGTGAATACGGCGTTCTGGTCGCTGGGCCTGACTGTTCCGGGGTTGGTGGTGTCGGGTGATGCCCAACTGCGCGGGGATATTGATGCGCAGGAGGCGAATATGTCGGTAGCGCGTGGGGTTTTCTATGGCTATCTCAACAACGCGGAACTGCGTGACGCCCAGGCTGGCGCCAACCTGACTGAGGCGGTGCCGGAAATTACCGAACGTCCGGCTTATGCTAAATAAGTGCTGGATGGAACGGTATTCACGCTAATTTCAGAATGAAATAACGGGGCGAAAGCCCCGTTTTCAATCCCTTCGAGCTGCCTACGCGGCGGCGCTCCTCTCCACGTTTTTCGCGTGATAAACGGTGGTTAACGCCGTGGGTTACTGCCCGTTCCAGGCGCGAATCTGTTGGTCGCGCACCTGTAATTTTTGTGCCGACGTCAGCCTGTTGTAGTCGCTGCTGAGGCCGCTTTCCCAGTCGCCGTAAAGCGGGTTAGGCAATACGATGAACTGCGTGCCGAATTTCGCCTGATTATTGCTGACGAATGCCCGACGCGCCGTATTGTCCTTGTGGTAAGTCGCCGCGCCGAAGTCATTCAGGTTGTCTCCCACGTACAACACAATGTCATTACCCTGAGCAGCGATATCATCAAAGCGTGCCTGCTTGTTGCTGTTGCCCTTGCTTAATCGCAGCGTCTGGTCGTTCACGTCCGGAAAACCGAGTTTGACCAGGTTGTCGCGCGTATCGCTCGCTTCGATAACCAGTCGGTTGGACACATAAAACACCTGGCCGCCGTGACTGTTGACATAGCGGGCGAACTCCACTGCGCCCGGTACGGCAAGCGCCTGACGAGCCTGGGACCAGCGGTTCCAGCTGATCGGGCTGAATGACTTATGTTCTTTGGCTTGCCAGCCGCTGTAGGCGCTGTTGTCCAGCATGGTTTCGTCAATATCAACCACCACCGTCTTTTTCTTGCCCGGTTTAACCGGCGCGGCGTCGAATGCCATCCGCGCGGTGTTGAACGCCTGATAGCATAACGCCTGATATTCACCCGACTGCTGGAACCAGTTCAGAGCCAGCACCGACTGGTTGGAGAGCGCGGTCTGGGCATCCTGGGGCGCGGGCATGGTACAGCCGGTTAACGCCAACGCTGTTATCAGGGTGCTGGCGCTGAAAGTCAGCTTTTTCATGGGTTTTCCTTTGTTCTTGTTGGAGCAAACCGAGTGAGCCGAACTGAAATAGTGCGGTAGTGGTATCGAAGCAGGAATATATCGGGGAGTAAATATGCTGGTTTTATTTGTACGCACTTTTTTAAGAACTGTCACGAATCGGTGCGCAAAGGGAAGTAGCGGGAATCGTAATGAAAACGATCTCACTACAACGACCGTAGTCTGTTGAAATGGCAAATGCCATGCCGCATCATCAATAAAAACAAAGGAAACTCATAATGAATGCGGAGAAATGTCACACGAAGGATATTGTCGCCATGGAGTTAATTATCTTTTTATGAAATGGAAAAAACCTCTTTTTATAATGTATTTTTATTTATTTTAGATATATGTTTCTATCACGGTCAGTAATGTCTTTATGTATAGCTGATATTTATGACGGTTTTATATCATCGGGATGACAAAAATTTTTTTTCTTCATCATCGGCATTAAGTGGAAATCGCCAGATGTATTTTATTGATAACAATGGCAAGTGCCATAAACCTTTTGATGAAAGCCGCGATAATACCTGGTGCTGGGTAATTAACGCCAGAGATTATAATGATTTTTTTGGAGTTTAATTGGAGTCTTATGGCGTGATTTATTCTGGATTTGCACGTTTTTCTCTATAATGAAAAGGTGGTTGGTTTCCTAAAATAGTTTCTTGTATGGCAAACCAAGAGGAGAATAAATAGATGGCAAAGAATATTATCCCTCATGGGTGATGATTTTATATCGTCACAATTCATTGGCTTGTTTTTTTAAACGGAATAACGGTGGTGGTATTTATATCCTGAATAAAGGAAATCTACTCTGGCTAAGGATTGAATACTGACTTCAGAAACAGTTATGATGACTTCCGACCAGCCAGATGTTCGAGTTGGCGTTTATTCACAGTTGTAATCCGGGTGTGTGATTATTGTGGTGATTAATATGATCACCCCCTTTTCTTTGCTTTTAAAAAAGCACTTACAGGCATGACGCCTAATTAAGTAAAACAGAAACAGGAGATGATATGTTTTTAAAGAAGACAGCTGTACTGGCAACATTCCCCCTCTGGATTGCGTTTGCGGCTCACGCCGATGATTTTGACAAACTGGATCAGGCGTTGCCTTCCGGCGTCAATGCTGCATCGATTGCGCCGGTATTCGATTTCGATACCGATGGTTGTCTGCCCAGCGCCGGAATTAGTCGCAGCGGCAAGCAGAATGGCGGCCTTAACCCGACCGGCAGCCTGACTGGCGGTTGCCGCTGGTCCACTTTTCTGGACAAATCCAACACGTTGCACCGTTACGCCTGCGTCAATAACGGCGGCAACCGTTATTGCGGCCACTTTTACGCGCTCTATTTCCTGAAAGATCAAATTGCGGCCGGCATCAAGAGCGGCCACCGCCACGACTGGGAATATGCGGCGGTCTGGACCAAAAACGGCGCCGTGACACACGGCAGCTACAGCGCTCACGGTAAGCTGACGACGGCTGCCGCCTCCAGTCTCGATAAACAAAATGGGCATCTGAAGTTTGTTTACCATAAAGATGGCGCGCTGACCCACGCTTTCCGTTTCGCCAAATCGGGCGAACAGGCGGAAAACCCCTACAACACCTTCGTCACGCCGGATATTGTCAGCTGGTACTCGGTGCATGGCGATGGCGTCAGCAATCAGGACATGCGCAACAAGATGAACACGTTCAACTACGAATCGGCGGATATCCCGATGAAGGACGGTAATTTCCTGTCTAACCTGAACAACGGCAAACCGGGTGATTACCCGAACTTCACGCAGGCCAGCGTGGACAGTTCTAAATAATGCCTCAGGCCGGGCCGGGTGGCCCGGCCATCTGTAATTCCCTCAATCCTTGTTTCATCATTGTTGCGACATGTACTGCATGTCGTTTGGTGTTTCCTCTATATGGCTATATAGCGCAAACCGTTTCTGGCATAGACCGTGTGCTACGAACGCTAGTGGCGGAGTCAGGGAGGGTGGATGGGCTTATGATTGCAGACGAAATGTCTGGCTGTAACTGGCGGAATATGCTGATTAACGAGTCGTTGTGGGGATGAAAGATACCTATCTTTTTTATATTATTTTTTGAATTGACTGGCGTCCCCAGCAGGGATCGAACCTGCAACTAGCCCTTAGGAGGGGCTTGTTATATCCATTTAACTATGGGGACTGCGCTGGCGCCGCATTATAACCGATTTGGCTGTCGCCATAAGCACTTGCCGGTTCGTTTGCTCAATCCGCCACCAGTTTCGGCCTGAATACCGGGCTTAATCGTGGTATCTTTCGCTACGCTAACCGTCGGACAAATGAGTGACGGGCTACGCAAATCATTGAATTTGGTTGCGATCGCACAATTGGCGCTGGAATTATACCGGCGCCTGACGCAGGATCCGCATCCTCCAATGTTGACCGTTGCGTCAGCCGATGCGACGGCGGTTGTTTCCCGTGCAAGGGTATCCGGCATGAACCGGACGATTCCGAAGCGCCTACGGGAGAGGCGTCACTGCTGGCGTCGCTATTAAACGATCGCCATTTTTCCGATAGACCGCCACCGGCGGCACGGGCAAACCAAAGCCCGGTGTATTAAGATGATAACATGTGGCCTTGTGCGCTGACGGCCCGATGGCAGGTCGTGCGGACTGCATGAAAGTTCAGCAGGGAGATACGTTATGAATTTTCGTCTGGGTGGTGTGGTACTGGCGAGCGCATTGCTTGCCGGCTGTGCCAGCTCTAAAACCTCAGCGCCTGAGCAGCGTTCGGATCCGCTGGAAGGATTCAACCGCACTATGTTCGGTTTCAACTACAACGTGCTGGATCCGTATGTGGTGCGTCCGGCGGCGGTGGTCTGGCGTGATTACATGCCGCAACCGGCGCGCAATGGTTTGACCAATTTCTTCGTCAACCTGTCCGAACCCGCCACCATGGTGAACTATTTCGCCGAGGGCAAACCTTATCAGGCGATGATTCACTTCAACCGTTTTTTCCTTAATACCTTGCTGGGGATGGGCGGCCTGATCGACGTCGCGTCAATGGCGAACCCCAAACTGGCGAAAGGAGAGCCGCATCGTTTCGGCAGTACGCTGGGGCATTACGGTGTGGGTTACGGGCCTTATCTGGTGTTGCCGGGCTACGGCAGCGCCACGCTGCGTGAAGACGGCGGCGGGGTCGTGGATACGCTTTATCCGCCGTTGAGTTATCTCACTTTCGTGATGTCCGCCGGCAAGTGGGCGGTGGAAGGGTTGGAAACTCGCGCCCGTCTGTTGGATTCCGACGCGCTGCTGCATAATTCGTCCGACCCTTACCTGATGGTGCGCGATGCCTATTTCCAGCGGCATGACTTCCTGGCTAGCGACGGTAAATACACCCCGGCGGCTAATCCGAATGCCAAAGCGATTGAAGGCAGCCTGGACGAGATCGATTCAGATAAATAAGTATTCTTTCAGCATTGACAGGCGCCTGCGGGCGCCTTTTTTCACCCACCTTGTTATCTGCCCACCAGAAACTCATCAAACTGATTGTTTGTGAAACGTTATATTGTTGTTGAGCGTTTATTTAATTACATAAATTTATTTCCACCGCTTATGTAACAATAATAACAGCCGGTTAGAGAGGGTAACGATTCAGCAGCCCTGAGCAGGCAATCCACGTATTGCGTCATGTGCTCTTATCTCCGCCTGCCGTCAGCCATTTCTGCTCTATGCTGAAATAGACAAAGGCGTTGCCGTGCACCTGCTATAGGGTTGGCGCCGTGTTTCTCATGGCTCATCGTTCCTGCATCGTTATCTCGCTAATCTGGAATCACCCTTGTTCACCTGCAGGGATGACACATTGACATAACGGGACATAAATATGAAAAAACTATTGGTTACCACCTTGTGTCTGGGCGCCATAGGGCTGGCACAGCCTGTCATGGCGGAAGAAAATAAGGCAGTGGATGTGGTGTTGATCGGCGGCGGCGTCATGAGCGCCACGCTGGGTACCTATCTGCAGGCGCTGGAACCGAATTGGACCATCAGTATGGTCGAGCGTCTGGACAACGTGGCTGAGGAAAGCTCCAACGGCTGGAATAACGCCGGCACCGGCCACTCCGCCTTTATGGAACTGAACTACACGCCGGAAAAAGCCGATGGCTCGATCGACATCAGCAAGGCGGTCGAAATCAGCGAAGCGTTCGAAGTTTCCCGTCAGTTTTGGTCTTATCAAATTTCTCACAATGTGATGAAAGACCCGTCGTCATTCATCAACAGCGTGCCGCACATGAGTTTCGTATGGGGCGACGACAACGTCAATTACCTGCACAAACGTTACCAGGCGCTGCAACATAGCACCCTGTTTCGCGGCATGGAGTTCTCCGACAACGCGGATCAGATCAAGCAGTGGATCCCGCTGGTGATGGAAGGGCGCGATCCGCAACAGAAGATTGCCGCTACCCGTATGCCGATCGGCACCGATGTTAACTACGGCGAAGTCACCCGCCAACTGGTGGACGGGTTGAAGCAGCATTCGACCTTCAACCTGCAACTGAGCAACGAAGTGCGTGACATCAAGCGCAATCCGGACAAAACCTGGAACGTGGTGGTTGCCGACCTGAAAAACGGCGGTAAAGAAAGCGCTATCAAAGCCAAATTCGTGTTCATCGGCGCCGGCGGCGCGGCACTGCAACTGCTGCAGAAGTCAGGTATTCCGGAAGCGGACAACTATGGCGGCTTCCCGGTTGGCGGCGAGTTCCTGGTCACCGATAATCAGGACATCGTAAAACGTCATCTCGCCAAGGTATACGGTAAAGCTTCGGTTGGCGCGCCGCCGATGTCCGTACCGCATCTGGATACCCGTATCTTCAACGGTAAGCCGGCGCTGCTGTTCGGGCCGTTCGCGACCTTCTCCAGCAAATTCCTGAAAAACGGTTCGTTGTGGGATCTGCTCGCGTCCATGAACACCTCCAACTTTATGCCGATGGTGAATGTGGGGATCGATAATTTCGATCTGGTGAAATACCTGATCGGCCAGCTGATGATGAACGACGACGATCGTTTTGCCGCGTTGAAAGAGTACTTCCCGCAGGCCAAACAGTCTGACTGGCGTCTGGCGGTGGCGGGTCAACGCGTACAGATCATCAAGAAAGACAAAGAGCTGGGCGGCGTACTGAAGCTGGGCACCGAGATTGTCAGCGATAAAGACGGTACCATCGCCGCGCTGCTGGGCGCGTCGCCGGGTGCGTCCACCGCTGCGCCGATCATGCTGAGCCTGATGCAGACCGTGTTCAAGGATAAGGTCGCGACGCCGGAATGGCAGGCCAAATTGAAGGAGATCGTTCCGTCTTACGGCCAGAAACTGGAAGGCAATATCGACCTGACCAACAAGATCCGCGGCTACACCAGTAGCACGCTGAAACTGAACTACATGGAAGTGAAGCCGGAGTAATGCCGCTGGCATAAATCACCGACTTCTCATCAAACAAAAGGCCGCGATAGCGGCCTTTTTTACGAACAGAGATAGGGTGTTCAGGTTAGAAACTGTAGTTGAAGTTCACGCCGTACAGCCACGCCCGGCCTTTAGAGGTAAAGGTGTAAGAGGGCAGGTTAGCCGCAACGCCCGGTTCGTTGATGGTGACTTTCTGACCGTGCATATAAGACACGCCCACGTCCACCGAAGCGTCTTTGTTAAAGGCGTAGGTGGTGCCGGCGCTCAGCCAGAGACGATCCTGATCCGGGATGGAGATGGTGCGTTTGTCAGCCGGTACCGGACTGTCGTCAAACGCGATACCGGTGCGGAAAGTCCAGTTGTCGTCGTAGTAGTAAGTGGTGCCCAGCGCGATGCGGTAAGAATCGTGGAAGCGTTCATCCTTCTGGAACAACTGCTGGCCGTTGCTGTTGGTGGCACGTAGTTCCTGGAAGCTGCTCCAACTGGTGTAGGCCAGGCTATAGTGAACCGCCCACTGCGGAGCGACGCGGTGGTAAGCGGAGAACTCCCACATTTCCGGCAGGTTGAGCGTGAGCCTGGCGGGGATGGTGTTGCCGCTGGTGCCGCGCGGCGCCGCCAGGTCGTTTCTGAAGGAGCCGTCAAAATCGATGTCGACTTTAGAGCGATAACTCAGGCCGAAGCGGTTGTTCTTATCCAGTTCATACAGGATACCGGCGTTCCAGCCATAACCCCATTCTTTGCCATCCATATGGGTGATCTCAGATGTTGAACTCACACCCAGCACCGGGCCGACTTCGCCGGCGTTACGCACAAATTTGGCATCGGCGTACACGGCATTGACGCCCAGACCAAAGCTGAAATGCTGGTTGAGACGATAGGCCGCGCTCAGATTCAGGTTGGAGGTTTTCAGGTCGGTTTTGCCCGCAATGGAACCGGCGCTGAAATTGTCGCTGAACTCTGTCCCCAGCCCGAAGTTGGTGGTGGCGGAGGCGCCAACCGCCCACTGCTCGTTCAGCGGCATGATGAAATGCAGGTTGGGCACCCAGGCATGCGGCGCAATATTGTCTGCGCTGGCGTCGCGGCCGGTGCTGCTGGAGCCGCGCAAGTCGATATCCGGGTTAATGTAAGTCACGCCGCCGGAAAAGGCCGGGCGATCAAACAGCGTCATGGTCGCCGGGTTGCGGCTACCAGAGGTCGCATTGTCTGCAATTGCGCTTTCACCCGAGAAGGCGCGCCCCAGACCGGATGAGGAGAACTCATTCAACTGGAAACCAGCAGCGGTTGCATTGGATGCCATTAGCGCCAGCGCCACAGCAAGTGATGTTTTCTTTAACAGGACTTTCTGGCTCATGACCGAAACCTCACTGAACGTTTGCAATTTTTGTTAAGCGTGTAACAAGGGACGCGCATTGTAGGGGGGCTTAATGGGCTGACAAATCAGACCAGTTGCGCAAAGTATAAAAGTAAAACGATGAAATGTTTTCTTTTGGTTCCATAAATGTTGCGAAAATGATTTAAAAATTAGATCCAGTTAACAAATGTCATGATTGTGTTTAGGTCTTTTAGCCTATTTCATTGAAAAATAACGTTAAAGTGTGATTTGTATCACGTAATACCTCTTTAATTGGTAAGTGCTAGTGATAGACGACCGTGGTGAGTAAAATGGGGGCAGAATAGATGGATAGCGTGCTTCCGACTGGGGAAGCGCCTGTCGCCGCAGAGGAGTTTTGCCATGACAAACGCGATTAACAAATGTAGCGCGGAAGAAACCGCCGCCTGTTGCTGTGTGGATGTGGGAACCGTAATGGATAACACCGATTGCACCGCCTCTTACAGCCGTGTGTTTACCCACCGTAGCGACGCGGAGCAGACGCAGAAGCAACTGACGGAAAAAGCCCGTGCGGTTGAGTCCGAGCCCTGCGTGATTGACGCCCGCCTGTCGGAGGCGGAAGGCGGCGTTAAACTGGATATGGATTTCACGTTCAGCTGTCAGGCGGAAACCCTGATCTTCCAGCTGGGCCTGCGCTAACCGACCAAGTCGTAGTAGTCGTAATAGTAGTGCCGCTGTAGTGGCGTGCTCGCCCTCGCTTTGCGGCTGATACGCTGAGATCAGCCGCGTTTCCCGATGTTTTCCACTTCATTATTCCTTCTTTTTCATTACCTTTGCCGTCTTATTTCCATTGTGCATGAGCGCCCGGAAGCGTGGCATGGCTCGCTGTTTGGTATCTGCTTGTTTGCATAATGTAATCTTCAGGTTAACAATGAGTTCAGACCCATCGGTCTCTGAAAAGGGATGAACGGAATGGTTATGCGTGAACGCGAAGCAGTGCCGCTGGTCACCCGGCGTGGCGACCGCATTGCGATTGTTAGTGGGCTGAGAACCCCGTTTGCCCGACAGGCGACGGTCTATCATGGTATCCCGGCGCTGGAGCTGGGCACGCTGGTGGTCAATGAGCTGTTGCTTCGCAGCGGCGTCGAGCCGGAACAGGTGGAGCAACTGGTGTTCGGGCAGGTGATCCAGATGCCGGAAGCGCCCAATATCGCCCGCGAAATCGTGCTGGGCAGCGGCATGAGCGTGCTTACCGATGCATATAGCGTCTCCCGAGCCTGCGCCACCAGTTTTCAGGCGGTCGCCAACGTGGCGGAAAGCATTCTGGCCGGCGCTATCGACATCGGCATCGCCGGCGGCGCTGATTCGGCTTCTGTGCTGCCCATCGGCGTCAGCAAGGCGCTGGCGCGCACGCTGGTCGATCTCTCGCGCGCCAGAACCTTCCGCCAGCGGCTGGCGTTGTTCGCCCGTTTGCGGCCGCGGGACTTACTGCCGGTGGCGCCCGCCGTGGCCGAGTATTCCACCGGGCTGCGCATGGGCGATACCGCCGAGCAGATGGCGAAAGACTACCGCATCAGCCGCGAAGCGCAGGACGCTTTCGCCCATCTTTCCCATCAACGCGCTACGCAGGCCTGGGCCGACGGCGTACTGCGCGACGAGGTGATGACGGCCTGGGTGCCGCCGTATAAACAGGCCATCAATGAAGACAACACTATTCGTCGCGACAGCGCGCCGGAACAGTATTCCCGCCTTAAACCCGCCTTTGACCGTCGCTACGGCAGCGTAACCGCCGGCAACAGTTCGCCGTTAACCGACGGCGCCGCCGCGGTGTTGCTGATGAGCGAATCCCGCGCCCGCGAACTGAAACTGACGCCGCTCGGCTACCTGCGTAGCTATGCGTTCTGCGCCATTCCGGTGCAGCAGGACATGCTGGCAGGGCCGGCTTACACCACCCCGCTGGCGCTCGATCGAGCGGGTATCCGTCTGGACGATCTGGCGCTGATTGACATGCATGAAGCTTTCGCCGCTCAGACTCTGGCCAATCTGTACCTGTTCGCCAGCGCTGAATTTGCCCGCGATAAACTCGGGCGCAACGCGCCGGTGGGGGAGGTGGACCGTGAGCGCTTCAACGTGCGTGGCGGATCGCTCGCCTATGGGCATCCGTTTGCCGCGACCGGCGCGCGGATGATCACCCAGACGCTGCATGAATTGCGCCGGCGAGGCGGCGGATTGGGGCTGGTCACTGCTTGCGCGGCAGGCGGCCTGGGGGCAGCGATGGTGCTGGAGGTGACGCAATGACCGAACTGAATGCGATACATCAGGCGCACGAACATGAAGAGCACGCGGCTTTCCGGTTGACGCTACGCCCCGATCATATCGGCGTGATCACCGTGGATGTTCCCGGCGAGAAAGTGAATACCCTGAAAGCGGAATTCGCGGAACAGATGCGCGCGGTGCTGACGCAGGCTCGACAGCACAGTGGCCTACAGGGGCTGGTTATTCTCTCCGGCAAACCGGCGTCGTTTATTGCCGGGGCGGATATCGGCATGTTGGATGCCTGTTCCGACGCCGCGGCGGCGCAGGCGCTGGCTGAAACCGGGCAGGAAACACTGGAAGCGATCGCCCACCTGCCGTTCCCGGTGGTGGCGGCTATTCACGGCGACTGTCTGGGCGGCGGGCTGGAACTGGCGCTGGCTTGTGATTATCGCCTTTGTACGCCGGACGACAGCACCCGCCTCGGGTTGCCGGAAGTGCAATTGGGGCTATTGCCGGGCGCTGGCGGCACCCAGCGTCTTCCGCGCCTGATTGGCGTGGACCGCGCGCTGGAGTTGATCCTGACCGGGCGGCAACTGCGGGCGGCTCAGGCGCGGCGGCTCGGGTTGGTGGATGAAGTGGTGCCGCACGCCGTATTGCTGGAGGCGGCGCTGGGCTTTATTCGCCGCGGTAAACGGCAGCCGTCCTCGCCCGGCTGGCGGCACCGGCTACTGATGCTGCCTTACGTACGCCGCTGGTTGTTTGAGCGGGTGCGGCGGCAGACGCAGGCGAAAACTCAGGGCAATTACCCGGCGACGGCGCGTATTCTGGCGGTGGTGCGCCGGGGTCTGGAACAAGGTAGCCAGGCAGGCTATCAGGCGGAGGCCCGCGCTTTCGGCCGACTGGTGATGTCGCCGGAGTCGGTGGCGTTGCGGCGACTGTTTTTTACCGCCACCGCGCTGAAAAAAGATCAGGGCGCGTCGGTCGAGCCCGGCCCACTGCGCCGGGTTGGGGTGTTGGGCGGCGGTTTGATGGGCGGCGGCATTGCCGGCGTCACCGCGCTGAATGGTCAATTGCCGGTAAGGATTAAAGATATTCATGAGCAAGGCATCACCCATGCGCTGCGCAACAGCTGGCAGCGGTTGAGCAAACAGGTGGCGCGCCGCCGCATCACGCCCGCAGAGCAGCGACGGCAGATGAGCCTGATTTCCGGCGGCACCGATTATCGGGGATTTGAGCGCGTTGATGTGGTGGTGGAGGCGGTATTCGAAGAAGTGGCGCTCAAACAGCAGATGGTGCGGGAAACCGAAGCGGTGACGCCGCCGCATACGGTGTTTGCCACCAATACCTCGTCGCTGCCGATTCATCAGATCGCCGCCGGTGCCGGTCGGCCTGAGCAGGTGATAGGCCTGCACTATTTCAGCCCGGTGGACAAGATGCCGCTGGTTGAGGTTATTCCCCATGCCGGAACCAGCGAGCAGACGCTGTCCACCACGGTGGCGCTGGCGAAGAAGCAGGGTAAAACCGCCATCGTAGTAGCGGATAAAGCTGGGTTTTATGTTAACCGCATTCTGGCGCCTTACCTGAATGAGGCGGCCCGCTGTTTGCTGGAAGGCGAGCCGGTAGAATCGGTCGATCAGGCGCTGGTGCGTTTCGGTTTCCCAGTCGGGCCTTTTACCTTGCTGGATGAAGTGGGGATTGATGTGGCGATGAAGATTGTGCCGGTGCTGGTGGCGGAGCTGGGCGAGCGGTTTTGCGCGCCGCCGGCGCTGGAAGCCATTGCCCGCGACAACCGTAAAGGCCGTAAGAACGGACGCGGCTTTTATCGCTACGATCAGTCGCGTTATGAGCGGTTATGCGGTTTGTGGCGGCGTCAGGGCAACGTGTCCGACGGTAGTCTCTATCCCTTGCTGGATGTGACGCCCAAAGCGCACCTGGATCCGGCGCTGATTGCGCAGCGCTGCGTCATGATGATGCTGAATGAAGCGGTGCGCTGTCTGGATGAAGGGGTGATCCGCCGCCCGGGCGACGGCGACATCGGCGCGGTAATGGGGATCGGGTTTCCACCGTTTCTGGGCGGCCCATTCCACTACATGAATCGATTAGGGATAGAAACGGTGGTGGCAACCCTGCTGTCGTTGCAGGCGCAGTATGGCGATCGGTTTGCTCCGGCGGAAGGACTGCTCCGGCGGCAGTCACAGCAGGTTGACTTTGCTGATGAAACGGAACGCTAAGCGGGTGAGGGAAAAATCTGAACCCACTATCCCGCCTTGTTTTTTATTCTTGTCGGATCAGTAGAATAATAAACTTCAAAGCCGTAAGGCAGATTTTTTGAATGAAAAACCTAATGTTGTTTAAAAAAATTATTTTATTGGCTGACGAGAAACGTTATTTCCTGGATTCACGTTTAGGTGAAAAACGTTAATTGATAAAAATACCGAGCACGATGGTGCGCTAGCGGAGTAATGGTTTTATTTTATTGAAAATACTTGTTTTTCTTATTTAAACATTCCGTTGTTTTTACCACCCAGTAAAACAATTCCCTGAATGCTGGGCATAATACCGCGCTGAATTATTTAAATATGCTGTATTCAGCACCGGTGTTTTCTCTGTTCACTATAATGAGGCAGGGTATTTTTTCCAGTGTTTCCCTCGGTTATAAGATGAAAAAGTGTAAAAGTGTCAGCAAAATAAAACCGGTGCCGGTTTATTCTGTATTGCGGAGATTGATAATTTTTTTATCTGAATGAAAATTATTTTTTAGTCTAAACTGCTGTTAAATGAAATCTAAAAGATAGCCGGCAGCATATTATGATGACGTGATGTCGGCTTTGCCCTGAAAAAATTAAGGTTAATTGCCTGAAAAACGGGAAGTTGCCGGCTGTGGCGCGATGGCTGAGCCGTGGCGCAGCGCGACGCATGATGTGGTTGGTTGCGATTCGCCGGCAATTGGGGTAAAAAAATGCGCTTTGCGTTGGTCAAAACGCCATCAGCAGGATGTGGCGATACCCGATACCAGGCTGTGACCTATCGCAAAACGGCCCCGTGCCGATTCAGCTAATCTGAAGCTATCCCCAGGGTTTTATTGCCCTTTTTTCATCAATATAGCGGTGTAATATGCAAGTTTTGATCATGCGTCATGGTGATGCCGTACCTGACGCCGCCAGTGATGCGCTCCGGCCGTTAAGCCGCCGGGGAGATGAAGAATCTCGTCAAATGGCAGCCTGGCTCAACGATCAGTCGGTTGATATTGAGCGGGTGCTGGTGAGTCCTTACGTACGGGCTCAACAGACGTTGCAGGTCGTAGCGGAGAAAGTGCCGCTGCCGGAAAGTGAATGTCTGCCGGAGCTGACGCCGGGGGGCAACGCCGAACTGGTGTGCGATTATTTGCTGGCGCTGGCAAAAGAAGGCACCGGTGCGGTGCTGGTGGTTTCCCACCTGCCGCTGGTGGGGTATCTGGTCGCCGGGTTGTGCCCGACTGAGACCGCGCCCATGTTCGCTACATCGGCCGTTGCCTGCGTCGAGCTGGATGACGTCTCCGGCACCGGCGTATACCACTGGCAGGTCACGCCGTCCCAACTGACTGCCAAAGTCAAACCCTGATCGTCCGACGACAGGCGCCGTTAGCGGCTCCTGTCTGGTTTTCATGCGGTTTACGCCGTGGCGATTTTCCTGAATGACGGGGAAGGTGAGGTGGGGGAGGGTTATTCCTCGTCAGCGCTTTCCTGCGCCACCAGCACCAGCAGGGCCGCATTACCGCCGAATTCCTTCGGTGCCTGATGAAACGCCAGTACGTCCGGATGCTGGGCCAGCCACAGCGGGGTCTGCTGTTTAAGAATGTGTTTGCCGTGACCGTGCATCACGCAGGCGCAGTAGACATGTTCACGCCGGCAGGCGGCCAGCAGCGCCCCCAGTTCCTGCTTGGCTTCCAACTGCGTCAACCCGTGCAGATCCAGAAACAGCTCCGGTGAATAGTTGCCGCGGCGCAGTTTCTTCAGTTCGTAATGACTGGCGCCCGGCCGGACATAGCGTGTCGGCCCTTCATTCTCCAGCTGTGGCTGGAATTCGTCAGAAAAATAGAAACTGGCGTCCACCTGTTCCTGAATCATCCGCCGCGGCGGCAACGCGCCGGGCTTGGTTCGGGCCGGACGGTGAACATAGGTGTCCTGACGTAACCGGGTGGCGCCCGCCACCGATGTGCGGAAAAGCGCCTGTTCCTCGTCATCAAGCATGAATTTTTTTTTCATTGTGCGTCACTCTGTCATCGTCGCGGTTCTGTTACAGAACATCAACACGGTATCCGCCGTGATGGCAATTTTCAATGGCGTGATTTTTAATGGCATGGTTTTCAATGAAATGTAGTTTACCCGTTCCGTGCCGGTCGCTAAACAAAACCTTATCGTCATGTCCCCCGGTCCGCGCCGTCCGGCGGTGATATCTGCTGATTTGTCGCCGTCTTCATGGCAAACTATCCGTTGCGATCACAGAGACAGCGATCACAGAGAGAGTGATCACAAGAACAGTAGTCTGCGGAGGACAAACTTGGACAAAATTTTCGTCGATGAGGCGGTCAACGATCTGCATACCATTCAGGATATGCTGCGCTGGGCAGTGAGCCGGTTTAACGCCGCCAACGTCTATTACGGTCATGGCACCGATAATCCGTGGGATGAGGCGCTGCAACTGGTGCTGCCCAGTCTGTTTCTGCCGATCGATATTCCGGAAGACATGCACCTCGCCCGGCTGACGTCCAGCGAGCGTCATCGCATCGTCGAGCGGGTGATTCGCCGCGTCAACGAACGTGTTCCGGTCGCTTATCTGACGAACAAAGCCTGGTTTTGCGGACTGGAGTTTTATGTCGACGAGCGGGTGCTGGTGCCCCGTTCGCCGATTGGCGAATTGATCAATAACCGTTTCGCCTCGCTGTTGCCCAACGCGCCGCGCCATATTCTCGACTTGTGCACCGGCAGCGGCTGTATCGCCATCGCCTGCGCGCAAGCATTCCCCGAAGCGGAAGTGGATGCGGTGGATATTTCCGCCGAGGCGCTGGCGGTGACCGAGCAAAATATTCAGCAGCACGGTATGGAATATAACGTCACGCCGATCCGTTCCGATCTGTTCCGCGACCTGCCGGCGATTCAGTATGACCTGATCGTCACCAATCCGCCGTACGTGGACGAAGAAGACATGGCCGACCTGCCGCAGGAATACCGCTTCGAGCCGGAGCTGGGGCTGGCGGCAGGTAGCGACGGCCTGAAACTGGTGCGTCGGATTCTGGCGTGCGCGCCGGACTTCCTTACCGAAGAGGGCGTGCTGATTTGTGAAGTCGGCAACAGCATGGTGCACCTGATGGAGCAGTATCCGGACGTCCCGTTCACCTGGCTGGAGTTCGACAACGGCGGCGACGGTGTCTTCATGTTGACCCGTTCCCAACTGCTGGACTGTCAGGCGCATTTCAGTATTTACCGGGATTAATCCCTCCGCAGGGCGACGGGCGGTAGGTATCCGTCTGGCGCCCTGATGTTTTTTCAATGCTAAGGAGCCGTGATGGCAGGAAACAGTATTGGTCAGTTTTTCCGTGTCACCACCTTTGGTGAATCGCATGGCATCGCCCTGGGATGCGTGGTGGATGGCGTACCGCCGGGCATTCCGCTGACCGAGGCCGATTTGCAGCACGACCTGGACCGTCGTCGTCCGGGCACTTCTCGTTATACCACCCAGCGCCGCGAGCCGGACCAGGTGCGTATTCTGTCCGGGGTGTTTGAAGGGGTGACTACCGGCGCCAGTATCGGTCTGTTGATTGAAAATACCGACCAGCGTTCGCAGGATTATGGCGCCATCAAGGATCTGTTCCGTCCCGGCCACGCCGACTACACCTATGAGCAGAAATACGGCATCCGCGACTACCGCGGCGGCGGTCGGTCTTCCGCCCGTGAAACCGCCATGCGCGTCGCCGCCGGCGCCATTGCCAAGAAATACCTGCAACAGCAGCATGGCGTGGTGATTCGCGGCTATCTGGCGCAGATGGGCGACGTGACCTGCGAGCTGAAAGACTGGGCGCAGGTGGAGCAAAATCCGTTTTTCTGCCCGGACCCGGACAAGCTCGACGCGCTGGATGAACTGATGCGCGCACTGAAAAAAGAGGGCGACTCTATCGGCGCTAAAGTGACGGTGGTGGCCGAGTCGGTGCCGCCGGGGCTGGGCGAGCCGGTGTTTGATCGCCTTGATGCCGATCTGGCTCACGCGCTGATGAGCATTAATGCCGTCAAAGGCGTGGAAATCGGCGACGGCTTTGCAGTCGTGAACCGTCGCGGCAGCGAAAACCGTGACGAAATCACCCCGGAAGGCTTTCAGAGCAACCATGCGGGCGGCATTCTGGGCGGCATCAGCAGCGGTCAGGCGATTACCGCCCATCTGGCGCTGAAACCGACCTCCAGCATCACCGTGCCGGGGCGCACCATCACCCGCGACGGCGAGGCAACGGAAATGATCACCCGCGGTCGCCACGACCCGTGCGTGGGCATTCGCGCGGTGCCGATTGCCGAGGCGATGATGGCGATTGTGCTGATGGATCATCTGTTGCGCCAGCGCGCGCAGTGCGCGGACGTGACAAGCCAGGTTCCCCGTTGGTAACACCATAAGAAACGCGGTAATACACCGAATACGAATACCATAAAACAATGAAAACAAACTGGATTGGGATGGTGGCGTTGCTGCTGAGCAGCGCCGCGCTGGCGAAGACACCGTGGCAGGAGATAAGCCACCCGGTGGCAGGCCAGCCTCAGGCCATCGGCGCGTTTGCCAATGGCTGTATCATCGGCGCACAGCCGTTGTCGTTGCAGTCGCCGGATTATCAGGTGATGCGCGTCGACCAGCGGCGTTACTTCGGTCATCCGGACTTGCTGGCGTTCATCAATCGCCTCAGCGCCGGCGTGCATCGGACCACCGGCGGCACCGTGCTGATCGGCGACATGGGCATGCCGGCCGGCGGGCGGTTCAGCAGCGGCCACGCCAGCCATCAGTCGGGGTTGGATGTGGATATTTGGCTGCAACTGCCGCGCCAGCGCTGGAGTCAGCAGCAGTTACTGCAACCGCAGCCGTTGGATTTGGTGCAGGCGGACGGTAAAAACGTCAATCCGCGCGCATGGTCGCCGGATGTCCTGAAGCTGGTAAAAACGGCGGCGCAGGATAATGACGTGACGCGCATTTTCGTCAACCCGGCGATCAAAAAGCAGCTGTGTCTGGAAGCCGGCGGCGATCGCAACTGGCTGCACAAGGTGCGGCCGTGGTTCGCCCACCGCGCGCACATGCACGTGCGGCTGCGTTGCCCGGCGAACAGCCTGGAGTGTCAGGAGCAGGATGCGCCGCCGGCGGGCGACGGATGCGGCGCTGAACTGAACAGCTGGTTCCAGCCGCGCAAACCGGGCGCCGAACCACCGGCCAAAACGACGCCTCCCCCCTTGCCGCCTTCCTGTCAGGCGTTGCTTGATCGCCATCTGATTGCGGAATAATTCATGGAATGGTTCGTTGTCGGGCCGGATGTGCTGGCCCTGTTGTTTCTGGCGAGCGTGATCGCCGGATTCGTGGATTCGATCGCCGGCGGCGGCGGGTTGCTGTCTATTCCGGTGTTGCTGGCGGCGGGGCTGTCGCCTGCTCAGGTGCTGGCGACCAATAAATTGCAGGCCGTGGGCGGCTCGTTTTCCGCCAGCCTGTATTTCATCCGCCGCAAAGCGGTGGATATGAAAATACTGAAGCTGGCGGTGCCGCTGACTTTTGTGGGTGCGATGTTCGGCGCCTGGCTGATTCAGCAGATTCATGCCGATTTCCTGCGTAAGCTGCTGCCGGTGTTGGTGATCGGCATTGGGCTCTATTTTCTGCTGATGCCGAAAGTAGGGGATGAGGATCGGCATGCTCGGATGTCGCTGTTGCCGTTTTCCCTGTTGGGCGGCGCCTGCGTCGGGTTTTACGACGGCTTCTTCGGGCCGGGCGCCGGTTCGTTTTATGCGCTGGCCTATGTCACCCTGCTGGGGTTCAATCTGGCGAAAGCCACCGCGCACGCCAAAGTGCTCAATTTTACCTCCAATTTCGGCAGCCTGCTGTTCTTCATGCTGGGCGGCCAGGTGGTATGGGGCGTTGGTTTGGTCATGCTGGTCGGGCAGATTATCGGCGCCCGGTTGGGGGCCAGAATGGTGCTGACCAAGGGACAGAAACTGATTCGCCCGATGCTGGTGATCATGTCCGCCCTGATGAGCATCAAATTGATTCATGACAACCACGGCAGCGAGATTGCCCGCTGGCTGGGACAGCTATTCTTATGACGATGTTGACTGAAACGATAAGCACTCACCATTACGACCAGTTGATCACTGTTTTCAACCGGTGTTTTAGCGAGGAATACAACACCCGGCTGGTGAAAGGCGACGATGAGCCTATCTACCTGCCGGCCGACGATCAGGCGCCGTATCACCGCATTGTGTTTGCGCATGGGTTCTATGCCAGCGCCATGCACGAGATTTCACACTGGTGCATTGCCGGTGAAGAGCGCCGCAAATTGGTGGATTTCGGCTACTGGTATTGCCCGGACGGACGCGACGCCGCGACCCAAAGCCAGTTCGAGTCGGTGGAAATCAAGCCGCAGGCGCTGGAGTGGATGTTCTGCGTGGCCGCCGGTTTCCCGTTTAATGTCAGTTGCGACAACCTGAATGGCGATGTCGACCCGGACCGTATCGCTTTCCAGCGTCGGGTGCACGCGCAGGTGATGACCTATCTGCAACAGGGCGTTCCCGGCCGACCTGCGCGCTTTATTCAGGCGCTGCGGGATTTTTACCACACCGCGCCGCAAACCGCGGCGGACTTTCCTTACCCGGCCGATCTGTGACGATCGGCGGGCAACACGATAACTGAGGACCATCAATGATCGCAGAATTCGAGGCGCGCATCCTGACGCTGATTGACAACATGGTGGAGCACGCCAGCGATGATGAGCTGTTTGCCAGCGGTTACCTGCGCGGTCACCTGACGCTGGCGGTGGCGGAAGCCGAAGCGCATGGCGAACAGACGGCGCAGGCGCTGCATGCGCGGGTGCAGGAGAGCCTGAACAAGGCGATTAAGAATGGCGAACTGTCGCCGCCGGACCAGACGCTGGTCGCCCAGGTGTGGGAATCGCTGTATCAGCAGGCGCAATTGCAATAACCCGCCCGTAGACCGAAATGGCGACCGCCTGTTTCGAGTCGTGATGCAATAATTAACCACTCCCTAAACCAGATCCCGTGATCGGCATACGTGCGGTTACGGGATCTGAATCGGCTCATTTTTTGGCCCGGCGCCCTTCGGGCTGCCTCAGCGACGCGACAAATCTACCGCCCGTATTTTTGCCTTAACCGAAACAGCAACGCCTGTCTGGCATGGGCGACGCGTGGCTGGCGCAAGGCGCTGGGTTGCCAGAGCAAATAGTAACTTCGGCTGGCACGCGCTACGGGTGCCGGAATTTCACGCAGTTCCCCTCGTTCGATATAAGGCGTGCATAAATATGCAGGCAGGGCGCTCCAGCCAAACCCCTCACACAGTAAGCTGCATAAGGCACGCAGATCTTGCCCGACCATGGCGGGAAGAATGGCCGGCGCCTGCACCCGATTCGCCGTGAACCAGTTATCGATAAGCGGCAGCGTCAGGCTATAGGCCAGCACCGGTTCGGTTTGCATCGCCGCCAGCGTATCCGGCGTGTTCATCAACCGGCTGACGACCTGGGGCGACGCAACCGCCATCACTTCGTCGGTCAGCATCAACTCGCTTTTCAACCGGTTGTCATGTGAGGGCGCCGCAGAGATCCCTAAGTCACAGTAACCCTCAATCAGGCTTTGGATAATCGCGTCGTAATCCCCGGTTTGCATCCGGACGCGCACCCCCACTTCCAGCAGCGGCAATAATTGCCTGGCCACGACGGCGGCCAGAAAATCCGCATGACCGATGATTTGTAATGCGCCGGCCAATTCCAGCGATCGCGCTTTCACCGAGGCCAGCGCGTTTTCCGCTTCATCCAGCCGGTCGCCAATATCCGCCGCCAATTCATCGGCCACCGAGGTGGGGGTTACGCCCCGCGTTTGCCGCTCAAACAGCGGGCGCCCAATCGACATTTCCAAACCGGCGATATGCTGCGATACCGCAGGCTGCGTGAGGTTAAGCGTGCGTGCGGCTCCGCTGATAGAGCGCTGTCGATATACCTCAATAAAGGTTCTTAGCCGAGCGAGAGACATGTGTTATCCATAAAATTTTTTATATATATACCTAACTATGCTAGTTGGTCACAATTGATTAACGTCGCTAAAGTGCGTTCTATCAAAACATAACTGTCTTTTTTTAGTGAGTCGGCTTGCAGGAAGCAAAGGAAAATTTATACCAAAGCCAGAATGGAAAAAGACGCCGCACGATCCTTAAGGAGCGATCGCCATGCTTTTAGCGCAAACGAACAACGATTTAAAAGCGATATTGCAGACCATGAAGAACGCCCACATCGCCAATGGCCCGGCCGATGCCGCGCTGCGCCGCGACAGGCTGTTACGCAGCGCCCGGCTTATCCGGGAGAATTATCCGTCGCTCAGCAAAGCGATGGATGCGGATTTCGGTCACCGAAGCCGGTATCAGTCGCTGGTGGCGGATATGGTGACGACGGTGAAAACGCTTGAGCATTCCGCGGATCACGTGGCGCAATGGATGAAACCGGAATTCGTCGACAGCCCCCTGCCGGGCATGCAGGCCTGGATACAGCATCAGCCGCTGGGCGTGGTCGGGGTGATCAGCCCGTGGAATTTTCCCATCAATCTGGCATTTGGTCCGCTGGCCGGCGTGTTTGCCGCAGGCAATACGGCGATGCTGAAACCGTCGGAGCTGACGCCTGCTACCTCGGAACTGCTGGCGGAGCTGATCGCGCGTTACTTTGACCCGCTGGAACTGGAAGTGGTGCTGGGGGATGCGGCGATTGGCGCCGCGTTCAGCAGCCTGCCGTTTGATCATTTGGTCTTTACCGGCAGCTCCGCCGTTGGTCGCCATGTGATGCGCGCCGCAGCCGATAATCTGGTACCCGTTACACTGGAACTGGGGGGAAAATCGCCGGTGGTTATCGACCGCGATGCGGATGTCGGCCTGGCGGCGCGGCGCACATTGACTGTGAAAACCTTTAATGCCGGTCAGATCTGCCTCTCTCCTGACTACGTCATGCTGTCGGACGATCAGGTGGATGCCTTTATTCATGCCGGCAAAGCGTTTATGGCTCAGGCATTCCCGACGCTTCAGAACAACCCTGACTATACGGCCATCATCACGCCGCGACACTATGATCGTCTGGTGGGGCTGTTAAAAGACGCCAAAGATCAGGGGGCGACGCTGGTAAGCCTGGCTCCGCAGGGCGAGCCGGATTTTGATGCGGTTTCCCGCAAGATCGCGCCGCATCTGCTGCTGAATGTCACCGATGACATGCAGATCATGCAGGAAGAGATTTTCGGGCCGCTGTTGCCGGTACGCACCTGTCGTTCGCAGGAAGAGGCGATTGCTTACATCAACGCGCATCCCCGTCCGCTGGCGGCGTATTACTTTGGTCAGCAACCGGCGCGGCAAACCGCGTTCGCTGAACGAACCACGTCAGGAGCGCTGGTCATCAATGATGTGATGACGCACGCCAGCAATGATGCGCTGCCCTTTGGCGGGGTAGGGGCGTCCGGCATGGGGGCTTACCACGGCATTCATGGTTTCCGCCGTTTTAGCCACGCCAAACCGATTGTGGTCCAGAATGAAGAGGGCGCATTCAACCTGCGTTTGCGCGCGCCCTATCGTGACAAACTGTCTCAGCTTGAAGCGTTTCTGCAAGGCTAATGTAAAAGCACCCGGTATGGGTGATGTGAGGAGAATTGCGATGAAAATATTGATGGTATTAACGTCCCACGACCAGTTGGGAAACACCGGTAAGAAAACCGGCTTCTGGCTCGAAGAGTTTGCCGCCCCTTATTACGTGTTTAAAGATGCGGGTGCCGACGTCGTGCTGGCGTCACCGGCAGGCGGACAGCCGCCGCTGGATCCGAAAAGTGATTTGCCGGAATTTCAAACCGAACTGACCCATCGATTCAAGGCCGATCCGGCAGCACAGCAGGCGCTGGCCTCCACGGTGAAACTGGACAGCGTCCGTATGGACGATTTTGACACGGTGTTCTATCCGGGTGGTCATGGCCCACTGTGGGATTTGGCCGAATCACCGACCTCAAGTGCTCTGATCGAAGCATTTGAACGGGCTGGAAAACCCATCGGCTTCGTGTGTCATGCCCCTGGCGTCTTGCGTCATGTCAAAGCCGCCAATGGCGAGCCGCTGATCAAAGGTCGCCAGGTAACCGGGTTTACCAACACGGAAGAAGCCGCGGTGGAATTAACCGATGTGGTGCCGTTTTTGATTGAAGACGAGTTTCAACAACTGGGTGGTCTGTATTCCAAAGGCCCGGACTGGCATCCCTACATCGTTGAAGACGGTAAGCTTATCACCGGCCAGAACCCGGCCAGCTCGGAAGCGGTCGCCAGGGCATTGTTAAAACAGCTGGCCTAATCGGCCGACAAAGGAAACCGGCAGAATGACCATAAAGTTACATCATCTGAATGATTCGCGCTCCATACGCATTCTCTGGTTACTGGAGGAGGCGCAGCTTCCCTATGAGCTGATCCGCTACCAGCGCAACCCGCAGACGCAACTGGCGCCAGAGGAACTTAAGGCGATTCATCCGCTGGGTAAATCGCCGGTGGTGGAGATTGACGGCAAGGTGATTGCCGAGTCGGGCGCCATCGTTGAGTACATTATCAGCCAATACGCGCCGCAGCTGGCGCCTGATGAGCAGGACGCGTGTTATGTCGAGTATCTGCAATGGATTCATTTTGCGGAAAGCTCGGCCATGCTGCCTGTATTACTGAAAGTCTTTAATCAGTTTGAGAAAAAAGCCGGCCAGACGCTGCACTTTCTGGATGATTATGCCGAGGCGGAATTCAGGAAAGTGTTTGCTTATCTGAACGACTACCTTGCCTCACGTGAATTTATTGTCGGGCAACGTCTGAGCGGGGCGGACTTTATGCTGGGGTTCGTGGTGAAGCTGGTCACGGAGCGGTTTAATCTGGGGCAGCAGTATCCCAACATTCTCCGCTATTCGAAACGGCTTTCTGATACGCCGAGCTGGCAGAAGGCGCGGCGTCTGGAATCCAGTCAGGCATGACGGCGTCAGGCCTGAACGGTGTTTACTGATTTTAAAGCGGTTATCTTGTCTTAAAAGGGAGTGACAATTATGGCTGTTGAGAAAGTACTTTATCGTGCCCAGGCGTCGGTGACCGGCGGGCGAGATGGACATGCGGTTTCCGATGATAATCATCTTGACCTAAAACTGACCACACCGCGCGAGCTGGGCGGCCTGGGCGGTTCCGGCACCAACCCTGAGCAACTGTTTGCCGCCGGCTATGCGGCCTGTTTTACCGGCGCGCTGAAACTGGTGGCGTCCAAAGAGAAGGTGTCGGTTCCCGCTACTACGGTGATTGAAGGCCTGGTCGGCATTGGTCCATCCGGCGGCGGTTTTGGCATTGAAGTCGAACTGCGCATTACTATTCCGGGGATGGACAAGGCGCAGGCACAGGCGTTGGTGGAAAAAGCGCATCAGGTTTGCCCCTATTCCAACGCCACTCGCGGTAATATCGATGTGACCCTGACGGTGTTGTAATGGTTTGCCGGATAACACGTAAAGGTGGATGACGCTCAAGCGGTCATCTCCTGTCCCCGGTTATTTTGCTGAAACGTAACCGGGGGCAGCGCAACGTGGTTTTACTATATTGAGCTATCGCAATTGAGCTATCGCAGCCTTGGGCTATCGCAGCCAGAAACAGAGCGCATAAAACACGCCCAGGCTCCCCATCACCGCCAGCATCGTGTGGCGAACCAGCAAGGCAATCACCACGCTACCCACCGCGCCCCATAAATACGGGTTATCGGGAAAGGGACGCAATGTTTCCTGATGCAACAGAATCACCGGTCCGCAAATAGCCGTCAGCAGACAAGGCGCGGAGTAGTTGAGCGCTTCCCGGAATAAGGCAGGCAGCCTGACGGGAACGCCGGGTTCAAGAAAAACGTAGCGGTAAGCAAACACGACCAGCGCCAGCAGCAGTAATAATCCCCAACTCATGATGTTTCTCCGGTCCTTGATGTTTTTTCGCTAAGCCGTGCCATCAGCACGGAAACGGCCATGCCGCCGAGGCCGGCTATCATAATCGCCCCTTCGATGCGCCAGTAAGCCAGTAGCATGGACATGAACAATGAAAACAGCGTCCCCGCCAGCACCGGCAGGCGCTTGACCATGGGGACCACCAGCGTGATAAAGGTGGCGACGATGGAAAAATCCAGATGGTAGCGATCGAGATGGGGAATCGCATTCGCCATCATCACGCCCGCCAGGCTGCATATCACCCAGCTCACATAAAACGTCAGCCCGGCGCCGAGCAGATAGGCGGTGGTCAGCCGTGCCTTTGCGGCTATCGCCAGGGCGAACAGTTCATCGGTCAGTAAAAAACCCAGCAACAGACGATAACGCGCCTTTAACGGCGCGACCGTGGGGCGCAGCGTCAGGCCATAAATCAGGTGCTGGGCGGTAATCACCATCACGGTCAACACGATAGTCATGACGCTGCTGCCCGACATCAGCAGGCTCAGCGTCACCAATTGCGCGGCGCCGGCGAAGATCACCGCCGACATACCCACCGCTTGCCAGAATGTCAGCCCGGCCTGCACCGCCATTGAGCCGGCCAGAATGCCCCAGGGAATAACCGCCACGCACAGCGGCAGCATGGCTATCGCACCGCGAAGGCACTGGCCGAATGCCGAATTCGGCGGAGATTGTCGTGATAAGGCGGTAAAAGATGGAAATGGCATAACAATGAACGCTCTCCTTCAGGTTATAGACCGGAAGGATAGGCAGGTGAGACGCGGCGGTATTGAAAGAAATTGCCTATGCCTGATTACTTCAGAGTACGAACAAATTCACCCGGGGTGATGCCCATCGCGCGTTTGAAATGGCGATTGAAGTGGCTCTGATCGGAGAATCCGCACCGGGATGCGGTGTCGGACAGGCCGGCGCCCTTTATCAGCAACGAACGTGCCTGACGCAGGCGCGCCTGAACCAGATAAGCATGCGGCGTCATGCCCAGCAGCGCCTTGAATTGCCTGAGAAAATGCCACGGGCTGAGGCCGGCTATCTCCGCCAGCTGCAACAGGCTGATATCCTGCTCCGGGCATTCGTCAAGCCACGCTTTTGCCCGCAGAATGGACAGACCCGCTGATGGCAAAACCCGTCCATCGGCGCGGGTTTTGCTGTAGCGCAGCATCAGCCAGCTCAATGACGAAAACAGCAGCGTTTCTTTCAGCAGGCTATTGCCTGCCTGCGGCAACAGGGTGAAGGCCAGCCGCAATTGCGCCGACAATCCGGGGTCATGGACAACGGCATCGGGAAACCAGGGGGTAGCGCCTTGCGGCACGCGCAGGTCGCGCGACAGGTGGCATAGCAAGTCCGGCGAAGGATAGATGGCGCGATAAGACCAACCGCTGGCGACAGCCGAGTGGCCGGTGTGAATCTCGTCGGCGTTGACCAGAATAATGTCGCCGGTGGGGGCAACGTGTTCACCGCCGGTGCGATAGAAACGTTGCGCGCCTTCCTCAATCACGCCAATACAGAAATTCTCGTGCGAATGGCGGGAAAAACGCTGGTTGTGATAGCGGGCCTGCAGCATTTCCAGCCCACCCAGATCTTTCAGGTGGTGAAACTGCACTTCTTCCCGTGACGAGGTTTTTCCCATAATCGGCTCTCGAATCCTGTTTAGTATAAAATTGCTGCCGTATCGAACACGCTATCCCTATATTCAGTTATACCGCTTTGCCTTTCAGCAATTTTCTTACCCAAAAACGATGGGGGTGCAGCGCCGCCAGCGTATCGCTGTCCAGCGGCAGCGGTTCGCCGAACAGCTGCGATGCCAGAATCTCGGCGGCCAGCGGCGCAGAACATAAACCGCGTGACCCCAAAGCGCCGATCAGATAGAGATTCGGCCAGGATGGGGCAACGGTCACCTCATCACCCGCGGCACGCTGTCTGGGCAGATCCTGATAGTCGGCCAGCGTTTGGCTGTAATCCGGCACTTGACCGAGCAACGGCAGATGATCGCGAATGGCGCAGCGCACGCCGCAACGCGCCTGTTGCCCAGAGATATCCACGTCGGCAGGCCAGTCGCTGTCGGGCAGGCAGTCCATCAGCCGCTGACGGTTGTGCTGCTGATCGGTTTCACGGTAATCGGTGCCCGTATCGCCGCGATGATAGCTGGCGCCGATACAGTGGGTGTGGTGATGCGGGCTGACCGGTGTCAGATAGCCGTCGTAGCACAGCACCTGACGCAGCGCAGACAGCGCCGGCGTGTCGGGGACGTGGCTGACCTGGCCGCGCACCGGGTAAACGGGCAGATGTCGGGTCTGTTCCCAGTCGTTGATCTGATGGCCGTTGGCCAGCACCACCGTGGCGTGCTGTTTCTGGCTGCCATCCGCCAGCGTCAGTTGCCAGCCGCTGTCGGTGTGCGTTAGCGTGGATACGGTGGTAGATAAATGCGCCTGCAGGCCCTGCCGGCAGGCCAGCGCAAAGGCCGATGCGGTCAGCTCGGACGGGCACAGCCAGCCGCCCAGCGGGTAGGTGATGCCGTGGGTGCATAGCGGCACGCCGACCTGTTCGGTTAGCGTGCGTGCATCTGCCGGCCGCACCAGCGTATCCGGCCAGTTGCCGGCCAGTATCTGGGTTATTTTGCGCGTGCTTTTTCCATCGTAGGCCAACTGGCTGACGCCGCACCAGTCGTGTTCAAACGTCACGCCCTGCGCGGCGAGGGCGTCGTAGCTGCGACGCGCGAAGCCGAACGCGGTGGCGAAGAATCCCGACAATCCATCCTGCTTGTCATTCAGCAACGGATAGAGCGCGCCCTGACGATTGCCGGAGGCGCGTTGCCCCACCTGGTCGTCGGCGCAGTACAGCGTCACCCGCGCGCCGCGCCGCAGCAGCGCGAGCGCGGTTAATACCGCCGCGATGCCGCCGCCGACGATCGCCACGTCCTGCGGGTATGAGGCCGCCGGTCGGGCATACCAGGGGGTGGGATGAGGCCGTTCGCTGTTGTGCGTCACCGCGCCGCGCAGCATTTCCCGCTTCTGCCCGAATCCCTTGATTTTGCTGACGTCAAATCCTGCTTGTTGCAATCCCCGACGCACAAAACCGGCCGCGGTAAAGGTCGCGAACGTCCCTTCGTTGCGACACAGGCGCGCCATGGCGTGAAATAACGCATCGGTCCACATGTCCGGGTTTTTGGCCGGGGCGAACCCGTCGAGAAACCAGGCGTCGATACGCTGGGTCAGGCTGTGATCCAGTGTGGGCAGCAGGGCGTTGACGTCGCCGAACCACAGGTCCAGCGTAATGCGCCCCTGCGCCAGAATCAGCCGGTGACAACCGGGCAGCGCCAGCGGCCAGTGCCGGCGTAGTTCGTCGGCGAAGGGAGCCAGTTCCGGCCAACTGGCATGTGCGGTGGCCAGGTCCGACTGGCGCAGCGGAAATTTCTCAAAACTGATGAAGTGCAGCCGCTGCAGCGCGGCATTCGGTTGCTGCTGGCGAAACTGTTCGAACGCCTGCCACAGCGTCAGGAAATTCAGCCCGGTGCCGAAGCCGGTTTCCGCCACGGTGCAGACCGGGCCGGGATGTGTGAGAAAACGCTGCGGAAAACCGTTGCCCTGCAGAAAGACATAGCGGGTTTCCGCCAGGCCATCCTGGTTGGAGAAATAAACGTCATCAAACTGTTGCGATACAGGTGTACCCTGAGCGTTCCAGTTTAGCTTTGCATGCTGGATGGAAGGGCTTGTCACGGCAAATAACTCATTATTCAGGCGGTGGCGGGATTCTAGCGAGTGGTTTATTAAGTCGCAAATTTGAGAAAAGTTAGTCTGATCGGACTTGTTCAGCTTACATCTGTACGCTAAAGTGCGGAGCTAAATCCAAACTCTACAAGCGGAAGAGGTATTGAATGAAACGTGCGGTGATTACGGGTCTGGGGATACTGTCCAGTATCGGTAATAACAAAGAAGAAGTGCTGGCATCCCTGCGTGAAGGCCGTTCCGGCATCACTTTCTCCGAAGAGCTGAAAGATTCAGGCATGCGTAGTCACGTCTGGGGTAACGTCAAGCTGGATACGGCAGGTCTGATTGAACGTAAAGTTGTACGTTTCATGAGCGATGCCTCTATTTACGCTTACCTGTGTATGGAAGAAGCCGTCAAGGATTCCGGTCTGGCCGAAGAGGCCTACCAGAACAATCCGCGTGTAGGGTTGATCGTTGGCTCCGGCGGCGGTTCCCCGCGTTTCCAGGTATTCGGTGCTGACGCCATGCGCAGCCCGCGCGGCCTGAAAGCGGTCGGCCCCTATGTGGTGACCAAGGCGATGGCCTCCGGCGTATCCGCTTGTCTGGCGACGCCGTTTAAAATCCACGGCGTGAACTACTCCATCAGCTCCGCTTGCGCCACGTCCGCGCACTGTATCGGCAACGCGGTCGAGCAGATTCAGATGGGCAAACAGGACATCGTGTTCGCCGGCGGCGGCGAAGAGCTGTGCTGGGAACTGGCGTGCGAATTCGACGCCATGGGCGCGCTGTCCACCAAATACAACGAAACGCCGGAACGCGCTTCCCGTACCTATGACGCGGATCGCGACGGTTTTGTCATCGCCGGCGGCGGCGGCATGGTGGTCGTGGAAGAGCTGGAGCACGCGCTGGCGCGCGGCGCCCATATCTATGCCGAAGTGGTTGGCTATGGCGCGACGTCCGATGGCGCCGACATGGTGGCACCGTCAGGCGAAGGCGCGGTGCGCTGCATGAAGCTGGCGCTGCAGGATGTCGATACCCCGGTGGACTACATCAATACTCACGGTACCTCAACGCCGGTGGGCGATGTGAAAGAACTGTGGGCGATTCGTCAGGTTTTCGGCGACAAGGTTCCGCCGATCTCTTCCACCAAAGCCATGACCGGCCATTCGCTGGGTGCCGCGGGCGTGCAGGAAGCCATTTATACGCTGCTGATGCTGGAGCACGGTTTCATCGCACCGAGCATCAACGTTGAAACGCTGGACGAGCAGGCGCAGGGCATGAACGTCGTCACTGAGCCGACCGAACGTAACCTGACTACCGTGATGTCCAACGGTTTCGGATTCGGCGGCACTAACGCCGTGCTGGTGATGCGCAAATACGCGCAGTAACAGTAATCGGTAATCATGCAGAAGAATACCGGGCTTGCCCGGTATTTTTTTGTCTGACGATCGTTGCCGTTAACCCATTTTTCTCTGCTGTGCTCTCGTCATTCCCGCATTACAGTACTATCCACATCAGCAAGGCCACCACCAGGAGCGCCACCAGCGCCAGCCCGATAGGTTTATTGACCAGCGTCCGCCATTCCTGCGGCAAGGCTACGATTAACGGGTTGATAAACGGCTGTAGCGGCGTGACGGAAGCCTCCTGTATCTGCTGGAGTCGCCGGCGGTACAGGAAGGTCACCACCTCGCTGATTTGCGAAGGGGTGAGCGGCGTTTGCGGTGTGATATTCAGGGTGTTGCGGGTGAAGTCCTGCAACAGTTGTTGCTCCTGCTGATCGAGCGGCTGTTTCAGCGCCGCCTGCAGCGTATGCAAGGTGGGCAGGGTATGCTGCTGCAACAAAACGCTTTGGGTATTGAGGAACTGGCTTAACACCTGAAAGTTCTTTGCCGGAATCGGGTCGCCGGTTTTCAATCCCTGCATCTCCATCAGCGTTTGCCAGACTTTGCCCGGTGATTCGCCGCTCAGCGCCACCAGTTTTGCTACTAACTGGTTGAGCTGGTTGTGTTCCGCGGGCAGCAGCGCGCGGTCCAGCAGTGCGGTCGCCGCCGGCGATGAATTGGCGGTGAGTCCGTCAGGAACGACGCCGGCTTGCAGCAGAGCCGCCAGTTGCTGAGACGTTTGCGGCAGCGGCGGCGGTATGGTGGTGGCGGTTGGTGTCTGGGGAAACTGGATCGGCTGCCCTGTCGCGGTAGTGCCGAACGGCAACGCCGAGGTATTACCCGTGGACAACAGCGTAGCGGCCTGCGGCAACTGACCGTTTTGCAGCAGCGTCACCACCAGCTTTAGCTGCGACGGCGTCAGCGAACTCAGCACGGTATGGCCGAACTGCTGGCGGATGAAATCGCTGACGGCCTGACGGTTATTCCCCTGCGACAGCAGGTTGGTTAGCTGTTGCAGTAACTGGCGGCTATCCTGCGAGCCCTGTACGGTCGTCAGCCGGTTTTGCAAACTCTGCTCGGCCGCCGGAAACTGGCTGGCGAGCAGTTCCGCGTTATTTTTCGTCCCCAGTTCAGCGCGCACGGTTGCCCAGATTTCCGCCGGCTTGGCGCCGCTCAGGGTGGAAATCTGCGTCACCAGCTTTTCCAGCGTGGTGCGCTGCGCCAGCGTCAATGGTAAATCGTCCGTCTGGGACGTCGCCGTTTTCGACAACGCGGTTTCCAGCGGTTTTTCTCCCTGCAGGGAAACATTACCGGGGTTACTGATCGGTTGCATGGTGTGATCCTTACCGTAGACGCTCGACGGGATTTCGCATCAGCCCGATGACGTTATCGCCATCATATTTATCATCAGTATAACTGGCGTCATCATAACAACGGCGCGGTACTACCGATAGTCGTCGGGTATGAACAGGTTAAAATTCCGTTAAGCGAGGCAAACAGGCGAGAAAACGCATGGCTGGCGTGAAGAACACTGCTCCCGGCGGGCAAAGCGGCGCGCGGATGAAACAATCCGCGGCGCTCGCTTTATGTGGTTGGCGCTGAGGCTACGTGCGGGGGACGGACCGGAGCTGGGTACGACGGCGGCGCCAATATTTCAAAACCGGCGGCGCCAGCAGAATCAGCACCGCCATCCCCAGCAATGTCTGGCTGATATGGCCTTCCCATAGGATGGATAACCCGCCGTTACTGATGGACAACGCGCGGCGCAGGTTCTGTTCCAGCATTTCCCCCAGCACAAAACCCAGAATCAGCGGCGACATGGGAAAGTTCATTTTGCGCAACAGGTAACCGAACACCCCCAGCCCGACCATCAGCAGCAGGTCGAAAGTCGTGCTGTGCACCGCGTAGACGCCGACGGCGGAAATAGCGGCAATCGCCGGCACCAGAAACCACATCGGGATCGCCAGCATGCGGGTGAACAGGCCAATCATCGGGAGATTGAGCAGTAACAGCATCAGGTTGCCGATCAGCATGGCGGCGATCAGGCCCCAGACGATATCGGGCTGCTCGGTAAACATGGCCGGACCCGGCGTGATGTTGTACAGCGTCAGCGCGCCCATCATCACGGCGGTGGTGCCGGAGCCGGGAACGCCCAGCGTCAGCATCGGAATGAACGAGCCGCAGGCCGAGGCGTTATTGGCCGCTTCCGGCGCCGCCACGCCGCGAATGTCGCCTTTGCCGAAGCTGTCGCTGTTGCCGCTGAGCTTCTTCTCCGTCATCCAGGCCATCGCGCTGGCGATGGTGGCGCCGGCGCCCGGCAGAATTCCGACAAAGAACCCCAGCAGCGACGCGCGCAACGTCGCCCCGACGCACTGCATGCCTTCGCGGGCGTTGAACAGCATACGCCCGGTGGTTTTGACCAACTTTTGTCCGCCGCCGGTTTGCTCCAGCATCAGCAGAATTTCGCTGACGGAAAACAGGCCGATCACCACTACCACGAACTGGATGCCGTCAGATAGATGAACACTGTCGAAGGTGAAACGATAGACGCCGGTATTGGCGTCCACGCCGACGGTGGCCATCGACAACCCAATCAGCGCCGCCAGAAAGGATTTCAGCGGGTTGTGGCTCATCATGCTGCCGAGACAGGCGATGGCGAACACCATCAGGGCAAAGTACTCGGCGGGCCCAAACGCCAGCGACCAGTCGGCCAGCAAGGGCGCAAACAGAATAATGCCGACGATGGCGATGCTGGAGCCGACGAACGAGCTGACGGCGGAAATGGACAGCGCCACGCCCGCTTTGCCCTGCTGCGCCATCGGATAGCCGTCAATCGCGGTCATGATAGCGCCGGCGTCCCCCGGCACATTGAGCAAAATGGAGGAGATGCGTCCGCCGTATTCACAACCGAGATAAACGGTGGCGAGCAGAATCAGCGCGGATTCCGCCGGCAATTTGAGCGCGAAAGCCAGCGGCATCAGAATCGCCACGCCGTTGATCGGGCCAAGACCGGGCAACAGCCCGACAATGGTGCCGATAAAACAACCGATCAGCGCGATCATCAGGTTTTGCGGCGTCATTGCTACCGCAAAACCCTGCATCAGAAAAGACCAGGTATCCATGAGATTGTCTCCCGGTTAGAACCACGCGCCGGCCGGCAGCGTGACGTCGAGCAGTTTATCGAAGGCATAAAACAGCGATACGCCCATCACCGCGCCGGACAACGCCGCCATCCACCACACCGCGCCGAACAGCATGCCGATGCCGCAGCCCAATAGAGCGGTGGTCAGCGGGAAGCCCAGCGGCTCAAACAACCAGGCGTACAGCGCCAGCATGATGACCAACAGCAGCAAGCGCTGGCGGACCGGCGGCGACGGCCAGACGAGGATATCCGGTTTACGCAGCAGCATCAGCGCAGCGCATAACGCCATCAGCCCCAGAATGGCGATGGGAAACGGGCGCGGGCCGACCGGTTCGTAACTGTATTCACTTTGGATCTCCCAGCCGATAACCAGGCCGATGAGGCACAGCGCCAGCCAGACTCCGGCAAACAGACGATCGCTCATGATGTGTTCCTCCTTTTATTTAGCCAGCCCAAACAGCTTTGCCTGTTCGCGGTAATCCGCGACCTGCTTTTTGACGTACGCATCCAGTGCCTGTCCGGTCAGGTTGAATTCGAACAGGCCGCGCAGGTCGCGCTGTTTTTTGAATTCGTCGGTGGCGGCGATGTGCTTAAACGCCTGCTCCCACCATTGGTAACTGGCGTCGCTGACTTTGGGGCCGAGATAAAAACCGCGGATGATCGGCCACACCAAATCGTATCCCTGCTCTTTGGCGGTAGGGACGTCGGCCAGTTGTCCCGGCAGACGTTGCTCGGAAAACACCGCCAGCACCCGAATTTTACCGCCTTGCAGATGCGGCACCATTTCGCTGATATCGCCGGAAACCGCCTGTACATGCCCGCCCAGCATGGCGGTCAGCGGTTCGCCGCCGCCTTCGAACGCGACGTAGCGCATGTCGCGCGGGCTGATCCCGGCGTGGCGCGCCAGCATCGCGGTTTTCATCCAGTCCTGGCTGCCGATGGATGCGCCGGCGCCGACCACCACCTGATTAGGGTTTTTCTGCATGGCGGCGAGCAGATCTTTCAGCGTCTGGTAAGGGGCGTCAGCCCGCACCGCGATCATGCCGTAGTCGGTGCCGACCGCCGCCAGCCATTTCACGTCGTCCACGCCGTAGCGCCCGAATTTTCCCTGCGCCAGGTTGAGCAGCGAGCCGCCGGAAAAGGCGACCACGGTGCCGGGTTCGTCCGGGCGTTGCGCCACGATGGCGTTGTAAGCGACCGCGCCCACGCCGCCGGGCATGTAGGTGACGCGCATCGGGCTATCGAGGGTGCCGGTTTCCTGCAGCGATATTTGCAGCAATTTACAGGTTAGATCGAAACCGCCGCCCGGCTTGGCCGGGGCGATGCATTCGGTTCGGGTCGGCGCGGCGGCCTGGGTGGGGGGCACGCTGGTAAACAATCCGCACAACGTCAGGGAAAGGGCGAGGTATTTTTTCATTGTCATTCCTTCCTGTTTGTCGTTCCCAAAACGGGAGTGTTGTTGGATTGTTAATGATGTAACCTTTCAGTTACCTTTCGGTTATTGAAAATGTGTTCAGGATGTGATTGGCGTCGCTTAAAAAACCGACCATTCCTGAGGGACAATAACCGTCAGGCAGGTACCGGAAGGAGAAAGGCAATGTGGAGGCAGGCTGGCGGCGATGCGACTGTTACTGGTTGAGGATCATCCTGAACTGGCTCACTGGCTGGAAAAAGCCCTGAGCGAGGCGGGATTCGCGGTGGATCGGGTCGGCGATGGCGTGGCGGCGGACCAACTGTTGCTGCAGGAAAGCTATGCACTGGTGGTGCTGGATGTGTCATTGCCGCGTATGGACGGCCTGGCGCTGCTGGCGCGGTTGCGTAAGCGCGGCCAGAATCTGCCGGTGCTGCTGCTGACGGCCCGCGCCAGCGTGGCGGATCGGGTCAGGGGGCTTAATCTGGGCGCGGATGATTACCTTACCAAGCCGTTTGAACTGGCCGAGCTGGAAGCGCGGTTGCGCGCGCTGCTGCGGCGCAGTCAGGGGCAGATACAGGAAGTGCAGCGGTTGGGCGATCTCTGCTGGCACGATGAGGGCTATTTTCTGCTGCAGGAAAAACCGCTGGCGTTGACGCCGCGGGAGCAGGCGGTGCTGCATACGCTGATGCAGCGTCGCGGCCGCCCGGTGTCGCGGCAGTATCTGTATGAGCAGGTGTTTACCCTGACGGACGACGCCAGCCCGGACAGTCTGGATTTGTACGTGCACCGTATTCGCAAAAAACTGGTGGGTAGCGATGTGATGATCGTCACGCTGCGTGGGTTGGGATATAGCCTGGAATGTCAGCATGCTGAAAGTTAATTCGCTGCGCGGCCAGTTGATGCTGTATCTCGTCGTGCCGATGGCGCTGCTGTGGGCATTGTCGGTCTGGAGTCACTATCACAGTGCGAAAGCGGCGGCGACGCAGGCTTACGATCGCACCCTGCTGGCTTCGGCGCGCACGGTGGCGGAACGGCTGACGGTGCGCAACGGGCAACTGGCGGTGGATGTGCCCTGGGTGGTGCTGGACAGCTTTGAGCGCAACATGAACGACCGGCTCTATTATCAGGTGCTGACCCCGCAGGGCAACACCCTCTCCGGTTATGACGACCTGCCGCCGCTGCGCCGCGGCATGCCGTTATCCCGTGATTATCCGGCGCTGGCGCATTTTTATGACGCCCGCTATCACGGGAGTGCCATCCGGGTGGCGGCGTTGTGGCAGCCGGTCCATGAGTCCGGCGTGGAGGGCATGGTGCTGATTCTGGTGGCGGAAACGCTGAGTTCCCGCGAAGCCTTCGCGCACCGGCAACTGCTGACCGCGGCTCTCAGCCAGAGCGCGCTGGTTCTGCTGGCCCTGGTGCTGGTGCTGCTGTTGTTCCGCAAACTGTTGCGACCGCTGCGTCAGCTGTCCGGCGTGATGGCGCGCCGCGAACCGGGAGATCTGACGCCGTTGCCGCCGCTATTGCCCTGGTCGGAAATGCAGCCGTTGCTGGTGGCGTTCAACCGTTATATCGGGCGGCTCAGCGGACTGGTGCAACGGCAGGAGCGTTTTGGCGCGGATGCGGCCCATCAGCTCAGAACGCCGCTGGCGGTGCTGAAGACCCAGGTCGGCGTGGCGCTGAACAGCTCGCAGCCTGCGCAGTGGCGCGATAGCCTGACCGGTATGAGCGCCACGCTGGACAGCACCATCCGGTTAACCGATCGCCTGCTGCAACTGTCGCGGCTGAGGGCGCAGGACAGCAAAGAGCACACCTGGCAAACGGTGGATTTGGCCGAGCTGGTGCGCGACGTCTGTTTTTCCCGTTTACCGCTGGCGCGCAGCCGGCGGATCGATCTGGGCTACGAAGGCAATGAGCGCTGCCTGATTCGCGGCGAGCCGCTGCTGCTGGCGGAATTGTGCGCTAACTTACTTGATAATGCGCTGAAATACACGCCATCAGGCGGGATCGTGACCGCCCGAGTGCAGGCGCAACAACTGGACGTGGAAGACAGCGGCCCCGGTATCCCGCCGGCCGAGCGCGAGCAGGCGATGAGGCCGTTTCACCGGCTGGATAATCATGGTGGTCTGCCGGGCGCCGGATTGGGGCTGGCGCTGGTCAGGGATATCGCCCGCTGGCATCGTACCCAGGTTCAGTTGCTGGACAGCCCGACGCTGGGCGGGCTGCGGGTGCGAATCGTGTTTGGCGAGCCGCCGGCCTGATAAGGCGTCGTGGTACCAGGATGTGCTGCGTGGCCCGTAAAGCAGTCGTCTTTGCAAAGCAGCCGTCTGCCGCCTGGATAACGGTTTCTGCGACCCGCATCATGCAAGATTACGGGCCGGCGCCGCACCCGTCGTCAGTGTTCCCGCTTGCCGGTTTGTGGCAGAATAATGCCCTTCGTTTCATCGCGGCGGCGCGGGTGTCGTCAGCGGTCTATCAGGAAAGCCAACGTGAAAATCCTAGTTGATGAAAATATGCCTTACGCGCAGACGCTGTTCAGCCGTCTGGGCGAGGTTACGGCGGTGCCGGGGCGGCCGATTCCGACGGATGCTCTTAACGGGGCGGATGCTTTGATGGTGCGCTCGGTCACCAAAGTGAACGCCGACCTGCTGACCGGCAAGGCGGTGAAATTTGTCGGTACGGCGACGGCGGGCACGGATCATGTCGATGAAGCGTTCCTGCGCCAACAGGGGATCGCGTTTTCCGCCGCGCCCGGTTGCAACGCGATTGCGGTGGTGGAGTATGTGTTTTCCGCCCTGCTGATGCTGGCGGAACGCGATGGCTTCGCGCTGACGGATCGTACCGTCGGCATTATCGGGGTGGGCAACGTGGGTTCTCGCCTCAATGACCGGCTGACGGCGCTGGGCGTGCGCACGTTGCTGTGCGACCCGCCGCGGGCGGATCGCGGCGACAGCGGGTCGTTCCTGTCGCTGGACGAGGTAGTGGAACAGGCCGATGTGCTGACCTTTCATACCCCGCTGCTGAAAGACGGCCCTTACGCCACCTGGCACAGCGTGAATGCCGCGTTGCTGGCGCGTCTGAAGGACGGCGCCATTCTGATCAACGCCTGTCGTGGTCCGGTGGTGGATAACGCCGCTTTGCTGGCGGCGTTGCAAGGTGGCCAAAACATCAGCGTCGTGCTGGACGTGTGGGAACCGGAGCCGGAATTGTCCATCGAATTGCTTGATCGGGTCGACATCGGCACCGCGCATATCGCCGGTTATACGCTGGAAGGCAAGGCGCGCGGCACCACCCAGGTGTTCGAAGCCTGGAGCCGTTTTATCGGTCAGCCGCAACAGGTCGCTTTGTCGTCGCTGCTGCCGGTGCCGGAACTGGCTGAAATAACCCTGACCGTGCCGCTGGATGAGCATCAGCTCAAACGGCTGGTGCATCTGGTGTATGATGTGCGCCGCGATGACGCCCTGCTGCGTCAGGTGGCGCACCTGTCCGGCGAATTTGACCGGCTGCGCAAGTTCTATCAGGAACGGCGCGAGTGGTCATCGCTGCATGTCGTCTGCGCCGATCGGGAGAGCGCAGACCGGCTGAACCGGCTGGGTTTTACCGCGTCGGTTAACGATCACTAATTTCCTGTATCAAAATCAGATTAATCCGGGCGGTGCGATCATCGTCCGGTGTGTTTTATTCATTATTGTTGGGGAGAACGATCACATGTCCAATGGCTGGAATATCGCGCTGCTGGGCGCGACCGGCGCCGTCGGCACCGCTTTGCTGGAGCTGTTGCAGGAACGTGAGTTTCCCGTGGGTGAGCTTTATGCGCTGGCGAGTGAAAACGGCGCCGGCGAGAGCCTGCGTTTTAGCGGCCGTTCGCTGCGGGTGGAAAACGCCGCGGATTTCGACTGGTCGCAGGTACAACTGGCTTTTTTCGTGGCCGGTATGGAAGCCAGCGCCCGCTATGCCGAAGCGGCGGGCAACGCCGGTTGTCTGGTGATTGACAGCAGTGGCCTGTTCGCGCTGGAGCCGGACGTGCCGCTGGTGGTGCCGGGCGTCAACCCGCACGTGCTGGCGGATTACCGCAACCGCAATATCGTGGCGGTGGCGGACAGCCTCACCAGCCAGTTGCTCACGGCGATCAAACCGCTGACGGAGCAGGCCGGGTTGTCGCGTCTGCATGTAACCACGCTGCTGTCGGTGTCGGCTCACGGCAAGGCGGCGGTGGATGATTTGGCCGGTCAAAGCGCCCGCCTGCTCAACGGCATTCCGGCTGAGCCGGGTCTGTTCCCGAAACAGCTGGCGTTCAACCTGTTGCCGCTGCTGGCGGATAGCGAAGGCAGCGTGCGCGAGGAGCGCCGGCTGGTGGATCAGGTGCGCAAGGTATTGCAGGACGACGGCCTGCCGATTTCGGTTAGCTGTGTGCAGTCGCCGGTGTTTTACGGCCATGCGCAGGTGGTGCATCTGGAGGCGCTGCGTCCGCTGTCTGCCGAGGAGGCGCGCGACGTGCTGGCGCAGGCGGGCGATGTGGCGCTGAGCGAGGAAGACGACTACCCGACGCAGGTGGAAGACGCCTCCGGCAATGTGCAGTTGAATATCGGCTGCCTGCGCAACGATTACGGCATTCCCGAACTGTTGCAGTTCTGGTCGGTGGCCGACAATATCCGTTTCGGCGGCGCGTTAATGGCGGTGGAAACCGCCGAGCGGCTGGTTGAGGAGTACCTGGGGTAATGACGGCGTTGCTGCATGCGGACGACGAGGCGCCGCTGAAAATCGCCCTGGGGATCGAGTATGACGGTAGCCGTTATTACGGCTGGCAGCGTCAGGCCGAGGTAGACAGCGTTCAGGGTTGCCTGGAGGCGGCGCTGTCTCAGGTAGCGAACGAGCGAATCGACGTCTTTTGCGCCGGTCGTACCGATGCCGGGGTACACGCCACCGGGCAGGTGGTGCATTTCACCACCCGGGCGGCGCGTAAAGATGCGGCCTGGACTATGGGCGTCAACGCCAACCTGCCGCCGGATATCGCGGTGCGTTGGGTGAAAACGGTGGATGATGCGTTTCATGCCCGTTTTAGCGCCACGGCCCGTCGTTACCGCTACGTGATTTATAACCGGCGTTTCCGGCCGGCGATCCTGTCGCGCGGCGTGACGCATTACTACCTGCCGCTGGATGCCGAGCGCATGCACCGCGCCGGCCAGTGCCTGCTGGGCGAGAACGATTTTACCTCGTTCCGCGCGGTGCAGTGCCAGTCGCGCACGCCCTGGCGCAACCTGATGCACCTGCGGGTGGCGCGTCAAGGGGACTATGTGGTGGTGGACATTAAGGCCAACGCGTTTGTGCATCATATGGTGCGCAACATTGTCGGCAGCCTGATGGAGATCGGGTGCGGCAACCAGTCGGAAAACTGGATGGCCGAATTGCTGGCGGCGAAGGATCGAACGCTGGCCGCCGCGACGGCGAAAGCCGATGGGTTGTATCTGGTTTCGGTGGATTATCCGCGGGAATTCGGTATTCCATGCGCGTCGATGGGGCCGCTATTTCTGCCGGATGAGGCGATTTAAGGGTAACTGGCGCGCCGTCAACGCACGGTGAAGTCGGCATTTGAACTGAATAAGGACGCGATTATGCTGGATTTTGTACGGTTTATCATTGATTTCATCCTGCACATTGATGTGCACCTGGCCGAGTTGGTGGCGCAGTATGGCGTGTGGATTTACGCGATTCTGTTCCTGATTCTGTTTTGCGAAACCGGCCTGGTGGTCACGCCGTTCCTGCCCGGCGATTCGCTGCTGTTTGTGGCGGGTGCGCTGGCCGCGTTGCCGACCAATGACCTGAATGTCCATCTGATGGTGGCGCTGATGGTGGTGGCCGCGGTGTTGGGCGATGCGGTGAATTACACTATCGGCCGGCTGTTCGGCGAGAAATTGTTCCGCAACCCCAACTCGCGCATTTTCCGGCGTAGCTATCTGGATCGCACCCACGCGTTTTATGAACGTCACGGCGGCAAAACAATAATTCTGGCGCGCTTTGTGCCGATTGTGAGAACATTTGCGCCCTTTGTCGCCGGGATGGGGCACATGCGTTACCGCGAGTTCGCCCTGTATAACGTGACCGGCGCGCTGCTGTGGGTGCTGTTGTTCACCTATGCCGGCTACTTGTTCGGCGATCTGCCGATAGTGCAGGAGAACCTGAAGTTATTGATCGTGGCGATCATCTTCATCTCCATTCTGCCGGGGTTGATCGAGTTCTGGCGGCATAAGCGCGCTATGACGCGGCAAAATATGAAATAAGTGGAAAATTATTTTAACATCCGGTTTGACCAGTTTTTTATCCACACGTCCGGATCGTTATGGTTTAATGAGCAGCATTTACGGCTGTGTTTGTATGAACACGCCTGAATGCCAATGTCTTATCCCGGCGTAGCCGGGGTGCGATATCGCTTTATCGACGGCGTTGCCAGGGATGGGGTAACGTGTAGCAGCGTACTGGCTGGTGCCAGGTTCAAGCAGAAAGGTTATCAATGAGCTGGATTGAACGAATTCTTAATAAAAGTAATGTCACGCCAACCCGCAAGGCGAATATTCCTGAAGGGGTGTGGACTAAATGTGACAGTTGCGGTCAGGTGCTTTACCGCGCCGAGCTGGAGCGCAACCTGGAAGTGTGTCCGAAATGTGATCACCACATGCGGTTATCCGCCCGGGCTCGTCTCCATGCGTTTCTGGACAAAGAAGGCATGGTGGAGCTGGGCAGCGAGCTGGAGCCCAAAGATGTCCTGAAGTTCAGGGACTCCAAAAAATACAAGGACCGTATCGCCGCGGCGCAGAAGCAGTCTGACGAGAAAGACGCCCTGATAGTGATGAAGGGCACGCTGTACGACATGCCGGTGGTTGCGGCTTCGTTCGAGTTCTCCTTCATGGGCGGTTCGATGGCGTCTGTCGTTGGCGCGCGGTTTGTCCGTGCCGTCGAGCAGGCGCTGGAAGACAATTGTCCGCTGGTTTGCTTCTCCGCCAGCGGCGGCGCCCGTATGCAGGAAGCGCTGATGTCGCTGATGCAGATGGCGAAAACCAGTGCGGCGTTGGCGAAATTGCGCGAACGCGGTCTGCCGTATATTTCGGTGCTGACCGACCCGACGATGGGCGGCGTATCCGCCAGTCTGGCGATGCTGGGCGATTTGAACATCGCCGAGCCGAAAGCGCTGATCGGTTTTGCCGGCCCGCGCGTTATTGAGCAGACGGTGCGCGAAAAGCTGCCGCCGGGCTTCCAGCGCAGCGAATTCCTGCTGGAAAAAGGTGCCATCGATATGATCGTCCGTCGTGCGGATATGCGCTACAAATTGGCGAGCATCCTGTCCCGGTTGACGAATCGCCCGGAGCCGCAGGAATCCGCCGTGGCGCGGTCGTCCGCCTCGCCTGAATCACAGAGTGAAGTCTAATCAATGATAAACCGGGAGCAGGGCGGCATCGTTGCCGTGTTCCCGGCAGCAATCAACCGTAAGTCAGTGAACGGGACTCATGGACAATCTTCAGACACCTCAAGCCACGTCGCCTCTGGCCACGTGGCTTAACTATCTTGAACACCTACACTTTCAGACCATCGACCTCGGTCTGGATCGCATCCAACTGGCGGCGGAACGCCTGCACCTGCTGCAACCGGCTCCTCGCGTGTTTACCGTGGCCGGCACCAACGGCAAAGGCACCACGTGCTGCACGCTGGAATCCATTTTGATCGCCGCCGGGCTGCGGGTTGGGGTGTACAGTTCACCACACCTGCTGCGTTATACCGAACGGGTGCGCATTCAGGGCCGCGAATTGCCGGAGTCCAGCCACGCCGAGGCATTTGCCGCGATCGAGGCTGGTCGCAACGGCACGTCGCTGACCTATTTTGAATTCGGCACGCTGGCGGCGCTGTGGTTGTTTAAGCAGGCGCAACTGGATGTGGTGATTCTGGAAGTCGGGCTGGGCGGCCGTCTGGATGCCACCAATATTGTTGATGCCGATGTCGCGGTCGTGACCAGCATCGCGCTGGATCACACCGACTGGCTGGGTAACGACCGGGAAAGCATCGGCCGCGAAAAGGCGGGAATTTTCCGTGGGAACCGGCCGGCCGTCGTGGGCGAACCGGATATGCCGGCATCGATTGCCGCCGTCGCGCAGGAAAAAGGCGCGCAGCTGTTCCGGCGCGGATCTGACTGGCAATTCTCATTGCAGGATGACGGCTGGCGTTGGCAGGGCGGCGATGTGCATTATGAAGGATTACCCGTTCCAACCGTTCCGCTGGCGAATGCGGCGACCGCTCTGGCGGCGCTGCAGGCCTCCGATATCACGCTGACCGTTGACGCCATTTATCAGGGGTTACGTCAGGCGCAATTGCCGGGACGTTTCCAGATTGTGAGCGAAAAGCCGTTGCTGATTCTGGATGTCGCGCATAATCCTCATGCCGCGGCCTATCTGGCCGCGCGGCTGGCTGATTTACCGCACGCCGGCCGGGTACGGGCGGTGATTGGTATGCTGGCGGATAAAGACATCCCCGGTACGCTGGCGCATCTTAAGCCGCAGGTGGATGTGTGGTATTGCGCTCCGCTGGAGGGGCTGCGCGGCGCCGATGCCGGGTTGCTGGCCACGCATCTGGAGAGCTGTACGTCATTCCCGGATGTTGCGACGGCCTGGCGGCAGGCGATGCAGGACGCCGGCGAAGATGATGTAGTCATTGTTTGTGGTTCTTTCCATACTGTCGCGCATGTGATGGAAGCGCTGGACGGGAGCGGAACGCATGGCGAGTAAATTTCAGAATCGCCTGGTAGGAACGGTTGTACTGGTGGCGCTGGGGGTGATCGTGCTTCCCGGCCTGCTGGATGGTAAGAAAAAACATTATGAAGATGATTTTGCCGCTATCCCGTTAGTTCCCAAACCGGGCGATACACTGGAAGCGGAGTCGATGCCGCCGATAAATCAGTCGTTGTCGGCCCAGCCGCCCGAAGGGGCCGAGGCGGCGATGCAGAGTAAGAATGAGTCCACCGCTGAAGAGCCGGATTCAACGCAATCCTCCGCTCGTCACGGTGCGTCTCAGCCGTCGTCTTCCCGCCCGGCCGCAACGCCGGCGCCGGTGGTGACCGAACCACGCCCGCCGGTACAGCAAGTGGCACCGCCGGCGATGAAGGCGCAACCGGCCAAGCCTGAAGTCAAAAAACCGGAAACCCGGCCGAAGCCCGAGGCGAAAGCCCGAGGCGAAAGCGGCTGAAAGTGCGGCTGAAAGTAAACCGGTCGACACTCGCGTGGCGGAAGCTAAAACGGAAAACAAGGCGCCGGAAAGCAAACCGACGCCTCAGGAGCAGCAGGCGCCGGCCGGTCAGGCTTTTGTGGTGCAGTTGGGCGCGCTGAAGAATGCCGATAAGGTCAATGAGATTGTCGCCAAGCTGCGTCTGTCCGGTTATCGGGCCTATACCGTGCCGTCGGCGCCGGTGGCGGGGCAGATTACCCGTATCTACGTCGGGCCGGATGCCTCGAAGCAGAAACTGCAGTCGGCGCTGGGCGAGCTGCAGCAGCTTAGCGGTCTGAGCGGGCAAGTCCGGTCGTACAGCGCGCGCTAAGGCGACGAATCAGGAATACCAGCAGGGGTAGGGGAGCGAAGCGACCTTGCCCCTTTATTTTGTGGGCGGAACACGGGGGCGTCATCGGCGGCGCGCGATGGACAAGGGCGCTATCCGCGTGGCGGCGAAAGGTTTTTTTTATTTCTTCGCCTATCGAAAAAATCGGCGGGAAATACGCTACGCAAACGTTTTCTTTTTCTGTTAGAATGCGCCGCGAACAGGATGACCGGCGCTGCGATTGTCATCGTTCATTATTAGGATAGTTCATGGTTTGGGTTGATTACGTCATTATCGGTATTATCGGATTCTCGGCTCTGGTCAGTCTCATCCGGGGGTTTGTACGTGAAGCGCTGTCACTGGTGACCTGGGGGGCGGCGTTCTTTATCGCCAGCCACTACTATGCCTATCTCGCGGTCTATTTCACGCGGTTTAATGATGAGCTGGTGCGCAACGGTATCGCCATTGCCATTCTGTTTGTTGCGACGTTGATTGTGGGCGCTATCGTTAATTATGTGATCGGTTCGCTGGTTGAACGCACCGGATTGTCAGGCACTGACCGGGTACTGGGCATTTGCTTCGGTGCATTGCGCGGTGTGCTGATTGTCTCCGCGCTGCTGTTCTTTCTGGATACCTTCACCGGTTTTTCACAGAGTGCTGACTGGAAGCAGTCCCATTTAATCCCGCAGTTCAGTTATATCATCAGGTGGTTTTTTGACTACCTGCAAAGCACGTCGAGTTTCTTGCCGCGGCACATCTAGCCGCGGTAGCGCTGATGAGGAAAAGACCACATGTGCGGTATTGTCGGTATCGCCGGTTTTACACCGGTCAACCAGTCGATTTATGACGCGTTAACGGTGTTGCAGCACCGTGGGCAGGATGCCGCGGGCATCGTCACCATTAATGATGCCAACTACTTTCGCCTGCGCAAAGCTAATGGCCTGGTGAAAGATGTGTTTGAAGCCCGGCACATGCAGCGGTTGCAGGGCAACATGGGGATTGGCCACGTGCGCTATCCCACCGCAGGCAGCTCCAGTGCCTCAGAGGCTCAGCCGTTTTACGTCAATTCCCCATTTGGGATTACGCTGGCTCATAACGGTAACCTGACCAACGCCCACGAACTGCGCAAAAAGCTGTTTGAAGAAGGGCGCCGTCACGTCAATACCACCTCGGATTCCGAAATCCTGCTGAACGTGTTCGCCAAAGAGCTGGATCGTTTTCAGCACTATCCGCTGGAAGCGGACAATATTTTCGCCGCCGTGGCGGCGGTGCATCAGCAGATTCGCGGCGCTTATGCCTGCATCGGCATGATCATCGGTCACGGTATGGTGGCGTTCCGTGATCCGAACGGCATTCGCCCGCTGGTGATCGGCAAGCGCGAGCTGCCGGATGGCCGCAACGAATACATCGTGGCGTCGGAAAGCGTGGCGCTGGATACGCTGGGCTTTGAGTTTTTGCGCGATGTGGCGCCGGGCGAAGCGGTATACATTACCGAGAACGGCCAGCTGTTCACTCGTCAATGCGCAGAAAACCCGAAGAGCCACCCGTGCCTGTTCGAATATGTCTATTTCGCCCGTCCCGATTCCTTTATTGACAAAATTTCGGTCTACAGCGCCCGCGTGCGCATGGGCCAGAAACTGGGCGAGAAGATTGCCCGTCAGTGGGAAGAGCTGGATATCGACGTGGTGATTCCGATTCCGGAAACGTCCTGCGATATCGCGCTGGAAATCGCCCGCATCATCAACAAGCCGTACCGTCAGGGGTTTGTGAAGAACCGCTATGTCGGCCGTACCTTTATCATGCCGGGCCAGCAAACCCGCATTAAATCGGTACGCCGCAAGCTGAACGCCAACCGGGCGGAGTTCCGCGGTAAGAACGTGTTGCTGGTGGACGACTCCATCGTGCGCGGCACGACTTCTCAGCAGATCGTGGAGATGGCGCGTGAAGCCGGCGCTCGTCGGGTTTATCTGGCCTCGGCCGCGCCGGAGATCCGTTTCCCGAATGTGTACGGTATCGATATGCCGAGCGTCAACGAACTGATCGCTCACGGCCGCGAAGTGGAAGAGATTCGGAAGATCATCGGCGCCGATGCGCTGATTTTCCAGGATCTGGATGACCTGATCGAGGCGGTGCGCGAAGACAACCCGGAAATCGTTCAGTTTGAATGTTCGGTATTCAACGGCGTCTATGTCACCAAAGACGTGGATCAGGACTACCTGGACTATCTGGAGGCACTGCGTAACGACGATGCCAAGGCGATGCGCAGCCAGAATGAAGTCGAAGATTTGGAAATGCACAACGAAGGGTGATAATTGATCGCCGCTCGTGGTTAAAAAAGGGAGCGCAGGCTCCCTTTTTTTGTCGCTGTTATTCTTGCCAATCCTCCGGTGATGCGGCAAAGTCAGCGCACATGTTTTGCCGTCTCTGTTGCGGTGGGTCTGAGAGGTGAGAATGAAGCGACTGATTGTCGGTATTTCCGGCGCCAGCGGCGTGATATACGGGGTGCGGTTGTTGCAGGTGCTGCAGCCGGTTGCCGGGATTGAAACCCACCTGGTGATGAGCCCGGCGGCCCGGCAAACGCTATCGCTGGAGACGGATTTGACCGTGCGCGATGTACAATCGCTGGCCGATGTGGTGCACGATTCCCGCGATATCGCCGCCAGCATCTCGTCAGGCTCGTTCAAAACGGCCGGTATGGCGATTCTTCCCTGTTCTATCAAGACCCTATCCGGCATTACCCATAGTTATACCGACAGCCTGCTGACCCGTGCGGCGGACGTGGTGCTGAAAGAGCGTCGCCCGCTGGTATTGTGCGTGCGGGAAACGCCGCTCCACCTCGGTCATCTGCGCTTGATGAACGCCGCCGCCGAAATGGGCGCGGTGATCATGCCGCCGGTGCCCGCATTTTATCACCGCCCACAAACTGTGCAGGATATCGTCGATCAGACCGTCAATCGGGTGATTGATCAGTTTGACATTGCGCTACCCCAGGATCTGTTTACGCGCTGGCAGGGCGCGTAAACACCTCATTTGTAATAACAAGCCATGCCGTCACGTCGCCGGTCTGCCCGGCGCAGATGTGATGTTTTGCACCTTTTTGTGGCGCGTTGTTTTTTATGGTGCGCCGATATGCACCAATATTGTGCAAAAAATGCAAATCACCGTTGCCTGACTGCTTATCCCGATAGCATGAGTTGACATAATTCATTGATTACATTGATGCGACTATCATGATCACCACACCTGATTTTATGCAGAATTGCATATTCTTTATGGCATAAAATTTGCTATGTTTTGACAAACAACGTGCGGATTAACGCACACGGCAAACGTATTCATCACAACCATTTCGCGGTCAGATTTCACTAATCACTTAGGCATACACAATCATAAAATAAGGGTAACGCAATGAAAAAAATGTTGAAACTTTTGCCCCTGGCGTTGGTATTCGCAGCAGGCAGTGCCCTCGCCGAGGTTCCGAAAAACATCAAGATTGGCACCGACCCTACTTATGCACCGTTTGAATCCAAAGACGCCAGCGGCCAACTGGTCGGGTTTGATATCGATCTGGCAAAAGAGTTGTGCAAACGCATCGAGGCAAACTGCACGTTCGTCGAGAGTGATTTTGACGCGCTGATCCCGTCGCTGAAAGCAAAGAAAATCGACGCCATTATTTCTTCCCTGTCGATTACTGAGAAACGCCAGCAGGAAATCGCCTTTACGGACAAACTGTACGCGGCTAATGCCCGCCTGATCGCCAAAAAGGGATCGCCGATTCTGCCGACGCTGGAGGCGCTGAAAGGTAAGCGTGTCGGCGTACTGCAGGCATCCACGCAGGAATCTTACGCCAACCAGTACTGGCAGCCGAAAGGCGTCGATGTCGTCGCCTATCAGAATCAGGATCTGATCTATGCCGACCTGACCGCCGGCCGTATCGACGCTGCGTTCCAGGATGAAGTGGCGGGCAGCGAAGGCTTCCTGAAACAGGCCGCAGGCAAAGAGTACGCGTTTGCCGGCCCGGCGGTGAAAGACGACAAACTGTTCGGCGTGGGCACCGGCATGGGGCTGCGCAAGAACGAAACCGAACTGAAAGCCGCGCTGGATAAAGCCTTTGCGACCATGCGCAAAGACGGCACCTACGACAAGCTGGCCAAGAAGTACTTTGACTTCGACGTCTACGGCGAATAAACCGTCCTGGTTAACCTCAACCTCTGCCTGCTCCGTGCAGGCAGATGTGTGTCTTTTCTGAGCGGATTGATGTAATGCTTTATGGCTATTCCGAATTAATCATGGATGGCACGCGCATGACGCTGCAACTGGCGTTGTGCTCGCTGGTGCTAGCGCTGCTGATCGGTCTGGTGGGGGCGGCGGCAAAACTGTCGTCCAATCGAGTGTTGTCCGGCTGTTTTTCCGGCTACACCACCCTGATTCGCGGCGTGCCGGACTTGGTCCTGATGCTGCTGATTTTTTACGGTCTGCAGATGGTGCTCAACAGCCTCACCGAGACGCTTGGCCTGGATCAGATCGATATCGACCCGCTGGCGGCGGGGATTATTACGCTGGGATTTATTTACGGCGCTTATTTCACCGAAACCTTCCGCGGTGCTTATCTGGCGGTGCCGCGCGGCCAGATTGAGGCGGCGGTGGCGTTTGGTTTTACGCCGATGAAAGTGTTCCGCCGTATTATGTTTCCGTCGATGATGCGCTTTGCGCTGCCGGGAATCGGCAACAACTGGCAGGTGATTCTCAAATCGACCGCGCTGGTGTCGCTGCTTGGGTTGAGCGACGTGATAAAAACGACCCAACTGGCCGGAAAGGGAACCCATCATCCGTTCTTTTTCGCTATTGTGGCCGGCGTGCTGTATCTGATTTTTACCACCCTGTCCAACGGGGTGCTGTGGTGGCTGGAAAAACGCTACTCGCAGGGAGTCCGGAAAGTAAATTATGAGTGAGATTCTGCAACAATACTGGCAGGCCCTGCTGTGGAGCGACGGCTATCGCCTTACCGGGCTGGCGATGACGCTGTGGTTGCTGATTGTGTCGGTGACCATCGGCGGGTTGATGGCGGTTCCGCTGGCGGTAGCCCGCGTTTCTCCCCGTCGTCGTTACCGGTTGCCGGTGTGGGCCTTTACCTATGTGTTTCGCGGCACGCCGCTGTATGTGCAACTGTTGGTGTTCTACTCCGGCGTGTACAGCCTGGAAATCGTGCGTGGCACCGATCTGCTGAACGCGTTTTTTCGCAGCGGCCTGAATTGCGCCATTCTGGCGCTGGCGCTCAATACCTGCGCCTATACCACTGAAATCTTCGCCGGCGCCATTCGTTCGGTGCCGCATGGCGAAATCGAAGCCGCGCGCGCCTACGGTTTTTCGCGTTTCAAACAGTACCGCTGTGTTATTTTGCCGGGCGCGTTGCGTATTGCGCTGCCCGCCTACAGCAACGAAGTCATCCTGATGCTGCATTCCACCGCGCTGGCCTTTACCGTAACGGTGCCGGATTTGCTGAAAGTGGCGCGCGACATCAATGCCGCCACCTACCAACCGTTTTACGCCTTTGGCATCGCAGGCGTGATGTATCTGGCGGTATCGTTCGTGCTGATCTCGTTGTTCAGAAAGGCCGAGCGCCGCTGGTTACGGCATCTTCATACCCGTTCATCCCATTAAACCGTGCAGGAACAGACAAAGCATGCAGAATAATAAGCTGATGGTGACGGAATTACGTAAGCGTTATGGTCAGCATGAAGTGCTGAAAGGCATTTCATTACAGGCTAAAGCCGGGGACGTTATTTCCATTATCGGGTCATCGGGGTCGGGTAAAAGCACCTTGTTGCGCTGTATCAACTTTCTGGAAAAACCCTGTGAAGGGTCGATCCATGTGAATGGTCAGGAAATTCACATGGTGCGAGACAAAGACGGACAGCTCAAGGTATTCGACAAGAAACAGCTACAGTTGCTGCGCACCCGGTTGACGATGGTATTCCAGCATTTCAACCTGTGGAGCTTCATGACCGCGCTGGAAAACGTGATGGAAGCGCCGGTGCAGGTGCTGGGGTTGAGCAAGGCGGAAGCCCGCAAACGAGCTGAGTTCTACCTGAACAAGGTGGGAATCACCGGCGCATCACAGGAAAAGTACCCCGCCGACTTGTCCGGCGGCCAGCAGCAGCGTGTGTCTATCGCCCGCGCGCTGGCAATGGAACCTGATGTGCTGCTGTTTGACGAACCAACGTCGGCACTGGATCCGGAACTGGTGGGTGAAGTGCTGCGCATCATGCAGCAACTGGCGGAAGAGGGTAAAACCATGGTGGTGGTGACCCATGAAATGGAGTTCGCCCGGCATGTCTCCAGCCATGTGATTTTCCTGCATCAGGGGCTGGTGGAGGAAGAAGGGCCGCCGGAGGCAGTGTTCGGCAACCCGCAAAGCCCGCGTTTGCAGCAGTTCCTGTCCGGCGCGCTGAAGTAACGTGCCGTACCGCCACGGCGCTCCCGCGCCGGTTGACCCGATCAGCCGGCGCGGGGATGCAGCAAATCGTTCAGCGCCTCTTCTAGTTCAAAGAAGCGAAAACCGAAACCGGCTTTCTCCAACCGTTGCGGAATCGCCCGTTGCCCACCTAGCAGTAACGTCGCCGCTTCGCCCATCAATATCCTGAGCGCCCAGCCGGGTGTGCGCATAAAGCCGGGGCGATCCAACGCGCTCGCCAGCATGGCGGAAAATTTCTCGTTACGCACCGGATAGGGCGACACCATGTTGAATGGGCCGCTCAGAATCGGGTTATCCAGCAGGTACAAAATAGCGTTGGTCATATCGTCAATGTGAATCCACGGCAGATATTGCTTGCCGGAGCCGATCGGACCGCCCAGCCCCAGCCGGAAAACCGGCAGCATTTTCGCCAGCGCGCCGCCTTCGGTAGACAGCACCACGCCGGTGCGCAACAGGCCGACGCGGGTCTGGTCGCTTTCCGCTTCCAGCGCCAGCGCTTCCCAGCGAGCGCAGAGTTCATGGGTAAAATCGTCGTGGGGTGGTTCATCTTCGGTCACCAACGCTTGCCCCTGATCGCCGTAATAGCCGACGGCCGAGCCGGACAGCAACACCGCGGGCGGCGTTTGACTTTGGCGAATCAACTGCGTCAGCTGGCGGGTAATATCCCAGCGGCTCTGGCACAGTCGCGCCTTTTGGGCTTTGGTCCAGCGTTTATCGGCGATCGGCTCACCCGCCAGATTGATGACGCCGTCGAAACCGTCCAGCGAGGTCTGTTCCTCCAGTCCACGCCAGTAATCGACCTGAGCGCCCCACAGTCGTCGCGCGCGTTCTGGAGATCGGGTTACTACGGTTACCTGATGTGACAGGGACAGCAAACGCGCAATCAGATGACGTCCAATAAGGCCGGTTCCCCCGGTGATCAGTAACTTCATAGCTGGCCTCGCTTCGTATCTCAGGTTATTCCCTTCCGTCGGGCAGTTGTACTAGGCCCACTGGAACACCGTCTCTCCATCTCGGTTTCAGCATAGATGATTCGCTTTCGCCTGCCGGTGATATTAACCACATCTCAGGGAACTTTTATCAGCGGAACAAGCACTTTCCAAACCAATAGCATAGCGTGACAGGATGACAGCAAATAGCGTGATGGCAGTAAATAATCGAGGGGAAATCACGCCCGGTAAACCGGGCGTGGCGGCAAGCCGGATCAGACTTTCGCCGCGAGCTGGTAGGCGCGCTGCGTGGCCGGGCGCTCACGGATGCGCTCAAACCAGCTTTTCACCGCCGGGAAGGCGTCAATATCGATGCGCTGACGATCGTGTAATACAACCCACGGATAGGTGGCGATGTCGGCAATGCTGTACTCATTGCCCGCCAGCCAGGCGTGGTCATGCAGTTGTTTATTTAGCACCCCATACAGCCGCTCCGTTTCCTTCTGGAAGCGGTCGATAGCGTAAGGCACCGGCTGGGGCGCATAGTGGTTGAAGTGATGGTTTTGCCCCAGCATCGGCCCGAAACCGGCCATCTGCCAGAACAACCATTGCAGGGTGTCGGCGCGCTCCCGTACGTCGGCGCTCAATAGCTTGCCGGTTTTTTCGGCCAGATAGAGCAGAATGGCTCCGGATTCGAACAGGCTGATCGGCGCGCCCCGATCGGCGGGCTGTTGATCCACGATAGCAGGGGTCTTGTTGTTGGGGGAAATCGCCAGGAATTCGGGTTTGAACTGCTCGCCCGCGCCGATATCCACGCGATGCAGTTGATAAGGTAACTGTGCTTCTTCCAGGAACAAGGTGATTTTGTGACCGTTCGGGGTAGGAGCGTAGTACACGTCAATCATGAATTATCTCTCCATAGGGGCATCATCAGCCAGAGACTGAGGACTCTGAAAAACAGTGGGCAGGTGAAAGCCTAGCACTTTCCCGGATAAAACATAAATAACCGTTATGGCTGTTCTTTTCCTTTCATACAGATAACCGCGTCATGGTGAATCTGGCCGGAAACGCAATAAGCCAATAATTTTGACCAGTGATGACAGGGGTTTTTGGTACTATAGCGGGACCGAATCTTCTCACGTATCGGGATGGAACCATGAAACTGATGTTTGCGTCTGACCTGCATGGCTCGCTGTCTGCCACCGAAACCCTGCTGGCTCGTTTTGAACAGAGCGGCGCCGACTGGCTAATCCTGCTGGGCGATTTTCTCAACCACGGCCCCCGCAATCCATTGCCGGATCGTTACCAACCGGCGGACGTGGCGAACCTGCTCAACCGCTACGCTTCACAGATTATAGCGGTCCGGGGTAACTGCGACAGCGAAGTCGACCAGATGCTGCTGCAGTTTCCCATCACCGCGTCCTGGCAACAGGTGTTGTTGCCTGACAATCGCTTATTCCTGACCCATGGGCACTTGTATCACCCGGAAAAACGACCGCCGCTGCATGCCGGCGACGTGCTGGTGTTCGGCCATACCCATCTCCCGGTGGCCGAACGGCGTGATGATATTTTTTGCTTCAATCCCGGCTCCGTCAGCCTGCCGAAAGGCGGTTATCCCGCCAGTTACGGCCTGCTGGATAACGGCGTGTTGCAGGTTGTGCCATTGCAGGGTGGGGAGACTATTGCGCAGGTCGCGATTAGCCACTAATTTAGACGCTACTCTCACATCACATCAATAATTCCAATATTTTTAAAAACTGATGCGCGTGACCGCGCCACGACGAAAGGGTTTCAGAGGATGGTGGAACAAACACAGACGGCAGGCACGGAGTGGGTCGACATCGTTGATGAAAACAACGAGGTTATCGCCCAGTCGAGTCGCCAGCAGATGCGCGCTCAGCACCTGCGGCACCGTGCTACCTATATTGTTGTACATGATGGCATGGGCAAGATTTTGGTCCAGCGCCGCACCGAAACCAAAGATTTTTACCCCGGCTGGCTGGATGCAACCGCAGGCGGCGTGGTGCAAAGCGGCGAAAATCTGCTGGAATCGGCGCGCCGTGAAGCGGAAGAGGAGCTGGGAATCGCCGGCGTGCCGTTTGCCGAACACGGTCTGTTTTACTACGAAAGCGATGACTGCCGGGTATGGGGCGCGCTGTTCAGCTGCGTCATGCATGGCCCGTTTGCCCTGCAGGCGGAAGAGATTGACGAAGTCAGTTGGCTGACGCCGGAGGAGATTACCGCGCGCTGCGATGAGTTCACCCCGGATTCGCTCAAGGCATTGTCGCTATGGCTAAGCCGCAACAGCGGCAGCAACGACTATGTCAAACCGCAGCGAGTTGCGTCACGATCCCAGAACGATGATGATTCGGCCGGAACGGAAGATCGCGATGCGGTAGAAGAAGAGCATTGAGTTTGGTTGTGCCGAAAGATTACCCATAAAAAAACGCCAGCATTTGCTGGCGTTTTTGCTTCGGTGTTACCGGCGTAGCGAAAGGCGCGCCGGTAATGCCGTCGATCAGGCGATCTGGGTGGCCTGAATGGCGGTCAGCGCTACGGTGTAGACAATGTCGTCCACCAGTGCGCCGCGGGACAGGTCGTTAACCGGCTTGCGCATGCCTTGCAGCATCGGCCCGATGGAGATCAGGTCGGCGGAACGCTGTACCGCTTTGTAGGTGGTGTTGCCGGTGTTGAGGTCCGGGAACACGAACACGGTGGCTTTACCCGCAACCGGTGAGTTCGGCGCTTTAGACAGTGCCACGTCGGCCATGATGGCGGCGTCGTACTGCAGCGGACCGTCGATCACTAGATCCGGACGTTTTTCCTGCGCCAGACGGGTCGCTTCGCGGACTTTATCCACATCGCTGCCGGCGCCGGAGTTACCGGTCGAGTAGGAGATCATCGCCACGCGCGGTTCGATGCCGAAAGCGGCGGCGGAGTCGGCGGACTGGATAGCGATTTCAGCCAGCTGTTCAGCGGTCGGATCCGGGTTGATGGCGCAGTCGCCATACACCAGCACCTGTTCCGGCAGCAGCATGAAGAACACGGAAGATACCAGCGAGCTGCCCGGTGCGGTTTTGATCAACTGCAACGGCGGACGGATGGTGTTGGCGGTAGTGTGAACCGCGCCGGATACCAGACCGTCTACTTCGCCTTGTTCCAGCATCAGGGTGCCCAGCACCACGTTGTCTTCCAACTGTTCGCGGGCGACCACTTCGGTCATGCCTTTGCTCTTACGCAGTTCGACCAGACGCGGGACATAGCGCTCACGAGCCTCGACCGGATCGACGATCTCGATGCCTTTGCCCAGCTCAACGCCCTGTGCAGCCGCGACGCGCTGAATTTCATCCGGGTTGCCCAGCAATACGCATTGCGCGATGCCGCGCTCGGCGCAGATGGACGCCGCTTTAACGGTACGCGGCTCGTCGCCTTCCGGCAGCACGATGCGTTTGCTGGCCTGACGCGCCAGTTCGGTCAGCTGATAGCGGAACGCCGGCGGAGACAGACGGCGTGAACGCTCGGAGGTGGCGGTCAGCGAATCGATCCACTGGGTATCGATATGGCGTGCCACGTATTCCTGCACTTTTTCCACGCGCTCGTGGTCGTCGGCCGGCAGTTCCAGGTTGAAGCTCTGCAGGTTCAGCGAGGTCTGCCAGGTGTTGGTGTTGACCATGAATACCGGCAGGCCGGTCTGGAAGGCGCGTTCGCACAGCTTGCTGATGGCCGGGTCGATTTCGTAACCGCCGGTCAGCAGCAGAGCGCCGATTTCAACACCGTTCATGGCGGCCAGGCAGGCGGCAACCAGTACGTCCGGACGGTCGGCGGAGGTCACCAGCAGCGAACCCGGGCGGAAATGTTCCAGCATATGCGGAATGCTGCGGGCGCAGAAGGTCACCGATTTCACGCGACGGGTCTGAATGTCGCCGGCGTTGATAACGCGTGCGTTCAGGTGGTTAGCCATGTCGATGGCGCGGGTAGCGATCAGATCAAAGCTCCACGGCACGCAGCCCAGAATCGGCAGCGGGCTGTTGGCAAACAGCAGCTTCGGATCGACATTGGCGACGCTGGCTTTGGTGGAGTCGTCGAAGATTTCGGACAGATCAGGACGGGTGCGACCCTGCTCATCCACCGGTGCGTTCAGTTTGTTGATGATAACGCCGGTGATGTTTTTATTCTTGCTGCCGCCGAAGCTGGAACGGGCGATGTCGATGCGCTCTTTCAACTGTGCCGGGGAATCGTTGCCCAGCGCCAGTACGAAGACGATTTCCGCGTTCAGCGTTTTGGCGATTTCATAGTTCAGCGCGTTGGCGAACTGATGTTTGCGGGTCGGCACCAGGCCTTCCACCAGCACGACTTCAGCGTCTTTGGTGTTTTCGTGATAGCGGGCGATGATTTCTTCCAGCAGCACGTCCTGCTGGTTGCTGCTCAGCATCGACTCCACATAGCTCATCGTCAGCGGCTCGGCGGCCGGAATGGCGGAGGTGGCGCGGACGATGGTAGTGGTCTGATCCAGTGCGCTGTCACCGGAACGCGGCTGTGCGATCGGCTTGAATACGCTCAGGCGCACGCCTTTTTGTTCCATGGAACGAATGACACCCAGGCTGACGCTGGTCAGGCCCACGCTGGTGCCAGTAGGAATCAACATGATTGTACGGGACACGGCTTAACCTCTGTTTGCGGTTGCTCGTTGTTCAAAAACGATGCTTCTAAAACAACTCCGTCAGCCGAAGCTGACGGAGTGGGGAGACTTATCAGGCGGTCAGGCGCAGCGCGTCCTGAGCGATGACCAACTCTTCGTTGGTCGGGATAACCAGCGCCGGGCGGGCGCCGTCTTTGGCGATGTTGCCGCCTTTGCCGAAACGGGCGGCCAGGTTGCGTTCGTGGTCGACTTCAAAGCCCAGCAGGCCCAGCTGCTTCAGCGTCAGCTCACGCACCATCGCCGCGTTTTCGCCGATGCCGCCGGTGAAGATCACCGCGTCCAGACGACCTTCCATCAGCGCAGAGTAAGAACCGATGTACTTCGCCAGACGATGGCAGTACACGTTCATGGCGCGTTTAGCGTCTTCCTTGGTTTCGTAGTTGTCTTCCACATAACGGCAGTCGCTGGTGACTTCAGTCAGACCCAGCAGGCCGGATTCTTTGGTCAGCAGCTTGTTGATGCTGTCTACGCTCATGCCCAGAGAATCGTGCAGGTGGAATACTACCGCCGGGTCGATATCGCCGCTGCGGGTACCCATCACCAGACCTTCCAGCGGAGTCAGACCCATAGAGGTATCCACGCACTGACCGTTGCGGATAGCGGTAACGGAACCGCCGTTGCCCAGGTGGCAGGTGATCACGTTCAGTTCGTCTACCGGCTTGTTCAGGGCTTTCGCCGCTTCACGGGAAACGAAGTAGTGGCTGGTACCGTGAGCGCCGTAACGGCGGATGTGGTGTTCTTTGTATAATTTGTACGGCAGGGCGTACAGGTAGGCTTCTTCCGGCATGGTCTGATGGAACGCGGTGTCGAAAACAGCGACATTCTTGTCTTTCAGGTTCGGGAACTCTTTCAGGGCTTCTGCGATGCCGATCAGGTGAGCCGGGTTGTGCAGCGGTGCGAACGGAACTGCGTCTTTGATGCCCTGCAGCACGTCGTCGTTGATAACCGCTGATTGCGTGAATTTCTCACCGCCATGTACGATACGATGACCAATCGCCACCAGTTGGGCGGACAGCTCCGGCTTCTGGCTGAGAATGGTGTTAACGATGAAACTCAGTGCTTCGCTGTGGGCGGCACCGGCACCCAGTGCAGCTTCCTGTTTACCGCCATCGATTTTCCATTTGATGCGCGCTTCAGGCAGGTTGAAACACTCGGCCAGGCCAGACAGGTATTCGTCTCCGCTGATGGCATCAATGATGGCGAACTTCAGGGAAGAACTGCCACAGTTAAGGACCAGTACTAACTTACTCGACATGGAAGTACCTACTTGTTATACATGGTTAAAAAAATGTCATACAACAGCCAGCGTAGCGCAGAAGGCGGTTGACATTTATGATTAACATCATGGCCGGGTGATATTTCCAGACATGACAGCGGAAAACGCCGATGTGGCAACCGCCCGGCAGCGGATTGAACGCTTCCGGCAAGGCGACATCGGCGCGACAAAAACGGCGGCAGCAGACACACATGGCGTTTGCTGCGCGCTGAATCAACAGTGGCCGGATTCGCCAGCCGACACGGCGAAACGCTGTCTGAAACAGCGGATGGCTAAACAGCGAGCACAAAACGGCGTCATACGGCTTTTTATCGCGGCCCAAAAGGCTATTTTAGGATACCGATAGCAATCATTAAACACAAAATATATTTTAAGCTTGTCAATTGCAGTTGGTGTTTTGTACAAAATTTTTATTTTTTATATGTGAAGTTGAGGTCGAGCATGACGACGAAACCCTCCGGTAAGACAGGATGGCTACAGCTGTTCCGTCTGGGCCAGCACTATATGAAAACCTGGCCGGCGGACAAACGTTTGGCGCCGGTGTTTCCTGAAAATCGCGTGGCGCGCGCCACCCGGTTTGCTATTCGTATCATGCCGCCGCTGGCCGTTTTTACCCTGACCTGGCAAATCGCGCTGGGCGGGCAGCTGGGGCCGAGTGTGGCTACCGCGCTGTTTGCCCTTGGTTTGCCGATGCAGGGACTCTGGTGGCTGGGGCGGCGTTCGGTCACGCCGTTGCCGCCTTCTTTATTACAGTGGTTTCATGAAATCCGTAATAAGCTGCTGGAGTCGGGAATGGCGCTGGCGCCGGTGGAAGGGCATCCCACTTATCAGATGCTGGCGGATGTGCTGAATCGTGCCTTCAGGCAGCTCGATAAGACGTTCCTGGACGATCTTTGATGTAAACCCGGTTTTTAGCCAAAGACGCTGACATTTTTTCCATTGGATTCTGTTTTAAATCAAGAAACGAACGCCAGCCAGTATGCGATTCTGCTGTCAATATCCCTTTAGCCGGAATCAGATTCAGGAGTGCACCATGGAAATGACTAATGCTCAGAGACTTATCCTGTCCAATCAGTACAAAATGATGACAATGCTGGATCCCGATAATGCGGAACGTTACCGCCGCCTGCAAACCATTATTGAACGGGGCTATGGGCTGCAAATGCGGGAACTGGATCGCGATTTTGGCGATTTGAATGAAGATGTGTGCCGTACCCTCATTAATATTATGGAAATGCATCACGCGCTGCAGGTTTCCTGGGCCAACCTGAAAGAGAAACCGGACATGGATGAGCGCCGTCTGGCGTTTCTTGGCTTTGATGCCGCCACCGAGGCGCGCTACCTCGGCTACGTGCGTTTCATGGTGCACGTGGAAGGGCGCTACCCCCACTTTGATTCCGGCACGCATGGCTTTAACTCACAGACCAAAATGTGGGATAAATACATCCGTATGCTGGCGATTTGGCAATCCTGTCCGCGTCAGTATCACCTGAGTGCGGTGGAGATCGCGCAAATCATCAATGCCTGATAAATTCAGGGCCGGGTAAGCCGGATAACGGTTCAGCCAGGTAATAGGTTTAGCCAGGTAATAAATTTAGCCAGGTAATAAATAGTAAAGAAGGGGCTTTCTGTGGAGTGTAAAGGTTTTCTGTTTGATCTTGACGGCACGCTGGTGGATTCACTGCCTGCGGTGGAACGGGCCTGGAGCAACTGGGCAAAAGATCATGATATCGACCCGCAGATAGTTCTGGATTTTATTCATGGCAAGCAGGCCATCACCTCGTTGCGTCATTTTCTGGCTGGTGCCAGTGAGGAGACGATTCAGCGTGAGTTTGTCGCGCTGGAGCAGGTGGAAGCGACCGATACCACCGGTATTGCGGCGATGCCGGGCGCACAGGCGCTGCTGGTCAGGCTGGACGAGCTGGATATTCCGTGGGCGATCGTGACGTCGGGCACGGTACCTATTGCACATGCCCGCCACCGTGCCGCTGGGTTGTCTGCTCCGCGCGAGTTCATTACCGCGGAGCAGGTGGCGCATGGCAAGCCGAATCCGGACGCTTATCTGCTGGGCGCACAGCGGCTTGGGCTGGCTCCCGCCGAGTGCATGGTGGTAGAGGATGCGCCGGCCGGCGTGCTGTCTGGTCTGGCTGCGGGGTGTCTGGTGGTCGCGGTGAATGCGCCGGCCGACACGCCGCGTTTGGATGAGGTGGATGCCGCATTACATTCTCTTGAGCAATTGCAGATTTCGCGTACAGCGGATGGCTGGGTGAACATCAGCCTGAAATGATGCCCCAAACCGGAATAAACATGATCAAAACCCTGCTTTGTCAGGGTTTTTTTATGGCATGCTGATTTTAAAGCGGTTTCTCCGGGGAGTGCGCTTCCAGCTGGAATACCGCCTGATGAATAAGGACCGTTAACGTCAGGAGGAGGCATGTTGAGCAGTTCGCTTGTCTGGGTTGTCATGCTGTTATTGATCGCCATTGTGTTGTTTGCTACCGGTAAATTGCGCATGGATGTGATCGCGTTGCTGGTGATTGTGGCGTTTGTGCTAAGCGGCACGCTGACGTTACAGGAGGCGCTGATCGGTTTCAGCGATCCGAACGTATTCCTGATCGCCGCGCTGTTTGTGATCGGCGAAGGTCTGGTGCGAACCGGGGTGGCTTATCAAGTCGGCGACTGGTTGATGCGCGTGGCCGGCCAGAGCGAAACCCGTATGCTGATTCTGCTGATGTGCACCGTAGCGCTGCTGGGCGCTTTCATGAGTTCGACCGGCGTGGTGGCTATTTTTATTCCGGTAGTGCTGAACGTCGCCGCACGAATGAAAACCACCCCGGCCCGCCTGATGATGCCGCTGGCTTTCGCCGGGTTGATCAGCGGCATGATGACGCTGGTGGCGACCCCGCCGAATATGGTAGTCAGCAGTGAACTGATGCGTACCGGCATGGCCGGGTTCAGCTTTTTCAGCGTCACGCCGATTGGCGTGGTGGTGTTGTTGATCGGTATCGCGTATATGCTGGTGGCCCGTTTTTGGCTGACCGTGACGGACAGCGATAACCCCAAGGAAGGGTGGAAGCGCAAAACGTTTCGTGACCTGATCCGGGAATATCGATTGACCGGACGCGCGCGCCGGCTGGCGATTCGCACCGGCTCGCCGCTGATTGGTCAGCGGCTGGATGATTTGCAATTACGCCAGCGCTACGGCGCCAACGTGGTGGGGATTGAGCGCTGGCAGAAATTCCGGCGCATTATGGTGAGCGTCAGCGGCAATAGCGAATTGCGCCTGAATGATGTGCTGTTGATCGATATGTCGGCATCAGACGTGGATCTGCGCGAGTTCTGCGCCACCCAGCGCCTGGAGCCGATGGTGCTGCGCGGTGAGTATTTCTCTGAACAGGCGCGGGATGTGGGGATGGCGGAAGTGTCGCTGATCCCTGATTCCGGACTGTTGGGCAAAACGTTGCAGGAGGCGTCGTTTCGCAGCCGCTATGGATTGACGGTGGTGGGCATTCGCCGGGACGGCGAGGCGCTGGAAGGCACGCTGGCTGATGAAGCGTTAAAGCTGGGGGATATTTTACTGGTGATCGGCGACTGGAAAAATATCCGTCTGCTACACCAGCACAAGCACCACTTTATTGTGCTCAACCTGCCGGCGGAAGTGGATGAAGTGGCGCCAGCCAGCAATCAGGCGCCGCATGCGCTGTTTTGTCTGGCGCTGATGGTGGCGATGATGCTTACCGATGAAATCCCTAACGCCATCGCCGCGCTGATCGCCTGCCTGTTGATGGGGCAGTTTCGCTGCATCGACATGGAAAGCGCCTACCGTGCCATGCACTGGCCGAGCCTGATCCTGATTGTGGGCATGATGCCGTTTGCGCTGGCGTTGCAGCAAACCGGCGGCGTAGCATTGGTCGTCAAAGGGTTGATGGAAATCGGCGGCGATGCCGGTCCACATATGATGTTGGTGTGCTTGTTCCTGCTGTGCGCGCTGACGGGGTTGTTCATTTCCAACACGGCGACGGCGGTGCTGATGGCACCGATTGCCATCGCGGCGGCGGAGCAGATGCAGGTTTCGCCGTATCCTTTTGCGATGATTATCGCCATTGCCGCTTCTGCCGCGTTTATGACGCCGGTTTCTTCGCCGGTGAATACGTTGGTACTGGCGCCCGGCGGGTATCGTTTCAGTGATTTTGTTCGGGTTGGGGTGCCGTTCACGCTGTTGGTGATGGGCGTCAGCGTGGTGATGGTGCCGTGGCTGTACCCATTTTGAGCGTCGATACACCTGCACAGCCTGACTGAGCTGCCGCCAGGCTGCGCGCGGCGCCACAGGCGGAGGCTGACTAAAGCGGCGACTCCTGGCTGATTTCATCCAGCGACAGGCTGAAGCTTGGAATAAACACCGTCATGAAATAGTCCATTTCCGGACTCTGGCGCTGCTGGAGCGTTTTTTCCAGCCGGGCTTTGGCCAGCAAAAATTCGTTATTGCCGGCCGACAGTTCTTCCAGACACTTCAGGTACGCGCAAAGCGCATCCGCCTGTTTCACGATGGCGTGCTCTTCTTCGCTGATATGGGATTCATCCAGCAGCGGGCTGAAATCCTGCTGCAGTTCGGCAGGTAGCATCGCAATCAGATTATGGCGGGCAATCTTTTCGATCTTTTTGTATTCGTGGGCAATCTGCGCGTTGTAATACTTGATGGGGGTGGGCATGTCGCCGGTCAGCACTTCACTGACGTCATGGTACATCGCCAGCAGGGCAATGCGGCCCACATTGAGGTTGCCGTTGAATTTGCGGTTTTTGATCACCGCGAGGGCATGAGCGACAAACGCCACCTGCAGGCTGTGCTCGGAGACATTTTCGGTCCGGACATTGCGCATCAGCGGCCAGCGGCTAATCAGTTTCAGGCGGGATAAATGGGCGAAGAAGTGACTTTGAACCATAAGTGTCTCTCGGTGTACAGCAATAGGGATTCATTGTGGCGGCTCGGACAGCAAGAAGCAAATCAGGCCGGAACGCGATGGCGGAAAAAGAAGAAAGCACAACGGAAGAAAGAGATGCCCGGCACCAAAGCGGTACCGGACGTCGATCCGGCTACTGGTGATAACCTTCCAGGAAGCGGCCGAATTTGTTGATCGCCATTTCCAGCTCGTCCACACGCGGCAGGGTGACGATACGCAGGTGGTCCGGCTCCGGCCAGTTGAACGCGGTACCTTGCACCAGCAGTACTTTTTCCTGCAGCAGCAGGTCCAGCACCAGCTTTTGGTCGTCATGAATGTTGAAGCGTTTGGCGTCGACCTTGGGAAACATGTACAGCGCCCCGCTCGGTTTAACGCAGGATACGCCGGGAATCTGGTTGATCAATTCCCAGGCGCGATTACGCTGTTCGTACAGACGTCCGCCTGGATGAATGAATTCGCTGATGCTTTGGTAACCGCCCAGCGCCGTCTGAATCGCGTGTTGCATCGGCACGTTGGCGCACAGACGCATCGACGCCAGCATCTCCAGCCCTTCAATGTAGCCGCGAGCGTGTTTTTTCGGTCCGTTCAGCACCATCCAGCCCTGACGGAATCCGGCTACGCGATAGGTTTTGGACAGACCGTTGAAGGTGACGGTTAAGAGATCAGGCGCCAGCGCAGCAATAGAATGATGCTGGGCGTCATCGTAGAGGATCTTGTCGTAAATCTCGTCGGCAAAAATAATCAGGCTATGCTGACGGGCAATCTCAACCACTTCCAGCAGCAGTTCTTTGCTGTATACCGCCCCGGTAGGGTTATTGGGGTTAATGATCACGATCCCGCGGGTGCGAGGAGTGATCTTACTGCGAATGTCATCCAGATCCGGGAACCAGCCTGACTCTTCGTCACAGCGATAATGCACGGCATGGCCGCTGGAAAGCGACACGGCCGCGGTCCACAACGGATAATCCGGTGCCGGTACCAGCATTTCGTCACCGGTATTCAGCAACGCCTGCATCGACTGGACGATCAGTTCGGAAACACCGTTGCCGATGTAGACGTCTTCCAGCGTGATGTCGCGCATATCGCGGGCCTGATAGTGCTGTACGATGGCTTTGCGGGCGGAATAGAGCCCTTTGGAGTCGCAGTAGCCTTGCGCAGTCGGCAGATTGCGGATGACATCCACCAGAATTTCATCCGGCGCATCGAACCCGAAAGGCGCCGGGTTGCCGATGTTCAGTTTGAGTACCTTATTGCCTTCTTCTTCCAGCCGTTTTGCTTCTTTTAGTACTGGACCACGAATATCGTAACAAACGTTTTCCAGTTTTTTCGATTTTTCTATTGGTGACATTTAACAAACCTTTTACAGGATCCCATTCCTGATGAGTAATCGCCTAACCCATCTAATGTACTCTTCCCGCCGTGTGTTTTGAAGAATCATTACTATAGCTGTGAAGCTGGTTCCAGATAGCGATCGGAGCCAGAGCGATAAACAACATCATTGTTAATGATGTGTGATTAAAGTGTGATGGTGCTTTCGATTTCCGGCCCGATACTGAGAGCGAGCTCCATAAAACAGCCTCTGGCGTCGGTAATTTATCCATCCTGATCGCATGACGAAGCATTAATCATGTTCAGACGGTGGTCGAAAGGAATAATCTCCGAAGCAATTGACGTATTTTTTATACCTGATTCAAACGCTGAAACCGGTATCATAAAATGATCGCTGCCTTGAGGGTTATAAAAACCCTTTTTTTAAATACGGTAATGGCAGAAGAGCAAGCAAATGTTTCTCTCTGGGGAAATGGGAGAACGGTATTTTGTCCGCAAAAAAATAAAATGCAGCCAACTTGCTGATAATAAAAAAACAGAGTTATTTAAACGAATAGCGGAAAAAATGGAGTAAGAATAAAAAAGGCAGGGTATATCTCACTGCTCATAAGATAATTTTGGGGCTGGAGAGAGTGCCCTCGCGTAACTTCATGAAAATTTATGTTACATGTGATATCCTTGCGTGTTATTTAACAAATTTACAAAATAATATTAATCTTTACATAAAAACTAAGTCATGCAGTGATAGTAACTTACTGTATTAAATGTATTTGCATGTGAGCGGCGCCGGATTCGGTCTGATGGCTATCTTTGATGAAGTGAAAGGATAGGGAAGTGGATTCATCAGGTGGATTGATGGTTTTTATGGTTGAATTAAAACAGGATTTCAAATTGGATGGCGCGATTTAAGAATTTGCTGATGTTTTAAACGTAATGTCTTTTTCAAGCAATCAGAGAATCAATGATGCACAAAGTATGCGTTAAAAGTGAAAAATAAGAGATGTCGTATATTTTGATGAGTGCGCATCGTAACGTAAGCGCAATCAAAATCTTATATCTCTTGATTGTAATTTTCCGGCGAGATGAGATGGCTGGTTTTTTTTTGGTTTTTATTTTATTATCTAAAATAAATAAAGAGGTTCTTTTTGAAAGTCTGATTACGTAATAAGATGCTTAAATAAGGAGGCTTGAGGGAAGAGGCGATTCGGAGAAAGGAATATACATGGCCTTTTGCCGTAACCGTTCGTCTGCGATACTGTCCGTCTTATATTGTGCGTCCGGCCCTTGCCGGGGCATCAACATCAACACCAGGTATGTTTGTTAAAAATTAAAATAGATAAGTGAAGAACCGTATGACAAATACAAGTCGCCCTGTCCTCAATCTTGATCTCGATCTGTTGAGAACGTTCGTCGCTGTTGCAGATTTGAACACGTTTGCAGCCGCCGCTGTGGCTGTGTGCAGAACACAGTCGGCAGTGAGCCAGCAGATGCAGCGTCTGGAACAGTTAATTGGTAAGGAGCTGTTTGCCCGCCACGGGCGAAACAAGCTGCTGACCGAGCACGGTATCCAGTTTCTTGGGTATGCCAGAAAAATCCTGCAGTTTAACGATGAGGCTTGCGCCTCGCTGATGTATAGCGATATTCAGGGCACCCTGACTATCGGCGCGTCTGATGATACGGCGGATACCATTCTGCCTTTCATCCTGCAACGCGTCACCACCGTGTTCCCGAAGCTGTCGATCGCCGTCAGTATCAAACGCAGCGCAGAAATGACGGATATGCTGCAGCAGGGGATAATTGATCTGGTCATTACTACGTCCAACAGCGACGATTTGCCGCATGTGTTGCTGCGCACGTCACCGACGTTATGGTATTGCTCGGCTGATTATCAGTATCAGCCGGGAGAGACCGTTTCGCTGGTGGTGCTGGATGAACCGAGTCCGTTCCGCGCACTGGCGCTGGATCAACTGACCGCCGCCGGTATTCCGTGGAAGATCTCTTATGTCGCTTCTACGCTGTCCGCAGTACGCGCGGCGGTAAAAGCCGGTCTTGGGATTACCGTGCGTTCGGTAGAAATGATGAGTCCGGAACTGCGCGTGTTGGGTGAAGAAGAAGGCTTGCCGAAACTGCCTGATACGCGTTATTACCTGTGCAGGAATCCGGATCATGACAACGATCTGACCAATGCCATTTTCAGCGCTATCGAGTCCGGCACCCGTTCGCATTTGCTGCCGGTTAGCACCGGGACCGAAAGCGAGCTGCGGGAACCGCCGACAGATGAATCATTAAAAGATATTACCTGAGTACGAGCGTAGCGGGGTGAAAGGCCCCGCTACGGCTTAGGTTTTCATCCTTCAGTCAGTCTTTTCCATGTTGATTTTCCCACCACGGTTTGTCTGTTCACTTCTATACTTCCTTTGAACTCTCTTTGCCTAATACGCTGTTTGTGTTCTTTTTTTATTAAAACTGCATTTCTATTTTTTTAAAGCCATGTTGATCGAATGAAAAGGTTAATGGTTGAGCAATCGACGCAATTTTTTTACTAACATAAATGAAAAAAGTGTGCCCTGGATCAAAAAATACCCCTATTAACCCTATGGGGGAACAGGAATTCTTGCCGAAAATGGTATAGTCACCCTACCAATAAGGGCTTTCCGCGGGTGGAATCGTTAACGTGAAGCGGTCGACTGACTCGATTTAGTCAACGTGTTGCACACAAAATGTTAACGAAACTGCGTGCATGTAAAGTAATGTGCTGTTATTTTTAGTGGCGTTGAAAATAAGGTTACATAACAGGGAATCAGGCCTCATTAAACAGCTGCTTAACCTTATAAGTTGTGGCGTTTTTGTGGCGAAAAATCCTTCCTTTTAATCGATGTGGCGACGAACTGCCGACAAAAGAGCAGGTGTCTGATCACTTTTGATGAGTAAGCAAGAGTATGTCAACAACTACTGAAGTCCTCGCCCATCACTGGGCTTTTGCGCTATTCGTTATCGTTGCTGTAGGTCTCTGCGGCTTTATGTTGCTCGGCGGCTTCCTGTTGGGAGGCAGAGCCCGGGCCAGACACAAAAATATTCCTTATGAATCGGGTATCGATTCCGTTGGTTCCGCGCGGTTGCGCCTCTCCGCCAAGTTTTACCTGGTCGCCATGTTTTTCGTTATTTTCGACGTTGAAGCCCTCTATCTCTATGCCTGGTCCGTATCTATACGGGAGAGCGGCTGGATAGGCTTCGTCGAGGCCACAATTTTCATTTTGGTGTTGTTGGCTGGTTTGATCTATCTGGTGCGTATCGGCGCGTTGGACTGGACGCCTTCGCGTTCCAAAAGACAAGTCGTGAAATCCAATGTCGTGGCTCAGACCCCCAACACTCATCAGCAGTAAATAGCGAGGCATTTAGAAGATGGATTATACGCTCACCCGCATTGACCCGGACGGTGAGAACGACCGTTACCCCCTCCAGAAGCAAGAGATTGTCAGCGATCCGCTTGAACAGCATGTCAATCGCAGCGTTTTCATGGGCAACCTCGAACAGTCGCTGCACAGCATGGTCAACTGGGGGCGCAGCAATTCCCTGTGGCCTTATAACTTCGGTCTTTCCTGCTGCTACGTGGAAATGGCGACGTCGTTTACTTCGGTGCATGACGTTGCGCGTTTTGGTTCCGAAGTTATCCGCGCCTCACCACGTCAGGCGGATTTCATGGTCGTGGCCGGTACGCCTTTTTTGAAAATGGCGCCGGTCATTCAGCGTTTGTACGACCAGATGCTGGCGCCGAAATGGGTAATTTCCATGGGGGCCTGTGCGAATTCCGGCGGTATGTACGATATTTATTCCGTGGTGCAAGGCGTGGACAAGTTCCTGCCGGTTGATGTGTACATCCCGGGATGTCCGCCGCGTCCGGAAGCCTACATGCAGGCGCTGTTGCTGCTGAAAGAGTCCATCGGTAAGGAGCGCCGCCCTCTGTCATGGGTGGTAGGCGATCAGGGGGTTTACCGCGCCAATATGCAATCCGAGCGCGAACGTAAACGTGGAGAACGCATTGCGGTAACCAATCTGCGTTCTCCTGATGAGATTTGACCCTGTGAGTGAAGGCTGTAGTGGCTACGTAAGATCACGATAAATTCATATCACGATAAATCGTGTGTAGCCATTATCAGTCACAGAAATAGCACGTTTACTGTGGTGACATAATTTATGACAGATTTAACGACGCACGATGTCGCTCTGCCTGCGTGGCAAACCCGAGATCATCAGGATGATCCGGTCGTCAGCGAGCTGTGTAACCGTTTTGGACCGGAAGCATTTACCGTTCAGGCAACCCGCACCGGCCTGCCGGTGGTTTGGGTGAAACGTGAGCAACTGCTGGACGTAGTGGCTTTTCTGAAAAAGCAGCCTAAACCCTATGTGATGCTGCATGACCTGCATGGCGTGGATGAGCGTCTGCGTACCCACCGCCAGGGCTTGCCGGATGCCGATTTTACCGTTTTCTATCACCTGATTTCGATTGAGCGCAACCGCGACATCATGTTGAAGGTGGCGTTGTCGGAAAACGATCTGAACATGCCGACCCTGATCAAACTGTTCCCCAACGCCAACTGGTACGAGCGTGAAGTGTGGGACATGTTTGGTATTACCTTCAAAGGGCACCCGCACCTGACGCGCATCATGATGCCGCAGACCTGGCAGGGGCATCCGCTGCGCAAAGATTTCCCGGCGCGCGCCACCGAATTCGATCCGTTCGTGCTGACCAAACAGCGTGAAGACATGGAGATGGAGTCCCTGACTTTCAAACCGGAAGAGTGGGGGATGAAGCGCGGTACCGACAACGAAGACTTCATGTTCCTGAACCTGGGGCCGAACCACCCGTCCGCGCATGGTGCTTTCCGTATCATTCTGCAGCTTAACGGCGAAGAGATCGTCGATTGTATCCCGGATATCGGCTATCACCACCGCGGCGCGGAGAAAATGGGTGAGCGCCAGTCCTGGCACAGCTATATCCCTTACACCGACCGTATCGAATACCTCGGCGGCTGCGTGAACGAAATGCCGTATGTACTGGCGGTGGAAAAACTGGCCGGTATTGAGGTGCCTGAGCGCGTGAACGTTATCCGCGTCATGCTGTCCGAACTGTTCCGTATCAATAGCCACCTGCTGTACATCAGTACCTTCATTCAGGACGTCGGCGCGATGACGCCGGTGTTCTTCGCCTTTACCGATCGTCAGAAAATCTACGATCTGGTGGAAGCGATTACCGGCTACCGTATGCATCCGGCCTGGTTCCGTATCGGCGGCGTGGCGCACGATCTGCCGCGCGGCTGGGAACGTTTGTTGCGTGAATTCCTCGACTGGATGCCGGCACGTCTGGATACCTATGTCAAGGCGGCGTTGCAAAACAGCATCCTGAAAGGGCGTTCACAAGGCGTGGCTGCCTATAACGCTAAAGAAGCGCTGGAGTGGGGCGTGACTGGCGCCGGTCTGCGCGCTACCGGCATTGCGTTCGACGTGCGTAAAGCACGGCCCTACTCCGGTTATGAAAACTTCGACTTTGAAGTGCCGGTGGGCGATGGCGTCAGCGACTGCTACAGCCGTGTGATGCTGAAAGTGGAAGAGTTGCGCCAAAGTCTGCGTATTCTGGAACAGTGCCTGAAAAATATGCCGGAAGGTCCGTTCAAAGCCGACCATCCGCTGACCACGCCGCCGCCGAAAGAGCGCACGCTGCAACACATTGAAACGCTGATTAACCACTTCCTGCAGGTTTCCTGGGGGCCGGTGATGCCGGCTAACGAATCATTCCAGATGATCGAGGCCACCAAAGGGGTTAACAGTTACTACCTGACCAGTGACGGCAGCACCATGAGCTACCGAACCCGTATCCGCACGCCGAGCTTCCCGCATCTGCAGCAGATTCCGTCGGTGATTCGCGGCTGCCTGGTATCCGACCTGATCGTATACCTCGGTAGTATTGATTTTGTCATGTCAGATGTGGACCGCTAATTATGCACGAACATAACAACACTCAGGATTCGATCGATGCTCCGGCGCAGGCCGCCAGCGATATTTTTGTGTTAAGCGACACAGAGCGCGACGCTATCGAGCATGAAAAACACCACTACGAAGATGCGCGCGCCGCGTCTATTGAAGCGCTGAAGATTGTGCAGAAGCACCGTGGCTGGGTGCCGGATGGCGCGATTGACGCCATTTCCGAGGTGCTCGGCATTCCTGCCAGCGACGTGGAAGGCGTGGCGACGTTCTACAGCCAGATTTACCGTCAGCCGGTAGGGCGCCATGTGATCCGTTACTGCGACAGCGTGGTGTGCCATATCACCGGTTATCAGGGGATCCAGGCGGCGCTGGAGAGAAAGCTGAATATCAAGCCCGGCCAGACCACATTTGACGGCCGCTTTACGCTGCTGCCGACTTGCTGTCTGGGGAACTGCGACAAGGGGCCGACCATGATGATCGACGAGGACACCCACAGTCAGCTGAAGCCTGATGATATCGATTCGTTACTGGAGCAGTATCAATGAGTAAAAACATTGTTCTGACGGCTGAACAGCATCCCCTGACCTGGCGTCTGCGCGCGGACAAACAGCCGGTATGGCTGGACGAATACCGCAGCAAGAACGGTTATGCCGGTGCCCAAAAGGCGCTGACCGGCATGGCGCAGGATGAGGTGGTGACTCTGGTCAAGGATGCTGGCCTGCGTGGTCGCGGCGGTGCGGGTTTCTCCACGGGTCTCAAGTGGAGCCTGATGCCGAAAGACGAAAGCATGAATATCCGCTATCTGCTGTGTAACGCGGATGAGATGGAGCCGGGCACTTACAAAGACCGCCTGCTGATGGAGCAGATGCCGCATTTGCTGGTGGAGGGCATGCTGATAGGCGCTTATGCGCTGAAAGCCTATCGCGGTTATATCTTCCTGCGCGGTGAATACGTTGAGGCGGCGGCTAATTTGCGCCGTGCTATCGCTGAAGCGACAGAGGCGGGGCTGCTTGGCAAAAACATTATGGGCACCGGCTTTAATTTCGAGCTGTTTGTGCACACCGGCGCCGGTCGCTACATCTGCGGCGAAGAAACGGCGCTGATTAACTCGCTGGAAGGCCGTCGCGCCAATCCGCGCTCCAAACCGCCGTTCCCGGCTTCCGCCGGCGCGTGGGGTAAACCCACCTGCGTAAACAACGTGGAAACGCTGTGCAACGTGCCGGCCATCATCGAGCATGGTGTGGAATGGTATCAGGGATTGTCGGCCGGCAAGAGCAAAGACGCCGGCACTAAGCTGATGGGCTTCTCTGGTCGGGTGAAAAATCCGGGCCTGTGGGAGCTGCCGTTTGGCACCACCGCCCGTGAAATTCTGGAAGATTACGCTGGCGGCATGCGCGATGGCTTGACGCTGAAAGCCTGGCAGCCCGGCGGTGCCGGTACCGACTTCCTGACCGATGCGCATCTGGATCTGCCGATGGATTTCGAAAACATCGGCAAAGCCGGTAGCCGTCTGGGTACGGCGCTGGCGATGGCGGTCGACAATGAAATCAACATGGTATCGCTGACGCGCAATCTGGAAGAGTTCTTCGCCCGCGAGTCTTGCGGCTGGTGTACACCATGCCGCGACGGCCTGCCGTGGAGCGTGAAGATTCTGCGTGCGCTGGAGCGTGGGGAAGGGCAGCCGGGCGACATTGAAACGCTGGAGCAATTGTGCCGTTTCCTGGGGCCGGGCAACACCTTCTGCGCCCACGCGCCGGGGGCGGTCGAACCGCTGCAGAGCGCCATTAAATATTTCCGGGACGAATTCGAGGCAGGCATCGCCAGACAGGTTGTCAGTAACGCCAAACCGATTGGCGGCATTCAGCCCAACCTGCTGAAACAGCGCTGGTAATCGCGCAATCCGGCGTGTTGAGCAGCACGCCGGGATTAAACGCCGATTCATCCCGCAGACAGAATTTTTGATTAGTGCCCGCCTGAGGCGGGCTGTTATGGAAGCATGCTGACTATGGCAACGATTCATGTAGACGGCAAAGAATATGAAGTGGACGGAGCGGATAACCTGCTGCAGGCTTGTCTGTCTCTGGGACTTGATATTCCCTACTTTTGCTGGCACCCGGCGCTGGGGAGCGTCGGTGCTTGCCGCCTGTGTGCGGTCAAGCAGTACCAGAACGCGGAAGATACCCGTGGTCGTCTGGTAATGTCCTGTATGACGCCGGCGTCGGATGGCACTTATATCGCCATTGACGATGACGAGGCAAAGCAGTTCCGCAAGACCATTGTGGAATTTCTGATGACCAACCATCCGCACGACTGTCCGGTTTGTGAGGAAGGGGGTAACTGTCATCTGCAGGATATGACGGTAATGACGGGCCACAGTTTCCGTCGTTACCGTTTCACCAAACGTACGCACCACAATCAGGATCTCGGCCCGTTCATCTCCCACGAAATGAACCGCTGTATCGCTTGTTACCGCTGCGTGCGTTATTACAAGGATTACGCCGACGGTAAAGACCTGGGTGTTTACGGCGCGCATGACAACGTCTATTTCGGTCGCCCGGAAGACGGCGTGTTGGAAAGCGAATTCTCCGGCAACCTGGTGGAAGTCTGCCCGACCGGGGTTTTCACCGACAAAACCCATTCCGAGCGTTATAACCGTAAATGGGACATGCAGTTCGCGCCCAGCATTTGCCAGCAGTGCAGCGTGGGTTGCAACACCAGCCCGGGCGAGCGTTATGGCGAACTGCGTCGTATCGAAAACCGCTATAACGGCAGCGTGAACCACTATTTCCTGTGCGACCGCGGCCGTTTTGGTTATGGCTACGTCAACCTGAAAGACCGGCCGCGTCAGCCGCTGCAACGTCGTGGCGATGACTGGATTGCGCTGAATGCCGAGCAAGCGTTGCAGGGCGCGGCCGATGTGCTGCGTCAGGCGAAGAAAGTGATCGGTATCGGTTCACCGCGCGCCAGCGTGGAAAGCAACTTCGCGTTGCGCGAACTGGTCGGCGCCGGCAACTTCTATACCGGCGTCTCACAGGCGGAACAACATCGCCTGCAACTGATGTTGAAAGTTCTGAAAGAGAGCGGTGTGCATACGCCGTCTCTGCGTGAAATCGAAGGCTACGACGCCGTGCTGGTGCTGGGAGAAGATTTGACCCAGACCGGCGCGCGCATTGCGCTGGCGGTACGTCAGGCGGTGAAAGGCAAAGCCCGTGAAATGGCGGCCGCCCAGAAAGTGGCCGACTGGCAGATTGCGGCGATCCTGAACATCGGTCAGCACGCCAAACATCCGCTGTTCGTCACCAACGTCGACAGCACCCGTCTGGACGATATCGCCGCCTGGAGTTACCGCGCGCCGGTGGCTGAGCAGGCACGACTCGGTTTTGCGATTGCCCACGCACTCGACAATGCCGCGCCGGCGGTCAGCGATCTGCCGGCCGACCTCAGCCAGAAAGTGGACGTAATTGTTCAGGCGCTGGCGGGGGCTCGCAAGCCGCTGATCATCTCCGGCACCAACGCGGGCAGCGATGATGTGATCGCCGCCGCCGCCAACGTCGCCAAAGCGCTGAAAGGCCGTGGTTCGGATGTCGGCATCACCTTTGTGGCCGCTTCCGCCAACAGTATCGGTGTAACCATGATGGGCGGCGGTTCGCTGGATGAAGCGCTGTCGCAGTTGGAAACCGGCGAAGCCGACAGCGTGGTGGTGTTGGAAAACGACCTGTATCGTCATGCGCCGGCCGCCCGTGTGGATGCCGCGCTGGCGAAAGCCGCCAACCTGATTGTGCTGGACCATCAACGCACCGCGATCATGGACAAGGCCAGCCTGGTGCTGTCCTCCGCCAGCTTTGCGGAAAGCGACGGCACGCTCGTCAACCAGGAAGGCCGCGCTCAGCGTTTCTTCCAGGTTTATGACCCGACTTACTACGACGGCAAAGTGGTGATGCTGGAAAGCTGGCGCTGGCTGCATTCCCTGTATATCACCTACAACAGCCGTCAGGTGGACTGGACGCAACTGGACCACGTGATTGACGCCTGCGTTAACGCGTTGCCGCAGTTGGCCGCGATCAAAGACGCGGCGCCGGATGCCTCGTTCCGCATCAACGGGCAGAAACTGGCGCGCGAACCGCATCGTTACAGCGGTCGTACCGCCATGCGCGCCAACATCAGCGTGCACGAGCCGCGTCAGCCGCAGGACCGTGACACCATGTTTACCTTCTCTATGGAAGGGAACAACAGTCCGCTGGCCGAGCGTCAACAGGTACCGTTTGCCTGGGCGCCGGGCTGGAACTCGCCGCAGGCGTGGAACAAATTCCAGGATGAAGTGGGCGGGCATTTGCGCCACGGCGATCCGGGCGTGCGTCTGATCGAAGCCGGCGACGCTTCGCTGGCGTATTTCAGCCAGATTCCGGCGCCGTTCGCTCCGCAACAGGGGCAGTGGCAGGTTGCGCCTTACTACAATCTGTTCGGCAGCGACGAGTTGTCACAGCGTTCCGGCGTTATCCAGCAGCGTATGCCGCAGGCCTGCGCGGTAGTGAATCAGGCCGATGCCGCCTTGCTGGGCGTCAATGCCGGCGCGTTGCTGGACATCACCTGTGGTGGTCAGACGCTGCGTCTGCCGGTGCGTCTGAGCACTGAGCTGCGTCAGGGCCAGGTTGGTTTGCCGCTGGGCTTTCCGGGGATTGCTCCGGTACTGGCGGGCGCGACCGTTGAAATGCTGCGGGAGGCTGCGCAATGAATTGGTTGACTCCGGAAGTACTGGACATCCTGGCCACCGTCGGCAAAGCGATCGTGATTCTGCTGGTCGTGGTGAGCTGCGGCGCGCTCATGAGTATGGGGGAGCGCCGTCTGCTGGCGCTGTTCCAGGGGCGTTACGGGCCTAACCGCGTGGGCTGGGGCGGTTCGCTGCAGCTGGTGGCGGACATGCTCAAGATGTTCTTCAAAGAAGACTGGACGCCGCCGTTCGCCGACAAGGTGATTTTCACCCTGGCGCCGGTGATTGCCTTTACTTCACTGTTGCTGTCGTTCGCCATCGTACCGGTCAGCCCGACCTGGCAGGTGGCCAATCTGAACATCGGGGTGCTGTTCTTCCTGATGATGGCGGGCCTGGCGGTTTATGCCGTGCTGTTCGCCGGCTGGTCCAGTAACAACAAATACTCGCTGCTGGGTGCGGTGCGTGCTTCTGCGCAAACGTTGAGTTATGAGGTGTTCCTCGGTTTGTCCCTGATGGGGGTGGTGGCGCAGGCCGGCTCGTTCAACATGGCCGATATCGTCAATGCGCAGTCTACGGTGTGGAACGTCGTCCCGCAGTTCTTCGGCTTTATTACCTTTGCGATCGCCGGCGTGGCGGTGTGTCACCGTCATCCGTTCGACCAGCCGGAAGCCGAGCAGGAACTGGCGGATGGTTACCATATCGAATACGCCGGGATGAAGTTCGGTCTGTTCTTCGTTGGCGAATACATCGGTATCGTGACGGTTTCCGCGTTGATCGTGACGCTGTTCTTCGGTGGCTGGCACGGACCTTTCCTGCCGCCGTTCGTCTGGTTTGCGCTGAAGACGGCGTTTTTCATGATGATGTTCATCTTGATTCGTGCTTCGCTGCCCCGTCCGCGTTATGACCAGGTGATGGCGTTTGGCTGGCGGGTGTGTCTGCCGCTGACGCTGCTGAACCTGCTGGCGACCGCCGCGGTCATTCTGTACAACGCTTGATAGGGGTGAATAAACCATGACACTGAAAGAACTTTTGATTGGTTTCGGCACCCAGGTACGCAGTATCTGCATGGTGGGTTCCAACGCGTTTAAAAAGCGTGAAACCAAAATGTATCCGGAAGAGCCGGTGAATCCGCCGCCGCGTTTTCGCGGCCGCATCGTGCTGACTCGCGATCCGGACGGACAGGAGCGTTGCGTAGCCTGTAACCTGTGCGCCGTGGCCTGCCCGGTAGGGTGTATCTCCCTGCAGAAGGCGGAAATGAAGGATGGCCGCTGGTATCCGGAGTTTTTCCGCATCAACTTCTCCCGCTGCATTTTCTGCGGTATGTGTGAGGAGGCCTGCCCGACGACGGCGATTCAGCTGACCCCCGATTTCGAAATGGGTGAGTTCAAGCGTCAGGATCTGGTGTACGAAAAAGACGATCTGCTGATCTCGGGGCCGGGTAAATATCCGGAATACAACTTCTACCGGATGGCCGGTATGGCTGTTGATGGGAAAGAGAAGGGCGAAGCCGAAAACGAAGCCAAACCCATTGACGTTAAAGGCCTGCTGCCCTAAGGAGCCAAGCATGGAATTCGCTTTTTATGCGACTGCGATTATTGCGGTACTGGCGACGTTACGTGTCATTACCCACACCAATCCAGTACATGCATTACTTTATTTGATTGTTTCGTTACTGGCGGTTGCCGGTGTGTTCTTCTCGCTGGGCGCGTATTTCGCCGGGGCGCTGGAGATCATTGTTTACGCCGGCGCCATCATGGTGTTGTTCGTCTTCGTGGTGATGATGCTGAACCTCGGCAATTCGGTCGATGAGCAGGAAAAACTGTGGCTGAAACCCAGCGTATGGGTGGGGCCGGGCGTGCTGTCCCTGATTCTGTTGGCGATCATCGTCAAAGGGATCCTCAGCGTCACCGGCCAGAACATCGCCGGCAATATCGTTGATGCCAAAGCGGTCGGCATCAGCCTGTTCGGGCCGTATGTGCTGGCGGTGGAGCTGGCGTCGATGCTGCTGCTGGCCGGCTTAGTCGTGGCTTTCCACATCGGTCGTGAAGACAAGCGCGGAGAGCTGATTGCCAAAGATCAGGATGCCGACAAGAAAACAACGGAGGAACGCGCATGATTCCGCTACAACATGGCTTGCTGCTGGCGGCCATCCTCTTCGTGCTGGGGCTGACCGGGTTGGTGATTCGTCGCAATCTGCTGTTCATGCTGATCTGTCTGGAAATCATGATTAACGCCGCGGCGTTGGCTTTCGTGGTCGCCGGCAGCTATTGGGGGCAACCGGATGGTCAGGTGATGTATATCCTGGCTATTACGCTGGCCGCGGCCGAAGCCAGTATTGGCCTGGCGCTGCTGCTCCAGCTGTATCGCCGCCGTCAGACCCTGAATATTGATACTGTCAGTGAGATGCGCGGATGAACTTACTCTATTTAACAATTCTGTTTCCGCTGATCGGATTCCTGTTGCTGGCCTTCTCTCGCGGGCGCTGGTCGGAAAATGTTTCCGCCACCGTCGGTGTGGGGTCTATTGGGTTGGCTGCGCTGGTGACTGGCGGAGTCGTGGTGGATTTTCTCAGCCAGCAACAGCCTGGCGGGGTGACCTTCTTCAGTCAGCACCTATGGAGCTGGATGACGGTCGGCAAGTTCGACATCGGCGTTACGCTGGCGCTGGACGGCCTGTCGCTGACTATGTTGTCGGTAGTGACCGGCGTGGGTTTCTTCATCCATCTGTTCGCTTCCTGGTACATGCGTGGTGAAGAGGGGTACTCCCGCTTCTTCGCCTACACCAACCTGTTTATCGCCAGCATGGTGGTACTGGTGCTGGCGGATAACCTGCTGCTGATGTACCTCGGTTGGGAAGGGGTGGGGCTGTGCAGTTATCTGCTGATCGGTTTCTACTACACCAACCCGAATAACGGCGCCGCGGCGATGAAAGCGTTCATCGTGACCCGCGTGGGCGACGTGCTGCTGGCGTTCGCGCTGTTTATCCTGTACCGCGAGCTGGGTACGCTGAACTTCCGCGATCTGATGGTACTGGCGCCGCAGCATCTGGCTGAAGGCTCCCCGGCGATCACCTGGGCGACGCTGATGTTGCTGGGTGGCGCGGTCGGTAAATCGGCACAGCTGCCGTTGCAGACTTGGCTGGCGGATGCGATGGCTGGTCCGACGCCGGTTTCCGCATTGATCCACGCCGCGACCATGGTGACCGCGGGCGTGTATCTGATTGCCCGTACCCACGGCCTGTTCCTGCTGGCGCCGGATGTGCTGAATCTGGTTGCTAATGTGGGTGCCGTCACGCTGTTGCTGGCTGGTTTCGCCGCGCTGGTGCAAACCGATATCAAACGCGTGCTGGCCTATTCGACAATGAGCCAGATTGGTTACATGTTCCTGGCGCTTGGCGTGCAGGCATGGGATGCCGCTATCTTCCATCTGATGACCCATGCGTTCTTCAAGGCGTTGCTGTTCCTGTCGTCCGGTTCGGTGATTCTGGCCTGCCATCATGAGCAGAACATCTTCAAGATGGGCGGTCTGCGTAAAACCATTCCGCTGGTGTATGCCTGCTTCCTGGTGGGCGGCGCCGCGCTGTCGGCGTTGCCGATGGTCACCGCCGGCTTCTTCAGTAAGGATGAAATTCTGGCCGGTGCCTGGGCCAACGGTCACATTAATCTGGTGATTGCCGGTCTGGTGGGGGCGTTCATGACATCGCTGTACACCTTCCGGATGATTTTTATCGTGTTCCATGGTGAAGCAAAAACCAAAGCCCACGCAGGCAAGGGGATTTCCCATCACCTGCCGTTGCTGGTGCTGCTGGTGCTGTCCACCTTTGTCGGCGCTCAGATTGCGCTGCCGCTGCACGGCGTACTGCCGGCCACGACCGAGCTTGAGCACGGTCAGGTCATGACGCTGGAAATCGCCTCCGGCGTGGTGGCGATTGCCGGTATTCTGCTGGCGGCCGCATTGTGGCTGGGCAAACGTCAGTTGGTGACGAGCATCGCCAACAGCGCGCCGGGTCGTTTCTTCTCGACATGGTGGTTCCATGCGTGGGGATTCGACTGGCTGTATGACAAGGTCTTCGTCAAACCGTATCTGGCTATTGCGACGTTGCTGCAGCGTGACCCGCTCAATGCGCTGATGAACATTCCGGCCATCCTGACCCGCTGGGGCAACCGTACGCTGATCGTCAGCGAAAACGGGCAGGTGCGCTGGTATGTCGCCTCAATGGGGGTCGGCGCCGTGGTGTTGCTGGCGCTGCTGTTGCTGGTCTAAGCGATGCGGTAATGCAGAGGGGCGGGGCGCCGGGTGATGAGTGGCCCCGCAGGCAGCAAGTTTTTCGTTTTCTTTAATTTAGGGACACAAAACGCCATGCTACTACCTTGGCTGATTCTTATCCCCTTTATCGGCGGCCTGCTGTGCTGGCAGCTCGAGCGTTTTGGCACTCGCGTGCCGCGCTGGATCGCGCTGATCTCCATGGGGCTGACACTGGCGCTGTCACTGCAGTTGTGGCTGCAGGGCAGCTTTTCGCTGGCGACACCGACGGGCCTGCCGCAATGGCAGTCGGAGTTCGTGCTGAACTGGGTTCCGCGTTTCGGTATCTCGATTCACCTGGCGCTGGACGGACTGTCATTGCTGATGGTGGTGCTGACCGGCCTGCTGGGCGTGCTGGCGATCCTCTGTTCCTGGCGTGAGATTCAACGCTATCAGGGCTTCTTCCATCTCAACCTGCTGTGGATTCTCGGCGGTGTGATTGGCGTCTTCCTGGCCATCGACATGTTCCTGTTCTTCTTCTTCTGGGAAATGATGCTGGTGCCGATGTACTTCCTGATCGCACTGTGGGGACACAAAGGCTCGGATGGCAAGACCCGTATCGCGGCGGCGACCAAGTTCTTCATCTACACCCAGGCGAGCGGTCTGGTGATGTTGATCGCCATTCTGGCGCTGGTGTTCGCGCACCACAATGCCACCGGCGAATGGACCTTCGATTACTCCCGTCTGCTGAAAACGCCGATGTCCTACGGTCTGGAATATGCGTTGATGCTGGGCTTCTTCATCGCTTTCGCGGTGAAAATGCCGGTGGTGCCGTTGCATGGCTGGCTGCCGGATGCGCACAGTCAGGCGCCGACCGCAGGTTCAGTGGACCTGGCGGGGATCCTGCTGAAAACCGCGGCCTACGGTCTGCTGCGATTCAGCCTGCCGCTGTTCCCGAATGCCTCCCACGATTTTGCGCCTATCGCCATGTGGCTGGGCGTTATCGGTATCTTCTACGGCGCCTGGATGGCGTTCAAACAGACCGACATCAAACGCCTTATCGCTTACACCTCGGTGTCGCACATGGGCTTTGTGATGATTGCCATCTATTCCGGCAGTCAACTGGCTTATCAGGGCGCGGTGGTGCAGATGATTGCCCACGGTCTGTCGGCCGCCGGCCTGTTCATCATTTGCGGTCAGCTGTATGAACGCCTGCATACCCGCGATTTGCGTCAGATGGGCGGTTTGTGGGGACGTATTCGCTATTTGCCTGCGCTGTCGCTGTTTTTCGCGGTAGCCACGCTGGGGATGCCGGGGACCGGTAACTTTGTCGGCGAATTCATGATTCTGTTCGGCAGCTACCCGGTGGTGCCGGTGATTACGGTGATCTCAACCTTCGGTCTGGTGTTCGCTTCCGTTTATTCGCTGGTGATGATGCAGCGCGCTTTCTACGGCGCCGCTAAATCGGACGCGCCGCTGCAGGGGATGACCGCGCGCGAACTGTCGCTCATTCTGCTGCTGGTGGTGTTGCTGGTGCTGCTGGGCGTTTATCCGCAGCCAATCCTGGATACATCCAGCGCGGCGATGGCCAATATCCAGCAATGGTTTACGTCATCGGTTCAGGGTTCAACAATTTCAACGACAGGGCTGTAATTCGCCATGACAATAACTCCTCAACAACTGATCGCGATATCGCCACTGTTAATCGTCGGATTGACAGTCGTGGTTGTGATGCTGTGCATTGCGTGGCGACGCAACCATTTTGTCAACGCTACGCTGACGGTCATCGGCCTGAACATCGCGTTGTTATCGCTGTATCTGGTCGGCCAGGTTGGGCCGACCGATGTCACCCCGCTGATCCGGGTGGACGGATTCTCGATGTTCTACACCGGCCTGGTGCTGGCGGCGAGCCTGGCGACCAGTACTTTCGCCTACCCGTGGCTGGAAGGCTATCCGGACAATAAAGACGAGTTCTATCTGCTGGTGCTGATTGCCGCGCTGGGCGGCATTCTGCTGGCGAGCGCCAACCATCTGGCGGCGTTCTTTATCGGCATCGAACTGATTTCCCTGCCGCTGTTCGGTATGGTGGGCTATGCCTTCCGTCAGAAGCGTTCGCTGGAAGCAGCCATCAAATACATGCTGCTGTCCGCCGCCGCGTCCTCGTTCCTGCTGTTCGGCATGGCGCTGGTGTATGCCGATTCCGGTAGCCTGAGCTTCGCCAGTCTCGGCAAAAGCCTGAATGACCACCAGTTGCATGCGCCGTTGTTGCTGGTCGGCCTGGGTATGATGCTGGTCGGGCTGGGCTTCAAGCTGTCGCTGGTGCCGTTCCATCTGTGGACGCCGGACGTGTATCAGGGGGCGCCGGCGCCGGTTTCCACCTTCCTGGCGACCGCCAGCAAGATCGCCATCTTCGGTGCTATGATGCGTTTGTTCCTGTACGCACCGCTGGTGGACGCTGAATCGGTGCGCACCACGCTGGGCGTGATCGCTTTCGCGTCGATCCTGTTCGGTAACCTGATGGCGGTGGCGCAAAGCAACATCAAGCGTCTGCTGGGGTACTCGTCCATCGCGCATCTGGGTTACCTGCTGGTGGCGCTGATTGCGGTGCAGACTCAGCAACTGGCGCTGGAAACCATCGGCGTGTATCTGGCCGGTTACCTGTTCAGCAGCCTGGGCGCGTTTGGTGTCGTAAGCCTGATGTCCAGCCCGTATCGGGGTCCGGATGCGGATTCGCTGTTCTCTTACCGCGGTCTGTTCTGGCATAAGCCGATCCTGTCCGCAGTGATGACGGTGATGATGCTGTCGCTGGCGGGTATTCCGATGACGCTGGGCTTCTTCGGCAAATTCTACGTGCTGGCGGTAGGCGTGAATGCGCACCTGTGGTGGCTGAGTGCGGCAGTGGTGGTAGGCAGCGCCATCGGTCTGTATTACTACCTGCGTGTCTTGATAAGTTTGTACCTGAGCGCGCCGCAAACCCTGAACCGTGATACGCCGAATAACTGGGCATTGACCGCCGGCGGTGTTGTGGTACTGATTTCGTCCGTGTTGGTGTTGCTGCTGGGCCTCTATCCGCAGCCGCTGATTTCGCTGGTGCAACTGGCGCAGCCACTGATGTAATCCCTCTCTTGGCATACTGAAAGCCGCGAATTATCGCGGCTTTTTTGCTATTACTGTTTGTTCGCTTTCACCTCCGCGATTCTGTTTCCAAATCATGCATCTGGTTCTTAATTCCTCTGCTTTTTAATCGCTTATCGGATATCTATTTTTACAGAAAAATATCGATACAGTGTCCTGGATGGGTTTAGGAAAATATCTGATTGCCCATAATGAACGCGTTATTTACCTTCCCCCAGACGTTTCCAGTCAGGAAATAATGACAAGATCTTTTTTTATTTACAGTCCTTCAGCGATAAGTTGGCGAAATAAAGAGGGTTTGTCATTTTATTTAATAAATTCAATGAATAATGAAATGGGTTAGGTCAAAGGGGATGGTGAAATGGCAACATATGACAAGGTTGGATACAGAGTGACATGTCGGGATATTTTTATTTTCCTGCTGACATTGGTGGTATTTGATAGCCATGCCGATGGCCCATCGGCAGAAAATGAGAAGACGCTGGATGAAAATAAAGAAGCTGCTTTTCTATTTGAAAATCCGCCGCATTTGCAGCGACTGACCAGGTCGCTATTGCAGAATCATTTTAGTGGGGTGCAGGAGGGAAACAGAGAAAAATATTATGAATTGGATGTCGGGTATGTGGATGGGAAAATTTATGATCCGTCGCAAAACCGTTTCCAGAAGGTGCATTTACGGGGATACACCGGCAGTACGGACAGGCAGCCGGTTATCGGGGCGCCGTTTGTGGCGCCGCAGATTGATGTCATGCCCGGCGATACGGTGCGTATCCTGCTTAAGAACAATTTGCCGGTAGATAGCAGTTGTCAGCCGCATCAGATGGAGAACGGGAAGATGTCGATGCCGACTCATACCGGCATGGCACAACCAGCGGCGGACGATTCGAGATCGTCATCGAAACTGTTTGATCCGCCTCACTGCTTTAATGGTACCAACCTGCATGCCCACGGCGCCTGGATCAGCCCGGCAGGCAACAGCGACAATGTGCTGCTGTCGGTGAATCCGGGCAACAGCTTTGAATACCAGTACAACTTCTCGCAGGATATTCCGGCCGGCACGCTTTGGTATCACACACACCGGCATGGCTCTACCGCGTTGCAGGTTTCCAGCGGCATGGCGGGAGCGCTGATCATTCACGGTGACCGCAAACCTACCGCATCGTCGAATGGCGATCTGGATACACTGCTGATTGACCCCGATACTCAGAAGCCGTTCCCTGAGCACACCGTATTGTTCCAGCAGATCCAGTACGCTTGTTTAGGAAAGGACGGGAAGCTGAAGCGGGATAAGCAGGGCAATATCAACTGGGAGTGCCGCCCGAATGAGACCGGCGTGATTGAAAGTTACGATCAGTTTGGCCCCGGCACCTGGCAGGCGTCCGGCCGCTGGACCAGCATCAACGGCGTGGTGCTGCCTACCTTTAAAGCCACCGCCGGGCAGGTAGAGCGCTGGCGGCTGATTCACGCCGGGGTGCGGGAAACCATCAATCTGGAATTCCGTAAGATAAAAGCGGGTCAGAGTCTTAACGAATTGCATCGCAAGGCGTATCTGGGCAATTTACGCCGTCAGGACGTGGGTGCGCTGATTAACGAACTCTGTTCTGGTGAAAAAGTGCCTTTCCAGGTGGTCGCCGCTGATGGACTAACCATGTCCCATTCGCTGACGGCGGATAAGGTAACGTTACAGCCGGGGTACCGCTATGATTTGCTGGCGATGTTTCCGCAAGCGGGCGGTTATTGCATGATCCAGCCATCCCAGTCTATGACCGGCAGTATTACCGGTAACGCTCAGGGCAACAGTTTGCTGGGGTTTGTTTCCGTATCCGGGACGGACAATATTGCGGTGCAGGATTTTGTGCCGGCCTTACGACGGAAGCTGACCTATTCGGCGCAAAAGCTGATGCCGGAGGAGGTTCGGCAGGAGATCATTCATGACCTGAATCGTGATGATAACCAGATCTATCTCACCCGGTTCGCTCCGCATACAAGGGATGTGAGTGATGAAGAGATTGCCGGTCAGCCAAAACAGAAAATCGTCTTTTTTGCCGGAGGCACACAGCCGAATAAAGCAAACATCTTCGCCATTGGTCACGATTTTGGCGTCGAAAAAGTTAACGGTGTGTGGTTACCGAAACAGATAAAGGCTTATGATCCTAACCGCATCGATATAAAGTTGCCGCTATGGGCGTCGCAAGAATGGGAACTGCGCTCGTACAGCGTCAGTCATCCATTTCATATCCATGTGAATCCGTTCCAGATTGTCGCGATTTACGACCCTCAAGGGCGTGATGTCAGCCTGCCCGGCGTCACGGAAGCCGATGGCGACAGCCAGTTTGCCGGATTGAAAGGGCAGTGGAAAGACACGATTTTCGTCAAAACCAACCTGTTGCCCGGCCAGTTGACTAGCACGCCGCAAAACTATTACCGCATTCTGCTGAGAACCCGCTATCAGCGTTATATCGGTGAATTCGTATTGCATTGCCACATTCTGGACCATGAGGATAAGGGAATGATGCAAAATGTCGAGATTGTGCTGCCGCAAACGCAGAGGAACCAAACCGCGCCAGCGAAGTGACCAGAAATCAGATACAGGGATGGAGAAAACTGCGGGATATTGCCGGAAGGGGCTGAAAAAACTAAAGCCGCCAGGATGAGTGTGGCGGCTTTTAGTCTACGGCGCTCATGTTAAAACGGGCTGATGATGGAACCGATGCGTTCGCAGTAGCTTACGTAGATGTCGCCCAGTTTTTTGAAGAAATTGATGAATGCGTTCATGTGCTGTCTCCATTATCGTGGTTGAGGTTTTGTGTGATGTTCATCACGTTTTTGATAATAATGGATAAGGAATGCTATTTCAACTTTTTCGTGATGAAAGTCACATTATTTTGAAGGCAACGGCATTGCTGAAGGAATAACGGGCCGCTGTTCTGGCGGCCCGTTAGCGGGCGGAACCGTGTGTTATAGAGTAATATGCCCGTTAATCAAGGTGTTGCTGTGGCCGCCAATCCACGGCTGCCCGTCAATGTAGGAAATATTGACCCGACCATCCCGGTACAACATGGTGCCCTGACGTACCCGATAACCGAGCGTATGGTCCGTCTGTTCCGGCAACGGGCTATGCTGAATCACTCTGGCAATACAGGCGTTGGCGCTGCCGGTTACCGGGTCTTCCACCACCGCATCATTCATAACAAAGAAGGCCCGAACTTCATAATCGGTGGGGCTGGCGTTGTCATGCGGGCCGTAAATCACTACGCCGTCAGTCTGGCCGAGTTGCTGCAATCGTTGCAGATGCGTGGCATCCGGGCGCGCGTCCAGACAGGCGCGTGCGCTCTCCATCCTTACCGTCAGCCAGCGGATGCCTATCCGCACGTTGACGGGACGATAGTTTGGATGACGCCGATGGATCCCGATGGCGCTGTCGAGCAACGCGTCATACTGCGGGTCGAGCTCGGTCATCGTGACGTCCGGCGCGCGAAACGCGAGTTGGCCGTCATCGCCGATAGCGACCGGCACCAGCCCGACGCCGCATTGCTGGATCATCTGATGTGGTACGTGCGGCTTCAGGCCGGATTCCAGCAACGCATGCGCGGTTCCCAGCGTCGGATGCCCGGCGAATGGCAATTCTCCCGACGGGGTGAAAATACGCACCCGATAATCAGCCAGCGGATCGTCCGGCGGCAGCACAAAGGTGGTTTCCGACAAATTGGTCCAGCGGGCAATGGCCTGCATCTGTTCATCGCTGAGGCCGTCGGCGTCGAGAATGACGGCCAGCGGATTGCCTTTGGCGGGATGATGGCTGAACACATCGACCTGTTTAAAACGGCGTGGTGACGACATCTGATCTTTCCTTCTGCGATCTGGGGCAACGCTCATTATGTACGGTTAACAAGATGTTGTCGTGCCTGTCGTCAGGCGTGCTCGCACGGTGACGCCGCGACGGCGGGATATCAATTCCTTATTTGATTAAAAAACGTTCGATAATCGCCGGGATTCTGTTTCCCGCTTGTGGCATAATGCGCGCCAAATCACATTCCGAATCGAGTAAGTGCTGTGCTGGTAACCAATAATATTACGATGCAATTCGGCAGTAAGCCGTTGTTTGAAAACATTTCTGTCAAATTTGGCGGCGGTAACCGCTATGGATTGATCGGCGCTAACGGCTGCGGCAAATCCACATTTATGAAGATCCTCGGCGGCGATCTGGCGCCGAGCGCAGGCAATGTCGCCATCGACACGAATGAGCGGGTCGGTAAACTGCGCCAGGATCAGTTCGCATTTGAGCAATACAGCGTGCTGGATACGGTGATCATGGGGCACGCCGAACTGTGGGAAGTCAAAGAAGAACGCGACCGTATCTATGCGCTGAGCGAAATGAGCGAGGAAGATGGTTACCGGGTCGCGGATCTGGAAGTCAAATACGGCGAAATGGATGGTTACAGCGCGGAATCGCGCGCCGGCGAACTGCTGCTGGGCGTAGGGATTCCGATGGAGCAGCATTACGGGTTGATGAGCGAGGTGGCGCCGGGCTGGAAACTGCGTGTATTGCTGGCGCAGGCGCTGTTTTCCAATCCGGATATTCTGCTGCTGGACGAACCAACCAACAACCTGGACATTGATACCATCCGCTGGCTGGAGCAGGTGCTGAACGAGCGCAGCAGCACCATGATCATCATTTCCCATGACCGTCACTTCCTCAATATGGTTTGCACTCACATGGCGGATCTGGACTACGGCGAATTGCGTATCTACCCAGGCAACTATGACGAGTACATGACGGCGGCGACGCAGGCGCGTGAACGTCTGCTAGCCGACAACGCCAAGAAGAAGGCGCAGATCGCCGACCTGCAGTCGTTTGTCAGCCGCTTTAGCGCCAATGCCTCCAAATCGCGTCAGGCGACGTCCCGCGCCCGTCAGATAGAGAAAATCCAGCTGGAAGAAGTGAAAGCGTCCAGCCGTCAGAACCCGTTTATCCGCTTCGATCAGGACAAGAAACTGTTCCGTAACGCGCTGGAAATCGATGGGTTGACCAAAGGCTTTGATAACGGCCCGCTGTTCAGCCAACTGAAAATGCTGGTGGAAGTGGGGGAGAAAGTGGCGATTCTCGGTACGAACGGGATCGGTAAATCTACCCTGCTGAAAACGCTGGTCGGCGAACTGACGCCGGAGTCCGGTACGGTCAAATGGTCGGAAAACGTCCGTATTGGCTATTACGCGCAGGATCACGAGTACGAGTTTGACGGCGATCTCACCGTGTTTGACTGGATGAGCCAGTGGAAGCAGGAGAACGACGACGAGCAGGCGGTGCGCAGCGTGCTGGGTCGTCTGCTGTTTTCTCAGGACGATATCCGCAAGAAGGTCAAGGTACTGTCCGGAGGTGAAAAGGGACGGATGCTGTTTGGTAAGTTGATGATGGAAAAACCGAACATTCTGGTGATGGACGAACCGACCAACCACCTGGATATGGAATCCATTGAATCGCTGAACATGGCGCTGGAGCTGTATCAGGGCACGCTGCTGTTCGTGTCTCACGACCGTGAATTCGTCAGCTCGCTGGCGAACCGTATTGTGGAAATCACCCCGGGTAAAGTGATTGATTTCAGCGGCAACTACGAAGATTATCTGCGCAGCCGCGGAATCCAATAACGTTTTGCCTTTCGTAAAAAAGCAGTCGCTTGTCGGCTGCTTTTTTTATTGCCTGAAATGTTAAAAAGGCGACGGACAAGAATCAGGCGTGGCGAGAGAAAGAAATAACCTTGTATAAAAAACAACCGCAGCGTGCGCTTTTATCTTTCGTTTAGACAGAGACATTATCCCGCAATCATGATTTTGAAAGTAAAGTATCTAAAGTAACTGAATTGACTGGTGGCGGATGGCAAATGCAAGCGAATAATGGAAAAATAAAATCCGCTCAAGTAGAAAACAAATAAAACCAATTAAAATCAATATGATAATATTTTTATTATAACTGATATAAGCCGCTGTTAAATCGATTAAGCAATTATGGATCACAAAAAAATTATCCGTTTGTTACGCATTGAGATATTTTCTCATTTAATCTGACATGCCGGGCGTTTAAAAAAGAAATGTCGCGGAGATCCTCACAGAAGACGCACAAATAAAATGGTTATTCCCCGGCCGATTGATAGAGATCAAATCGGTGACGTTATTCTCCTCATTATTCTATGCCGACACGTAAATGTGTTACTTCGACCTGGTTACAGGAGAATAATAAAGAATGAATGGGGAAAATATGATGCTTTCCCATCACGGCATCAATCGCCGTGATTTTATGAAGCTATGTGCAGCACTTGCCGCCACCATGGGGTTGAAAGAGGCCGCCGCCGCAGAAATGGCCCAGTCACTGACGTCCCCCCAGCGTCCGCCGGTGATCTGGATTGGCGCGCAGGAATGTACCGGATGTACCGAATCCCTGCTGCGCGCCACCCACCCGACCATTGAAAATCTGCTGCTGAATACTATCTCGCTGGAATATCACGAAGTCCTCTCCGCCGCGTTTGGCGAGCAGGCGGAAGAAAACAAACACCGCGCTATCGAGCAGTACAAAGGCAAATACGTACTGGTGGTAGACGGCTCCATCCCGCTGAAAGATGGCGGTATTTACTGCATGGTGGCCGGCAAGCCGATTGTCGAACATATCCGCGCTGCCGCCGAGCATGCCGCGGCGATCGTCGCCATCGGTTCCTGCTCCGCCTGGGGCGGGGTGCCGGCCAGCGGTTCCAACCCGACCGGCGCCGCCAGCTTGCAGGCGGTGTTGCCGGGCAAAACCGTTATCAATATTCCCGGTTGCCCGCCCAATCCGCACAACTTCCTGGCGACCGTGGCGCACATCATCACCTATCAGCGCGCGCCGGCGCTCGACAGCCAGAACCGTCCTACCTTCGCCTATGCCCGACTGATCCACGAAAACTGCGAGCGTCGCCCGCATTTCGACGCCGGCCGCTTCGCCAAAGAGTTCGGCGACGAAGGGCACCGTCAGGGGTGGTGCCTCTACCATCTGGGTTGCAAGGGGCCGGAAACCTACGGCAACTGCCCGACGCTGGAATTCTGCGACGTGGGTGGTGGTATCTGGCCGGTGGGGATTGGTCATCCGTGCTATGGCTGTAACGAGGAGGGCATCGGGTTTACCAAGGGTATTTTCCAACTGGCCAACGTGGAAAACCCGACGCCGCGGGTCGAGAAACCGTCGGTCACCAGCCCGGAAGGCGGCAACAGTTCCGCCACGGCCACCGGGCTTATCGGCGGCGTGCTGGGGGCGGTGGCGGGCGTCAGCCTGATGGCGGTGCGTGAACTGGGTCGCCAGCAAAAACAGCAGGACGCCGGCAACGCATCCCGGGAGGGTTAAGCCGTGAACAGACGCAATTTTTTCAAGCTGGCTTCCGCCGGGGCGCTGTTGGCGGGCACGCCGCTGGCGACTGAAGCGGCGGCCACCAACCGGCCGCCCATTCCCGGCTCGCTCGGCATGCTGTACGACTCCACGCTGTGCGTGGGCTGTCAGGCGTGCGTGAGCAAATGCCAGCAGGTCAATAAGCTGGATTACAAGCCGGACAGCACCGTCTATGCCGGCGGCGCGGCGACCTGGTCCAACAACGACAAGCTTAGCCCGTACACCAACAACATCATTCAGGTGTGGCGCAGCGGCGACGGCAAAAACAAGGATCAGACGCAAAACGGCTATGCCTACATCAAGAAACAGTGCATGCACTGCGTCGATCCTAACTGCGTATCGGTGTGCCCGGTGTCGGCGCTGAAGAAAGACCCAAAAACCGGCGTGGTGCATTACGACGCCAGCGTCTGTACCGGCTGCCGTTACTGCATGGTGGCCTGTCCGTTCAATGTGCCGAAGTACGACTATGAAAACCCGCTCGGCAAACTGCACAAATGCGAGCTGTGTAATCAGCCTGAACTGGCGCGGCTCGACAAAGGCGGCATGCCGGGATGCGTGGAAGTGTGTCCGACCGGGGCGGTGATTTACGGCACCCGCGAGCAACTGCTGGAAGAAGCGAAACGCCGGCTGGCGCTCAAGCCGGGCGACGAATACGCCTATCCACGTCAAACGCTGGATCGTAAGGACAGCTACCTGCACACCGTGCCGAGCTATGAACGCTATGTCTATGGCGAGAAAGAAGCGGGCGGCACGCAGGTGCTGGTGCTGGCCGGGGTGCCGTACCAGAACCTGGAGATGCCGGCGCTGGATCCGCTCTCCACCGGCGCGCGTTCGGAGCACATCCAACACACGTTGTACAAGGGGATGGTGCTGCCGCTGGCGGTGCTGGCCGGGTTGTCGGTGCTGGTGCATCGCAATACCCGCGCCGAGCGGGAAGAGACGCACGACTCACAGGAGAAACCTCATGACGGCGCATAAAGCAAGTCCGTTGGGCGGGCGGCTGGTGAGCTGGCCGGTGATGCTGCTGGCTCCGCTGGTGGCGATTTGCGCGATCCTGATCGTGAAACGCCTGTTGCTGGGGATCGGCTCGGTAGCGGATCTGAACGGCGGTTACCCGTGGGGGATCTGGATCGCTTTCGACCTGCTGGTCGGCACCGGTTTCGCCTGCGGCGGCTGGGCGCTGGCCTGGGCGGTGTACGTGTTCAACCGCGGCGAATACCACCCGCTGGTACGCCCGGCGCTGCTCGCCAGTCTGTTCGGCTATTCGCTGGGCGGGTTGTCGATCACCATTGACGTCGGGCGCTACTGGAACCTGCCGTACTTCTACATTCCCGGCTACTTCAACACCAACTCGGTGCTGTTTGAAACCGCGGTGTGCATGACCATCTACATCGGGGTGATGGCGCTGGAGTTCGCGCCGGTGGTGCTGGAACGCTTCGGCTGGCATGTGTCGCTGAAACGGCTCAACAAGGTGATGTTTTTCATCATTGCGCTGGGTGCGCTGCTGCCCACCATGCACCAGTCGTCGATGGGGTCGCTGATGATCGCCGCCGGCTACAAGGTGCATCCGCTGTGGCAGAGCTATGAACTGCTGCCGCTGCTGTCGCTGCTGACCGCGTTCATCATGGGCTTTTCAATCGTGATTTTCGAAGGCTCGATGGTGCAGGCCGGGCTGAAAGGGCGCGGGCCGGACGAACAGGCGCTGTTTCGCAAGCTGACCGGACTGGCCCATGTGCTGGTGCTGCTGTTTGTGGTACTGCGTTTCGGCGAGATCGTCTGGCACCAGAAAACCGCGTTGCTGTTCGCCGGCGACCGGTTCTCGGTCATGTTCTGGTGTGAAGCCGGCCTGATGCTGCTGCCGCTGGTGTTGCTGCGGCTGAAGCGCTGCCGTCAGGATGCCCGCTGGCTGTTCGTCAGCGCGCTCAGCATGCTGTTCGGCGCGGCGTTGTGGCGACTGAGCTACTCGCTGCTGGCGTTCAATCCGGGCAACGGCTACCAGTACTTCCCCAAAGCGCAGGAGATCCTGATTTCCATTGGCTTCGTCGCCATTGAGGTCTGCGCCTACATCTTGTTAATCCGCCTGCTGCCGGTACTGCCCGCGCTGAAAGGCGAACATACGCATCATCAGGCTGAGGTAAAGCATGAGCCAACGCATCACCATTGATCCCATTACCCGTATCGAAGGGCATCTGCGCATTGATTGCGAAATTGAAAACGGCAAGGTCACCAAAGCCTGGTCATCCGGCACCATGTGGCGCGGCATGGAAGAGATCGTCAAAGGGCGCGACCCGCGCGATGCCTGGATGATCGTGCAGCGTATCTGCGGTGTTTGCACCACGGTGCACGCCATCGCCTCGGTGCGCGCGGTGGAAAACGCGCTCGGCCTGAACGTGCCGGTCAACGCCCAGTACATCCGCAACCTGATCCTGGCGGCGCACAGCATCCACGACCATATCGTGCACTTTTATCAGCTGTCGGCGCTCGACTGGGTGGATGTGACCTCGGCGCTGAAAGCCGATCCGCAGAAAGCGGCGGCGCTGCTCAAAGGGCTGTCCGACTGGCCGCTGAATACCGCCGCCGAGTTCACCAAGGTACAGCAGAAACTGAAGGATTTGGTCGCCAGCGGTCAGTTGGGTATTTTCGCCAACGGCTACTGGGGCCACCCGGCGATGTCGCTGCCGCCGGAAGTGAACCTGATTGCCGTCGCCCACTATTTGCAGGCGCTGGAGTGCCAGCGCGACGCCAACCGCATCGTGGCGATTCTGGGCGGTAAGTCGCCGCACATCCAGAATCTGGCGGTCGGCGGCGTGGCTAACCCGATCAATCTGGACGCGCCGAGCGTGCTCAATCTGGAACGGTTGATGTACGTGAAAAGTTTCATCGACCGGCTGGGCGATTTTATCGAGCAGGTCTACAAGGTGGATTGCGCGGTGATCGCCGCCCACTACCCGCAGTGGCTGACGCTGGGGCGCGGCGCCGATCACTACCTGAGCGTGCCGGAGCTGCCGACCGACAACAAAAACGGCAGCTTCCTGCTGGCGGGCGGATATATCGAAAACAGCGATCTGTCGCGCTACCGGCCGATCACCAGCCACAGCGATAAGTTCCTGATCGACGGTATCCGCGAGAGCGGCAAACATGCCTGGTATCAGGACGATCAGTCGCTGGCGCCGTGGGAAGGGCTGACCCGGCCGAACTACACCGGCTGGCATGAAGACGGCAAGTACTCGTGGGTGAAATCGCCGACGTTCTACGGCAAAACCGTGGAAGTGGGGCCGTTGGCCTGGCTGCTGTGCGGGCTGGCTGCGAAGCATAAAGACACGCTGGCCCACTTCGAGCAGGTAAAAGCCGCTTATAAGACGCTCAGCGGTCACCAACTGGAAGAGAAACACCTGCACTCCACGCTGGGCCGGGTAATTGGCCGCACCGTGCACTGCTGCGTACTGAAAGACACGCTGGCTCAGCAGTGGCAGGCGCTGGTCGACAACATCGGCAAAGGCGATCACCAGACCTTCATCAAGCCGGACTTTTCACCCGACACCGAATTCCACGGCGTGGGCTTCGGCGAGATGCCGCGCGGCATGCTGTCGCACTGGATCGTGTTCAAAAACGGCAAGATCACCAACTATCAGGCGGTGGTGCCGTCCACCTGGACCTCCTGTCCGCGTAACGGCGACGACAAGCCTGGCCCGTACGAGCAGTCGCTGGTGGGCACGCCGGTGGCGGACCCGCACAAGCCGCTGGAAGTGGTGCGCACCATCCACTCCTTCGACCCGTGCATGTCCTGTGCGGTGCATGTGGTGGATACCGTCAATGGCAATGAAGTCACCCGGGTGAAGGTGCTGTGATGAACATACTGGTGCTGGGGATCGGCAATATTCTTCTGAGTGACGAAGGGGTTGGGGTACGGCTGGTGGAACGGCTGGAACAGCGGTTCGACTGCACGCCCGCCATTGAGGTAGTGGACGGCGGTACCTGCGGCATGGAGCTGATGGAGTGCATGGCCGGGCGCGATCATCTGATCGTGGCCGACGCGGTGCTGACCGGTCAGACGCCGGGCAGTGTGACGGTGCTGCGCGACCGCGAGGTGCCGGCGTTGTTTACCCGCAAAATCTCCCCGCACCAGTTGGGGCTGGCCGATGTGCTGATGGCGTTGCAGCTAACCGGCGAATTTCCCCGCCAGCTAACGCTGGTGGGGGTGGAGCCGGAAGCGCTCGATTCCGGCATCGGCCTGTCCGATACCGTTACCCGCGCGCTGGAACCGGCGTTGCGGCATATCATCGCCGCGCTACGTCAGAGCGGCGTCGCGGTGACGGAGAAAACCGCGCAGGAGGTGTGTGGTGAGTGACATTTTTCCCGCTTCGCCATACGACGGCAGCCATAATCCGCCCGCAATACCCGGTGAGCGCAAAGAATCGGCGTGGATAGAGGGGCATGATCAGAGTCCGGTGGCCTGGCTGGAAGCCGAGTTCAGCCGTATCGCGCAAGAGCGCATGCGGCTGTTGCCGTTTTACCGCAATGGCATTCCGGTACGGGCCTGTGGATTTACCCTGTTTGAACAGCAGTGGTTCGGCTGCCTGCTGACGCCGTGGATGCTCAGTCTGTTGGTATTGCCGGGGCCGGGGCAGCAGTGGCCCCGACGTGACCTTGCTACCCGGTTGGCGCTGGACCTGCCCTGCGGCAGCGTAAAGTTTGTGGTGAGCGAAAGTGACGACGGGCAGCAGTATCTGTCTTGCTCATTGATGTCGCCGTTGGACCCGGCGCTCGACGCCGGACAGGCGCTGCAACTGGCGCAGCAAAGCGCGCGCATGGCGCTGTCGTTGCCGGTGCGCGACACCGACGCGCCCGAAAATCTCGGCCGCCGCGCGCTGTTCAGCCGTTACCGGAGTCAGCGGGATGCATGAAATTTCCATGTGCTACAACGCGCTGGAGTTGATTGAGCAGCAGGCGCACCAGCACGGCGCCCGGCGGGTGACCGGCGTCTGGCTGGAAATCGGCGCGCTGTCCTGCATTGAAGAGAACGCGTTGCGGTTTTGTTTCGAGTCGGTCTGCCGGCAGACGCTGGCGGAAGGCTGTCAGTTGCACCTGTCGGTGCGACCGGCGCAGGCCTGGTGCTGGGAGTGTAGCCAGCCGGTGGAAGTGGCCGACCACGACAGCGGCTGTCCGCATTGCGGCAGCCATAGTCTGCGCGTCGAGAGCGGCGACAGCCTGCAACTGAAGCAACTGGCGATTGAATAGCGCGCCGCTTTCCGTCGGCGTGCAATCAGGAAAAAACGGTCTGGTTGACCGGAGGAGTCGTATCAATGTGTACCACATGCGGTTGTGGTGAGGGAGAACGCCGGATAGAGGGCGATGAGCCGGCTCATTCGCACGACCATCCCCATGCTCACGACCACCACCACGAACATAGCCACAGTCATGATCATGTCCATTCACACCCTCACCATCATGCGCATCAGCATGAACACCATCACGATGGACATCACCATGAACATGATCATCATCACCATGAGCATGATGACGCGCCGGCCGCGCCCGGCGTGATCATTCATCATCACCATTACTATTATCATCACGGCGATGTGCATCATCATTACCACGGCGTGGCCCGCCCGCAGGCACCGCGTCACGCGCATGATCATCATGCTCATGAACATCATGACCACGCGGATCATCACCACACACACGATCATGTCCGGCCGGAAGAACGCTTTCAGCCGGTGGAACAGGATCAGCATTTGCATTACGGGCAAGGCGCGGCGGGCACTCACGCGCCGGGGATCGGTCAGCAGCGCCTGTTGCAAATCGAAATGGATGTGCTGAGCAAAAACAACCAACTGGCGGCGCACAACCGCGAGCATTTCGACGCCGATCGGATTCTGGCGCTGAATTTGGTGTCCAGCCCCGGCTCCGGCAAAACCACCTTATTGACCAGTACGTTGCACCTGCTGCGCGAACGTGTGCCGTGCGCGGTGATCGAGGGCGACCAGCAAACCACCAACGATGCCGAACGCATTCGCGCCACCGGGGTTCCGGCGATTCAGGTCAACACCGGCAAAGGCTGCCATCTGGATGCGCAGATGGTGCATGACGCCATGCACCGGCTGCAACTGCCGGCACACAGCCTGCTGTTTATCGAAAACGTCGGCAATCTGGTGTGTCCGGCCGGTTTCGATCTGGGCGAGCGCCACAAGGTCGCGGTGCTGTCGGTGACCGAGGGGGAAGACAAGCCGCTCAAGTATCCGCATATGTTCGCCGCCGCCTCGCTGATGATCATCAACAAGATCGACCTGCTGCCGTACCTGGATTTTGATTTGGAAGCCTGCGTCGCCAACGCGCGCCGCGTCAACCCGCAAATCGAGGTGATTGCGCTGTCCGCCCGCACCGGTGAGGGGATGGAAGCCTGGCTGGCGTGGCTGGAAGCGCAGTCGCTGGGTGCCGAACTGGCGCCGACGCCATCACAACCGTCGCTGTTATCAGGAGCCTAATCATGTGTCTGGGCGTTCCCGGAAAAGTGGTGGCCGTCGGGCCGGATCTGCATTACCCGGCGCGGGTGGATGTCTGCGGCGTGCAGCGCGAGGTGAATATCGCGCTGGTATGCGAAGGCGACCCGGCGGAACTGGTGGGGCAGTGGGTGCTGGTGCACGTCGGTTTCGCCATGAGCCTGCTGGACGAGCAGGAAGCGCAGGAGACGCTGGCGGCGCTGCAATCCATGCAGGCGGTCGGGCTGGAGCTGGATGAAGTCAGGCAAACCGGAGCCATTTATGCAGTACGTTGATGAATTTCGCGACCCTGAGCTGGCGAAGGCGCTGTTGCAGCGCATTCAGGCGCTGGTTGACGACATGCCGCAGTGGAAGACGCGGCCGCTGCAACTGATGGAAGTGTGCGGCGGGCATACCCACGCTATTTTCAAGTTCGGCATCGACCGGCTGTTGCCGCCGGAGATCGAGTTTGTTCACGGGCCGGGTTGCCCGGTGTGCGTGCTGCCGATGGGGCGGATCGACGCCTGTCTGGAGATCGCCGCCCGTCCGGAAGTGATTTTCTGTACCTTTGGCGACGCCATGCGGGTGCCGGGTCGCAACGGGTCGTTGCAGGATGCTCGTCGTCACGGCGCCGATGTGCGGGTGGTCTACTCGCCGCTGGATGCGCTGGCGCTGGCGGAGCAATTTCCTGACCGGCAGGTGGTGTTTTTCGGGCTGGGGTTCGAAACCACCATGCCGAGCACCGCGCTGACCCTGCAACAGGCCAAACGCCGCGGCATCAAAAATTTCTCCCTGTTTTGCCAGCACATCACCATTATCCCCACGCTGAAAAGCCTGCTGGAGCAACCGGACTTGCGCATCGACGGTTTTCTGGCGCCGGGGCACGTCAGCATGGTGATTGGCGCCTATCCCTACCAGCCGCTGTGCGAGCAGTTCCACAAGCCGTTTGTGGTCACCGGTTTCGAACCGCTGGATATCCTGCAGGCGCTGTTGATGTTGGTGCAGCAATTGCACGACGCGCGCTGCGAGGTGGAAAACCAGTACCGCCGCATCGTGCCGGACAGCGGTAATACGCTGGCGCAGCAGGCGATGGCGGAGGTGTTCGAACCCAAAGCCAGCAGCGAGTGGCGCGGGCTGGGGGAAATCGCCGATTCCGGCATGCAACTGCGGGCGAAATACGCTGAATTCGACGCCGAGCGCCGCTTCAAGCCGCAACAGCAGCGGGTGGCGGACGAACCGTTGTCGCGCTGCGGCGAGGTGCTTACCGGGCGTTGTAAACCGGGCGATTGCCCACTGTTCGGCCAGCGTTGTACGCCGCAGAACGCCATCGGCGCGCTGATGGTGTCGTCAGAAGGCGCTTGCGCCGCTTATTACCAGTATCGACGGGAGTGTGCCTGATGAGTAACAGCCTATTGCCGAAAGAGATTACCCTGGCGCACGGCAGCGGCGGGCAGGCGATGCAACAGCTGATCGAAGGGCTGTTTTTGCAGGCGTTTGACAACCCGTTGCTGGCGGAGCGTGAAGATCAGGCGCGTTTGCCGCTGGCGGCGCTGAGCGAGCAGGGCGACCGGCTGGCGTTTACCACCGACAGCTACGTCATCGACCCGATCGAGTTTCCCGGCGGCGACATCGGCAAACTGGCGGTATGCGGTACGGTCAACGATCTGGCGGTGAGCGGGGCGCTGCCGCGTTACCTCTCTTGTGGATTGATTCTGGAAGAGGGGCTGGCAGGGGAAACGCTATTGCGTATTGTGAACTCGATGGCGCAGACCGTCCGCGACGCCGGGATCCAGATCGTCACCGGCGACACCAAGGTAGTGCCGAGCGGTGCGGCGGACAAGATTTTCATCAATACCGCCGGCATCGGCGTGATTCCGCACGCTGTGCATTGGGGCACCGGTGAGATTCGTCCCGGCGATCGCCTTATCGTCAGCGGTACGCTGGGGGATCATGGCGCCACCATCCTGAACCTGCGTGAGAAACTGGGGCTGGAAGCGGAGCTGACCAGCGATTGCGCGGTGCTGGCACCGCTTATCGCGCCGCTACGCCAGATTGACGGGGTGCGCGCGTTGCGCGACGCCACCCGCGGCGGGGTGACGGCGATCCTGCATGAATTCGCCCAGGCCAGCGGCTACGGTATGGAGGTGCAGGAGAGCGCCTTGCCGGTCAAACCGGCGGTGCGCGGCATCTGTGAACTGCTGGGGCTGGAAGCGCTGAACTTCGCCAACGAAGGCAAGCTGGTGTTGGCGGTATCGCCACAGGCGGAAAGCCGGGTATTGGATGCGTTACAGTCTCATCCGCTGGGGCGCGACGCGGCGGTCATCGGCAGCGTCACCGACAAAAAGCAGGTACGCCTGTGCGGGGTGTTCGGCACCTCCCGCCTGCTGGATTTACCCCACAGCGAACCCATGCCGAGGATTTGCTGATTATTAGATGAGTAGTGATTATCACGGTCTAATAACTAATCCAGTACGTATAGGATGACATTTTTCCGGCGTCAAAAACTGTGCTGAGGTGGACGGCTTCGCCGGGTGAGCCGCATGGATGATGAAATGGACGCTCCAACTTGACGGCATCGAATGTGCCAAACTGAGAGCATCACACTTCAGTTAAAG
>NZ_CM001976.1:3191720-3203105 GCF_000406145.1 Dickeya dadantii NCPPB 898 | reverse complement strand
AATGTTGAGAGGCGGGAGTGAATACCGGGAAATCGCGCCTGTCTGAAGGACGGGTTTTAAAGGAAGGAAACGAGTCAGGCGGTTCTGAAAAGTGCAAGGTGTAATCACAGTAATGGCAAAACAGGTAAGACCACAGGAGAAACAGGTCGTTCGCCGCGTGGGCTTTGAGCCCGAAGGGATGTAAGACGTTCTCCTGGCGGATTTCATTATGGTGTCGCGACAAAAGCGAAAAACCGGATATATGACTGCACAACCTGCCATGCCGTTTTAAAGAAAACAGATTGCAAATGTGGGAGCGTCCATATATGCGGCGAAAGCCCGTGCCGTGTTGGACAAAAACGCCAAGAGCGTTTTTGAACAGCGTTTACGCTGGCCCGTAGGGCGAGCCCCAGGGATGGGGCGAGTAACCGCGTCACGGGCGGCCCGAACAGCGAAGTCGAACGCCGAAGGAACCGCGTAGCGGCACACCATTTTGCAACGCAAAATGGAACAGCGCTTGCGCTGGCCCGTCAGGGTTCATAATTTAGCCCCTAGCCAGTGGTCAAGGAGAGGCGGCGTTTGAGCCTCTCCTTGTCGTGCGTGCGATGAAATGGCAAAGAAATGATGCTGTGTATTCCGCACGAAATTATTCACTGGCCAGAAAAAATTCACCGTTTGCAAGACAACCCGATTGCTTGTCAGCAGCCTAGGTATGCGGGATGTGACGGTGCCCATACAGTAACACTTACAGTGATAACTTATGATGTCACCGCATCACGGCGGAATTGAAATCCGCGTTAAAGGCAAGGTGCAGGGGGTGGGGTTTCGCCCTTATGTCTGGCAAATCGCCCACCGTCTTGGCGTGAAAGGTAGCGTGCTCAACGACGGCGCCGGGGTGCTGATCCGGCTGTGGCCGGCGAGCGCTGAAGCGGATTTCGTTGCGGCGTTGCACGCCGAGTGCCCGCCGCTGGCGCAGATCGACCAGGTGGCCTGTCGGCCTTACCGCTGGGAAACGCGGCCGGATGATTTCGTGATTGAGCACAGCGGCGCCGGGCAGATGGATACCCACATCGTGCCGGATGCCGCCACCTGCGAGGCGTGCCGTCAGGAGCTGTTTGACCCTAATGACCGCCGCTACCGTTATCCGTTTATTAACTGCACCCACTGCGGCCCGCGTTTTACCATTATTCGCCAGATGCCGTACGACCGGCCGAATACCGCGATGACGGCGTTCCCGTTTTGCCCGACGTGTCGGCAGGAGTATCAGCACCCGGCGGACCGGCGCTTTCATGCCCAGCCCAACGCCTGCCACACCTGTGGTCCGCAGGTGTGGCTGAGCGATGCCCGCCGTACGCTGGCCCGAGGCGATGACGCCATCATGCAGGCGGCAGCGGCGCTGTGCGCCGGGCAAATCGTGGCGGTGAAAGGGCTGGGCGGCTTTCATCTCGCCTGTGATGCGACCGATGCGCAGGCGGTGGCGCGGTTGCGGGCGCGCAAGCATCGCCCGGCCAAGCCGTTGGCGGTGATGTTGCCGGGTGCCGACTGGCTAGCGCGTTGCAGCTCGGCGGCGGAGCCCGCGTCGGCGTTGCGCATGATGCAAAGCCCGGCGGCGCCGATCGTGCTGTTGCCGTTGCGCCATGATGGCGCGCTGGCGGCGGGGATTGCGCCCGGTCTGGATGAAGTGGGATTGATGCTGCCCGCCAATCCGTTGCAGCATTTGCTGCTGGCGGCGGTGGCGCGGCCGCTGGTGATGACCTCCGGCAACGCCGGCGGTAAGCCGCCCGCGCTGGAGAATACCCAGGCGCTGGCTGAGCTGACGGGTATCGCCGACCTGTGGTTGCTGCACGACCGCGACATTGTGCAGCGGGCCGACGACTCGGTCGTGCGGATGCAGGGCGAACGGGCGGAGATGCTGCGGCGCGCGCGCGGTTATGTGCCGGACGCCCTGCCGCTGCCGCCGGGGTTCAGCGAGCAGCCGTCGCTGCTGGCGATGGGCGCGGATCTCAAAAACACCTTCTGCCTGTTGCGCGATCAGGCCGCGATCGTCAGCCAGCATCTGGGCGATCTGGCCGATGACGAAGTGGAACAGCAGTACCGGCAGGCGCAGGCGCTGTTCGCCGATATCTATCGCTTTACCCCGCAGGCCATCGCGGTGGATGCGCATCCCGGCTACGTCAGCCGCCGTCTGGGGCAGCAGCAGGCGGTGCAGTTGGGAATCCCCTGTATTGAGGTGCTGCACCATCATGCGCATATCGTCGCTTGTCTGGCGGAACACCAGTGGCCGCGCGACGCCGGCGCGGTGATCGGTCTGGCGCTGGATGGCATCGGCTACGGCGACGACAACCGCTGGTGGGGCGGCGAATGCCTGCGGGTGGATTACACCGAATGCCGGCATCTGGGCGGGTTGCCCGCGGTGGCGCTGCCGGGCGGCGATCTGGCGGCGCGCCAGCCGTGGCGCAATCTGCTGGCGCAGTTTCTGGCGTTTGTGCCGGACTGGGAAACCTTACCGCAAGCCGGGGTGATCCCCGCCGGCGCGGTACCGTTGTTGACGCGCGCTATTGAGCGGGGTCTCAACGCGCCGCTGGCGTCGTCCACTGGTCGGTTATTCGACGCCGTCGCCGCCGCCTGCGGGTTTACCGGCGAGCAGAGTTGGGAAGGCGAGGCGGCCTGTTGGCTGGAAGCGCTGGCCCGGCGGCATCAGGATGACGCGCCGCCGGTAACCCTGCCGCTGTCCGGCAACCAGCTGGATCTGGCAACCTTTTGGCGACAGTTGCTGGCGTATCGCGCCGCGCCGGCCGACCGCGCTTTTGCCTTTCATCTGGCGCTGGCCGACGGGCTGGCGGCGCTGGTGCGTCAGGCGGCGCGGGAGCATGGGCTGAACACGGTGGCGTGCTCCGGCGGGGTAATGCATAACCGCCTGCTGACCACACTGTTACGTGAGCGGCTGGCGGATTTTACCCTGCTGATGCCGTCGCGCTTACCGGCCGGCGATGGCGGGCTGGCGCTGGGGCAGGCGCTGATCGTCGCCAGTCGCCTGACAGCGAAGGCGTAACTGTTATGGTTTTTTTGCGCCGGACTGTATCTGTTCTGATTTGCACGCCTGTGCTACCTTCGCGCATGAATTATGCTGTGAAGGGGAATGGGTGTGGACGAAGTCAAACGTATTCTGAACGAAGAGATCGCGCGTCTGAATCGTGAAGAGCGGCGCGATAACCGTATCCGCTTCAGCCGCAAATTCATGGTGAGCCACCCTTATCTGTTCGGCGGCATGCTGGCGAGCTATGTGCCGGTGGCGCTGATTCTGTGGTACGCGCCTTATTTCGGTATGCCTTATGTGGCCGGATTTACGCTGTTTTTGGTGCTGATGTCGCTGGCGATGTCGATGGATATCAACCCGCGCTACCGCTTCGAGGATATCGACGCGCTGGATCTGCGGGTGTGCTATAACGGCGAGTGGTACAACAGCCGCCACGTGTCGCCCCAGACGCTGGAGGCGCTCCTCCAGAGCCCGCAGGTGGCCGGGCCGGTTAAAGACGGCGTCGCCAGGCTGTTGCAGACCAAGGGTTACCTCTACTTTTACGACGTCTTTTCTCTGGCCTATCGCTCATTCGCCCGTTCAACCCCGCGTTGATCGGCATGGTCGCCGCCTGTCGCCAATATGAATGCAGATCAACGGTATGAGGCGGTGACAGGGCGCGCCCCGCGTGGTACGTTCAAAACTCATCTTGTTTAAAGTCCCCGAGGCGAGCGACGCGCTATGACGACGTTAACCGCGAATTTCCCCGCTTCATCCCGGCCGCCTTCACTGCTGATTGTGCAGATGGGCGAACCGCCCGAACCGATCGCTAATGCCGTCGGTCAGCAGGCCGACTGGTTCGGTAGCGCGCTGGCCGATGAAGGCGTGCGCCTGCATGTGGTGCGACCGGACGCCGGCGACGCCTTGCCGAATCCCGGCGAGCATGACGCCGCCATCATCAGCGGTTCCTGGTCGATGGTGACCGACCGGCTGGACTGGAGCGAACGGCCGCCGACTGGCTGCGCCAGAGTGTGGATGCCGGGCTGCCGGTGCTGGGGGTGTGTTACGGCCATCAGCTGTTGGCGCATGCGCTGGGCGGCACGGTGGCGGATAATCCGAACGGCCGGGAAATGGGGCTGAAGACCGTGACGCTGCATAACGACGCCGCGGACGACACGCTGTTGACGGCGGTACCGGCGCAGTTCAGCGCCTACCTCAGCCATTTGCAGTCGGTGGTGGCGCCGCCGCCCGGCGCACAGGTGCTGGCGGCATCGGAACAGGATGGGTGTCAGATTATCCGTTATACGCCGCATACCTGGTCATTTCAGTTCCACCCGGAGATGGATGCGGCGGTGATGAACGCCTGCCTGCGTCATTGCGCGTTGCCGGAAATGGCCGGCGGCGACGAGCCGGTGTGGGCGCGGCGGCTGCTGCTGGATTTTGTCCGGCAGGCGCTGTCCCGCTAAGGAGTTTTCCGCTGGCGAAATTCGAACAACTGGCCGACCAGATGCAGGCGCAGTTACAGGCCGGCATCTGGCAACCGGGAGAAAAATTACCGTCGCTGCGCGAAAAGGCGGTGCATTCCGGCCTGAGCCTGATGACGGTGCTGCATGCCTACCAGTTGCTGGAAAGTCAGGGCTGGATCATTTCGCGCCCGCAGTCCGGCTACTACGCTGCGCCGCGCATCGAACGGCCGATCGCGCCGCCGGCCAGCGGCGAGGCGGTGCACCTGACGGAAAACGTTGACGTTAATCGGTTTATCTTCGATGTGCTGCGCGCCAGCCGCTCGCCCGGCGTAGTGCCGTTTGGTTCCGCCTTCCCCGATCCGCGCCTGTTTCCCCAGCGCCAACTGACCCGTTCGCTGGCAACAGTGGCGCGCCGTATGCAGCCGGAAAACGCAGTGGACAACTTGCCGCCCGGCAACGAGCGGCTACGCAAGCAGATCGCCCAGCGCTATGCGCTGCAGGGCATCGCCGTGTCGCCGGACGAGATTGTGATCACCAGCGGCGCGATGGAGTCGCTCAATCTGAGCCTGCAGATGCTGACCCGGCCCGGTGATTATGTGGTGGTGGAATCGCCGTCGTTTTACGGCGCGTTGCAGGCGATCGAACGTTTGCAACTGAAAGCCATCGCTATCGCCACTCATCCGCACACTGGTATTGATTTGGCGGCGTTGCGTCAGGCGCTGCGTGATTATCCGATTCGCGCCTGCTGGCTGATGACCAACTTTCACAATCCGCTCGGCTGCACGCTGGCATGGGAGAAAAAGCAGCAGCTGGCCGCGTTGTTGCACGAATATCAGGTGCCGCTGATTGAAGATGATGTCTACAGCGAACTGTACGCCGGCACCCATCGCCCGCTGCCGGTCAAGGCGCTGGATAAGGACGGACAGGTACTGCACTGTTCGTCGTTCTCGAAGAATCTGGTCGCCGGATTTCGGGTCGGCTGGGTCGCGGCAGGGCGCTGGGCGCAAGGTATTCAGCGCCTGCAATTAATGAGTACGCTTTCTGCCAGCGCACCGATGCAACTGGCGGTGGCGGATTATCTGGCCACCAGCAGTTACGATAGCCATTTGCGGCGTTTGCGGCGAACGCTGGAGCAACGCAAACACCGGTTGTATCAGGCGATGAAGGCGCATTTTCCCGCCGGAGTGGATATTTATTACGCCGAAGGCGGCTATTTTCTGTGGCTGGGTCTGCCGGAAGGGGTTAATAGCATTGAACTCTATCAGCAGGCGCTGGCGCAGGGCATCAGCATTGCGCCGGGCAGAATGTTCACCACCGGCGATAAATTCGACCGCTATTTTCGCATCAACACCTCGTTCGAATGGCAGGAAAAAACGGAAAACGCCATCATCGCGCTGGCCGCATTGCTGAAAAAAAGACTGTCCTGTTCCTGACGCCGTGTCCGGCAACGTTCGCGGCTTATCCTGCAACTCGAATTATTTAGGGTATATACCCTTCATACTTCAAGTTGCAGGTGTGTTGGCTGCGCTCGTTCACCCGAATCACTTACCTGAGTAAGCTCATCGGGACTCACTCTCTTGCCGCCTTCCTACAACTCGAATTATTTTGGGTATAAACCCGGTAATCTCATTTCTATTTTTAGTCATTGGCTTAGGTTTATTTTTTTCATCAAAAATAACCGATTCATTGCCATTTAATTTTCTGTTTTATTTATTTTTAACCTGACCGAGTTATTTGTTTTTTAATCGGGAGGTTATTGTCGCCAGACTTCTTTCTATTAACGCCAGCGTCAATGTGAAGTAGGAGTTGCGTGTTTTTTATAAAGAAAATCTTAATTATTTCTTGTGGAAATAACAACCTGTGGGGCGCTGGCTTGTGATCGTTATGTAAAAAAATATACAGCGATACAGCGTGTTAGTGCTATTTGGTAATGAGAATTATTCCATTTAAGCCGGTGATAACGTTAAAAAACGATCTGCCTATAGTGAATTGTGATGGATTTGTTGTTGTTGAGATAATTAATTGGCGCTTTTTATTCGCCGGGTCATAATACATATGTTTGGTGGGGGTTTAGACGTTGTCCCGCCAGTATCCATTCATATCAATAAAGCATTACTGCATAAATACGATGTATACCCTAAATAATTCGAGTTGCGGGTAGCCAACGCACCTGCAACGTGAAGTATGACGGATATAGCTTTGAGTGATGTCGTGCGAGGAATCTCCCATGCAGGTCAGCAGAAGACAGTTCTTTAAAATATGCGCAGGCGGTATGGCCGGAACCACGGTCACGGCGCTGGGTTTTTCTCCCAGCGCGGCATTAGCCGAAACGCGGCAATATAAATTATTGCGCGCCAGAGAAACCCGGAACAATTGCACCTACTGTTCAGTCGGGTGCGGCATTCTGATGTACAGTCTCGGCGACGGCGCCAAAAACGCCACCGCGTCCATTTACCACATCGAAGGGGATCCGGATCATCCAGTCAGCCGCGGTTCATTGTGCCCGAAAGGCGCCGGACTGGTGGATTTCATCCATAGCGACCAGCGCCTGAAATACCCGGAATACCGCGCGCCGGGTTCCGACAAGTGGCATCGCATCAGCTGGGAAGAGGCGTTTGATCGCATCGCTCGCCTGATGAAAAAAGACCGCGACGCCAATTTCGTTGAGAAGAATGCCGCCGGGGTGACCGTCAACCGCTGGTTGACCACCGGGATGCTGTGTTCCTCCGCCGCCAGTAATGAAACTGGGATACTGGATCAAAAATTTGTCCGCGCACTGGGGATGATCGGTATCGATACCCAGGCGCGTCTGTGCCATGGCCCTACCGTTTCGGCGCTGGCGCCGACCTTTGGCCGCGGTGCCATGACCAACAACTGGGTGGACATCAAAAACGCCAATGTGATTCTGGTGATGGGCGGTAACCCGGCGGAAGCCCACCCGGTCGGCTTTAAATGGGCGGTGGAAGCCAAGGTGAAAAACGGCGCCAAGCTGATCGTGGTCGACCCACGTTTCAATCGTTCGGCCGCCGTGGCCGACATGTACTCGCCGATTCGCGCCGGTTCTGACATCACCTTCCTGCTTGGCGTGGTGAATTATTTGTTGAGCCACGACAAGGTGCAGATGCCGTATGTGAAGGCATATACCAACGCCAGCCTGATCGTGCGTGACGATTACCACTTTGATGAAGGCATTTTCAGCGGCTACGACGAAAAAGAGCGCAAGTATGACCGCACCAGTTGGCAGTACGAACTGGATGAAAACGGCTTTGCCAAACGCGACGACACCCTGAGACATCCGCGCTGCGTCTGGAACTTGTTGAAAGAGCACGTCAGCCGTTACACGCCGGATCTGGTGACCAACGTCTGCGGTACGCCAAAGTCGGATTTTCTCACTATTTGCGATCTGCTGGCCTCCACCAGCGTGCCGGATCGCACCGCCACCATTATGTACGCGCTAGGCTGGACGCAGCACACCTCCGGCGCCCAGATGATCCGCACCGCGGCGATGATCCAGCTGTTGCTGGGCAACGTCGGCATGGCGGGCGGCGGCGTGAATGCGCTGCGCGGTCACTCCAACATTCAGGGTTATACCGATTTGGGATTGCTGTCGCTGAACCTGCCGGGCTATATGCCGCTGCCGTCGGAAAAACAGACCTCGCTGACGATGTATCTGGATCAGATCACGCCGAAAGCGCTGCTGGCGGATCAGGTCAATTACTGGAAGAACACGCCCAAATTTTTTATCAGCATGATGAAAAGCTTCTGGGGCGATAAGGCGCAGAAAGAGAACGACTGGGGCTACGACTGGCTGCCGAAATGGGACAAGAGCTACGATGCGCTGGCCTACTCCCGCATGATGCTGGAGGGCAAGGTCAACGGTTATATCGTGCAGGGATTCAACCCGATAGCCGCGTTTGCCGATTCCAACCGGGCTCGTGATGCACTGAAAAAACTGAAATACCTGGTGATTATCGATCCGCTGGCGACGGAAACCTCCAACTTTTGGCAGAACCACGGCGAGCTCAATGATGTGGATTCGAGCCAGATTCAGACCGAAGTATTCCGCCTGCCGTCCAGCTGCTTTGCCGAGGAGAACGGCTCCATCGTCAACTCCGGCCGCTGGCTGCAATGGCATTATCAAGGCGCCGAGCCACCGGGTGAAGCACGCCACGATGGGGTAATTCTGGCCGGGCTGTTCCTGCGCCTGCGTGAACTCTATGCCAAAGAAGGCGGCGCTAATCCTGAGCCTGTGTTGAACATGAGCTGGAGTTATCTGGAGCCGGAAGATCCGTCCGCCGAGGAGATCACCAAAGAAGCCAACGGCCGTGCACTGGCGGATCTGTTCGACGATAAAGGCAACCTGTTGCTGAAAAAAGGTCAGTTACTGCCGGATTTCTCTCTGTTACGTGATGATGGCACCACCGCCAGTTTCTGCTGGATTTACGCCGGTTCGTGGACGGAGGCGGGCAACCAGATGGCGCGTCGCGACAACGCCGATCCGTCGGGTCTTGGTTGCACGCCGGGCTGGGCCTGGTGCTGGCCGCAGAACCGCCGCATTCTTTACAACCGCGCCTCGGCAGACCCGCAGGGTAAACCGTGGGATGCCAAACGAGAGCTGATTCGCTGGAACGGCCAGAAGTGGACGGGGATCGACGTACCGGACTTCGCCGTTACTGTGCCGCCGGGCAGTGCCGCCGGCCCGTTCATCATGAACGCCGACGGGTTGGGCCGCCTGTTCGCTATCGACAAGATGGCTGAAGGTCCTTTCCCTGCGCACTATGAGCCGCTGGAATCACCGCTGAAAAACAACCCGGTTTACAGCAAAGCTCAGGTTAACCCGGCAGCCCGTATTCTGCCTGCCGACCGCCCGTACATGGGGACGGTAGACGAGTTCCCGTTCGTCGCCACGACGTATTCCATCACCGAGTTGTTCCGCCACTGGACCAAGCACGCGCGCCTCAACGCCATCGTGCAACCGGAGCAGTTTGTCGAAATCGGCGAAGGGCTGGCGAAGCAGAAGGGCATTCAGGCCGGCGATGTGGTGAAAGTCAGCAGCAAGCGGGGATATATCAAGGCGAAAGCGGTCGTCACCAAGCGTATCCGTACCCTGACTATCCAGGGCAAACCGGTGGAAACCATCGGCGTGCCTTGTCACTGGGGCTTTGAAGGCACCACCCAGAAAGGCTTTATGGCGAATATCCTGACGCCGCATGTCGGCGATGCCAACAGTCAGACGCCGGAATACAAGGCGTTTCTGGTCAATGTGGAAAAGGCGTAGTTGCGGAGAAACACTATGGCAATGCAATCACAAGATATCATCCGTCGCTCCGCGACCAATTCACTGACGCCGCCGCCGCAGGCCCGTAACCACAAAGAACAGGTCGCTAAACTGATCGACGTGACCACCTGTATCGGCTGCAAAGCCTGTCAGGTGGCCTGTTCCGAGTGGAACGACATCCGCGATGACGTGGGGCATAACGTCGGTGTCTACGACAACCCTACCGATCTCAGCGCCAAATCCTGGACGGTGATGCGTTTCACCGAATTCGAGGAGAACGGCAAACTGGAGTGGCTGATCCGCAAGGACGGCTGTATGCACTGCGCCGATCCGGGCTGCCTCAAGGCGTGCCCGTCGGAAGGGGCGATCATCCAGTACGCCAACGGTATCGTCGATTTCCAGTCCGAGCACTGTATCGGTTGCGGCTACTGCATCGCCGGTTGTCCGTTCGACGTGCCGCGCATGAACAAGGACGACAACAAGGTGTACAAGTGCACCCTGTGCGTCGACCGCGTGGAAGTCGGGCAGGAGCCGTCCTGCGTGAAGACCTGCCCAACCGGGGCGATTCATTTCGGCACCAAGGACGAGATGAAAGTGCTGGCGGCCGAGCGGGTGAAAGACCTGAACAGCCGCGGCTACCAACATGCCGGTCTGTACGACCCGGCCGGCGTCGGCGGCACCCACGTAATGTATGTGCTGCATCACGCCGACCGGCCGCAGCTGTACAACGGCCTGCCGGCCGACCCGAGCATTAGCCCGGCGGTGACCTTCTGGAAAGGTATCTGGAAACCGCTGGCCGCTATCGGTTTTGCCGCCACCTTCGCCGCCAGCGTATTCCACTACGTGGGGATCGGCCCGAACCGGGTAGAAGACGATGACGACGCGCACCACGAGGGCAAGCAGCATGAAAAAGAGTAATCGGATTCAGCGGTACAGCGCACCTGAGCGCATTAATCACTGGATTGTGGCGTTCTGTTTTGTGTTCGCCGCGCTGAGTGGGCTGGGATTTTTCTTCCCGTCGCTCAACTGGCTGATGAATGTGCTGGGCACGCCGCAGTTGGCGCGCATCCTGCACCCGTTTGTCGGGGTGGTGATGTTTGTCGCTTTTTTGCTGATGTTTTTACGTTACTGGAAGCACAACCTGATTGAACGCAGCGACCTGGAATGGGCGAAAAACATTCACAAGATCGCCCGTAACGAAGAGGTCGGCGACACCGGTCGCTATAACTTCGGCCAAAAATGCGTGTTCTGGCTGGCGATTACCTGCCTGCTGCTGCTGCTGGCGAGCGGGATCGTGATTTGGCGGCCGTACTTCGCGCCGTCGTTCTCCATCCCGGTGATCCGCGCGGCGTTGGTGGTGCATTCAGTGTCCGCGGTCGGTTTGATCCTGACCATCATGGTGCACGTGTACGCCGCCCTGTGGGTAAAAGGCACCATCACCGCGATGGTGGAAGGCTGGGTGTCCAGCGAGTGGGCGAAGAAACACCACCCGCGCTGGTATCGTGAGCTGCAATCCAAAGGGCAGGATAATCAACACTGAGTTACGAGGTGCAGTTGACAAACAGCACTATTGTTTGTTGCTGGCAAATCTCTGTCAGAACAGTGGGAGGTTTCGTGCTTGATAACGTTAGTGATTACTTTGCAAC
>NZ_CM001976.1:3190411-3191620 GCF_000406145.1 Dickeya dadantii NCPPB 898 | reverse complement strand
TGTAAGCACACCTGTTTTAGTTCCACGCACTTTTTGAGATTTCCGGGGTTTCAGCCATCAGCCGGTATTCTTCCGGCGTCAGATTATTCAGCGATTCATGGGGACGCTCGCTGTTATATTCATACAGCCAGCGCTCTGTAATTTCCCTCACTTCATTCAGTGTTCTGAACAGGTAAAAATCCAATATTTCTGTTCGGTACGTCCGGTTAAAACGTTCAATAAAGGCATTCTGTGTTGGCTTGCCCGGTTTAATAAATTCCAGTGCTACACCATGCTCTTCCGCCCATTGCGCCAGCGTCAGCGAGACCAGCTCTGGACCGTTATCCATCCGCATCTTTAGCGGATATCCTCGGTTTGCCACTATCCTGTCCAACACCCGAACAACGCGTTGTGCCGGGATATTCAGGTCAATTTCTATCGCCAGCACTTCACGATTAAAATCATCCACCACGTTGAACGTGCGAAAACGCCTGCCACACACCAGTGCATCATGCATAAAATCCACTGACCAGCTCTGATTCTGGTGTTCCGGGGCCACCAGTGGTGCGGGATTACGCACAGGCAAACGCTGCTTTCCCTTACGACGAAAATTCAGTTTCAGTAAGCAATAAATACGATGAACGCGTTTATGATTCCATGCATGACCCTGCCTGCGTAGCTTCTGGAACAACTTCTTGAAGCCGTATCGCGGATAGCGTTCAGCCATGTCGGTCAGCGCCTGAATGACCGGCTCATCACGCCGGGTGTCGGGCTGGTAAAAATACACCGTCCTGCTCAGCGATAACGTCCTGCATGCCTGGCGGATGCTCATCGTAAATTGCGCGGTCAGGTAACTGACGAGCTCACGCTTTATCACTGGTTTTAAAGCTTTTTTTCAATAACATCTTTGAGTGCACGGCACTCCAGACTCAGATCGGCAAACATCTGTTTCAGCCGCCGGTTTTCGTCCTCCAGATCTTTCATCTTTTTGATATCAGATGCTTCCATACCACCAAATTTGGCTTTCCAGTTGTAGTACGAGGCCTCGGATATCCCCGCTTCGCGACAAACGTCTTTGACGGTACGTCCGGCTTCAACGGACTTCAACACGGCGATGATCTGGTGCTCGGTAAATCGGGCTTTGCGCATAGCGATCTCCTCAACGGAACATAATCAGTATGTCGGAAGATCTCTAAAAGTGAATGGTTCGGTTTACCGGGATACTTACAT
>NZ_CM001976.1:3187312-3190311 GCF_000406145.1 Dickeya dadantii NCPPB 898 | reverse complement strand
ACCGGGATACTTACATCATCACCGCGCTGGAAGCCGGAGTGAAGCCCTGGACGTGTCCGTGGCAGCGAGTGCCGGGCATGTCTGGTTTACCTTCCAACTTCGCAACCGGCATCGCGTATAGCGGAATGAATATCATGCTGTTGTGGTGCAGTGCGTCAGAACAGGGCTTCGGTGATCCACGCTGGATGACCTACAAACAGGCGCAGGCAGTAGGCGGGCAGGTTCGCAAAGGCGAACACGGCACGACCGCCATTTTTTATACAACCCTGGAAAAGGAAAACGAAGACGGAGAAATCGACCAGATCCCGATGCTGAAAACGTTCACCGTCTTTAACGTTGAACAAATTGATGGCCTTCCGCTGGCAACTGAGGTTGTTAGCCACGCTGAGACGTTTGAGCCGTTACCACAGGCTGAAAACCTGTTTCGTCGCAGTGGTGCCCGTATCATAGAGAAAGGTCAGAATGCCTTTTTCAAGCCATTAACGGATGAAATTTGGTTGCCGGAGCGCCATCTTTTTTCCGATGCCGCTAATTTCTACGCCACCGGCCTGCATGAGCTGGTTCACTGGAGCGGAGCAAAAACACGTCTTAACCGTGAAATGAAAGGGAAGTTTGGCAGTGATGAGTACGTGTTTGAAGAGTTGATAGCCGAACTAGGAAGCGCATTCCTGATGGCGGATCTGGGGATTGTCGGCGAGGTTCAGCATGAAAGCTATATCGCTTCCTGGCTGAAAGCACTGAAGAACGATAAACGCTATATTTTCAAAGCCGCCAGTGCGGCATCGAAAGCGCATCGTTATCTGATGGATAAAGTTTAAGTTGAAGCACAAGACACCGCAAAGGAAGGCGGTTTTAACCTGATATCGGGGCAGGCAGCGTGACGGATGTTTCAATTTCCCTGCGAATTTTCCGGGCATTGAATGCCATGAAAATTCGCAGGCTGCGGGTGCGGGCGGCAAAGAGCCCGCGCATCCCGCAAACGGCGTTTTACACCGGTGATTGCTGTAAACGACGGCTCAGATATGACGGCTGACGGTGACGTTTGCAGGACTGCAACGGTAGCTGGGCCTGTTTTTGGTGTTATGATAAGTGTATTGTGCCGTGTAATGCACACGTATCTCATACGGGAGAGCAATCATGACCGCGAAACAACGTAACACGCAGAGCGTGACCATGACGGTAGAGCGTGCCTTGCTGGTCCGGGCGCGTGAAGCGGGGATTAACCTGAGTGCCACCCTGACAACCGCCCTGGATGCAGAGCTTCGCCACCATGAAGCGAAAAAATGGCAGGAAGAGAACAGAGAATCCATCGACGCATTAAATCGTTTTCATGATGAACACGGCTGTTTCAGCGATGAATACCGGACATTTTAACTATGCAATTCACCGTATACGGTAATACCGGGAAAAGCGCCATTTACCCGCTGTTGCTCGATGTCACGAGCGATATTATTGGACAGTTGAATCGTCGGATAGTGATCCCGTTACTCCCTGTTGAAAAATACCCGGCAGGCCGCCGACCGGATCGCCTTGTCCCCGTCGTCAGGCTGACGGACGGCAAAGAATACGCCGTAATGACGCACGAGCTGGCAAGCATCCCTGTGCAGGCTTTGGGGGCGGTGTTTTGTGATGCGTCGCAGTACCGTAATCAGGTAAAGGCCGCAATAGATTTCCTCATTGACGGCATTTAGCCGTGGCTGTCGGGAGCCTGCTCTAGTTCGTCTATCGTGCGAAACAGAAACATCTCCCGGTTTTTGGCAAGGAACGGAACCGGAATACCGTTCCTTGCCACCGTCCTGATACTGTCAAACAGCCTGATGAGTGCGGTTTTGGTTTTGTCGTCCGGCATAACATACATCGCGTAATGCCAGCGCCCGGCGTCACAGGCCGCCAGATGACTTTTAACGATGCTGATATAGCGGGCTCGGGTTTTCATTGAGCGCTCCGTTTCCACTACCGACGCCAGCGGCCATCAGTGGCAGTACGACTACGACGAGGCGCAGCGGCTGTGCGGCGTCACCGACCCGCTGGGGCGCGAATGGCGCTGGGCCTACGACGCCGAGGGTAACCCGGCACACCTGACCGGCCCGGACGCCAGCGAGGTACGATTCACCTGGAACCGCTACGGCCTGCTGACCCAGGTAAGCGACGCCGCCGGTGAGGTGCAGGCCCGGTTGCAGTACGACCACCGTCAGCGGCTGCTGAGCGCCACCGATGCCGAAGGCCGCACCCGGCAGTTACGTTACGACAGGCAGGACCGGGTGGTGCAGTGGCAGCGCCCGGACGGCGTGCGCTTTGGGCTCGGTTATCGCCGGGCCAGTTGGACGCTGCCGGAGCAGCTGATGCGTCCGGACGACAAGGAAGAGCGGCGCCAGTACGACCGCCACAACAACCTGCTGAGCTACGTGGACGGCAACGGCGCGCTGTGGCGCCAGAGCTTCGGCCCGTTCGACCTGCTGACCGCGCGCACCGACGCCGAAGGCCGCACCTGGCACTACGGGTACGACAGGGAAAGCCAGCAACTGACAACGGTTATTGCCCCGGACGGCAGCCGCTGGCAGTGGTGGCTGGACGCCGACGGGCGGGTCATCCGCGAGCGCGACATGACCGGCACCGAGACCCACTACGGCTATGACGAGGACGGCCTGTGCATCCGCGTGCGTAATGGCGAAGGCGACACCCGCCACTTCCTCTACGATGCCCGCGGCCTGCTGTTGCGTGAAACCGCGCCGGACGACACCCTGCACTACCGCTATGATGCGGTGGGCCGCCTGATTGAAGTCTCGTCGGCCACCGCCCATGTGCAACTGGAGTACGACCTGCGTGACCGGGTGGTGCGCGAATGGCACAACGGCACGCTGCTTACCCGGCAGTACGATGACAGCGCCCGCACCGTTGCCCGTACGCTGACCTGGGACGGCGACGCCGGGGACACCACCGGCACCCTCGCGCCGCTCACCAGTCTGTTCCATTACACCCGCACCGGCGAACTGCGGCAG
>NZ_CM001976.1:3011336-3187212 GCF_000406145.1 Dickeya dadantii NCPPB 898 | reverse complement strand
GGCTCACCCGGCGAAGTCGCCTGCCTCAGCACGGTTTTGACGCTGTAAGCCCATCATCTGTAACCCAATCTCTCGCTTTGGCATGATGTTGCCAGGTCTAATCCAGCTCACCGATTTACTAGTTTTGCCGGCAGCGCCAGCACCAGCAGCGAGCTGAGTAGCAGGCAGAAGGCGAAGAACCACAGCGCGCTGCTGCCGCTGCCGGTGAGATCCATAGCGAAACCCATGATTGAGTTGCTGACCAGACCGGCGATATTCGCCAGCGAGCAGGCCAGCGCAAAGCCGGTGGCGGCGGCGGTGCCGGTGAGGAAGGTGGCGGGCAGGCTGAAGAACACCGGCACGGTGCCAATGATGGTGGCCTGCGCCGCCGAGAACAGCAGCACCGTCATCACGATGTTCTGGGTGAAGAGGGTACTGGCCGCCATCGCCGCCGCGCCCAGCCAGAACGGCACGATGATGTGCCAGCGCCGCTCGCGCAGCCGGTCGGAGCTGGCGCCGAGTATCACCATTCCTGCCAGCGCCGCGACGCTGGGGATCGCCGTCAGCAAACCAATCTGCCCGATATCGGCCACGCCGGCCTTCTTAATGAAGGTCGGCAGCCAGAACCCCATGGCATAGGCGCACAACAGAATCGAGAAATCGATGCCGCCCAGCATCCAGACTTTCAGGTTGAGGAAACCGTCGCGAAAGCGGTGTTTCAGATATGGCGCTTCACGGGCGTCAATCGCCAGGTCGGCGCGCACCTGCGCTTTGTCCGTCTCACTCAGCCAGCGCGCCTGATCAACGCCGTCCGGCAGCAGCCAGAGGGTCAGTACGCCAAGCAGTACGCTCGGCAGTCCCTCCAGCAGAAACATCCACTGCCAGCCGTGCAGCCCGTGGACTGAATCGAAATGCGACATGATCCAGCCCGACAGCGGGCCGCCCACCACGCTGGAAAGCGGCAGGCCGATCATGAACAGCGAAATGATGCGACTGCGCCGCCAGGAGGGAAACCAGCGCGTCAGGTAGTACAACACGCCGGGCAGAAAACCGGCTTCCGCCGCGCCAAGCAGAAAACGCAGTACGTAGAACTGAACCGGGGTGGAGACAAACATCGTTGCGGCGGACAGCAGCCCCCAACTGATCATGATGCGCGCAATCCAGATGCGGGCGCCGACGCGTTGCAGAATCAGGTTGCTCGGCACCTCGAACAGAATATAGCCGACGAAGAACAGCCCGGCGCCAAGGCCGAAGGCGGCGTCGCTGAGTGCCAGCTGATTCGCCATCTGCAGTTTCGCCAGCCCGATATTGATGCGGTCAAGGTAAGCGGCGAGATAGCACAGGCACAGGAACGGGATCAGCCGCCAGGTGATTTTGCGGTAAACCGACGCGATAGCGCCTGGTGTGGGTGTCTGAGAATAAACTGCGGTCATGTATGTCGTTTCCAGCATTAGACGGAGTTATCGGTATACGTATCAGGCGGTGTCCCTTGTTTGTGCGCATCCATGACTGGCGTCCTTTCGCCGCACGCCCGAACCGGTACGCCGGATCGCCGCCGCGTGCCGGCGACGCAAATAATAAGCGCATAGCCTCAGTTCTGTCGACGAAAGACCGTCATCCAATATTGCGGTCGATAGCCGGTCGTGTCTATCCAGTTTGGCTGATGTTTGCCACGCCTGGGCCCGGCTCGGAAAATCACTCCTTATTGTGGGGAATAACCTGCTAACATGAGGGCATCAGAACGGGGCCGGCGTTGTACTCGCACGGCCTCTTCCACATGGATAAACAGGAAACATCACCTGATGAGTATTCGTATTGTGCCGCAGGAGCAACTGGCCGACAGTGAGAAAACCTCAACCATCGGCACGATTCCTCCCTTGCTGTTCGCTAACCTGAAAAGTCTGTACAGCGGTCGAGCCGAGCGCCTGCGTCAACTGGCACAGGATCACCCGCTGGCGGAGTACCTGCTGTTTGCCGCCGAGGTGGTGGAGGCGCAGGAAAAAGTGCGGCATGACCACCCGCTGGATAAGGACCTCGCCGGCCTGTTGCACGATAGCGTGCAAAACAGCAGCGTGCAAAACAGCGCCGCACGCCCGCCGCTGGATGCCGCCACGTTTGCGCGCGATCCGCACTGGCATGCGCTGCTGCAGGCGTTGATTGAAGAACTGAAAGCCACCGCCAGCGGCCAGGTACTGACCACGTTGGAAAATCTGGAAAAGATGCCGGCCCAGCAGTGGGATGCGCTGGCGGACGCGCTGATTGCTCAGCAATTCACGCCGGAAAACAACGACAAAGCTCCGTTCGTCTGGGCGGCGTTATCACTGTACTGGGCGCAGATGGCGACCCGGTTGCCGGGGCGGGCGCACGCCGAGCAGGGCGAGCATCGTCAGTTCTGCCCGGTGTGCGGCAGTATGCCGGTTTCCGGCGTGGTGCAGATTGGCACCACCAGCGGCCTGCGCTACCTGCACTGTAATCTGTGCGAAACCGAATGGCATATGGTGCGCGTCAAGTGCAGTAACTGCGAGCAGGCGGGCAAACTGCACTACTGGTCGCTGGATGATGAGAACGCCGCCATCAAGGCGGAAAGCTGCGACGATTGCGGTACTTACCTAAAACTGTTGTATCAGGAAAAGGATCACCGGGTGGAAGCGGTGGCTGACGATTTGGCCTCGCTGGTGCTGGATGTGAAAATGGAAGATGAAGGCTTTTCCCGCAGCAGCATCAACCCATTCCTGTTCCCGGACGGCAGCCAGTAGGCGGGATAGCCCAGCCTGTTGGCACGGCGCTGGTGCTCTGGAGCCAGCGCCGGCGTTGTATCGCTGACTTGTGTCAGTTCCTGCCTCGCCGCGTTACAAGAATCATAATGAATCTTGCCATCATGGACTAACGCGCTGTGTTGTCCAAAACGCAGCGCGTTTTATTCTGCAACTCGAATTATTTTGGGTATATTAATTAATTACATTTGTAATTAATTAATTATAAGAATAAGACAATAAATAAAGAGATATAACGTTGTTTTTTCCGTTATCTCTTTTTTATGTTTCTTTTTTAGAATAAAGCGTTTTCTTTTCGATATTTGGCGTTCTTCCCCCTGCCAACGAACAGGCCTGATTTTTTTATATTCTGAATGGCAAGTATAGTGGCGTTGTTCAAAAGGTATTATCTGAACATGTCGTCATATTTAACTTGCCGCCATGCCGGCGTTATGACTCGGTTTATTTTACGTCTTTTTATTTTCGCTGTTATTCCGCAGTGATAAAAGAACGTGTTATTTGCCTTGCCGTAAAAAGTTGATGTATTGCGTTATTCAACGCGCAATCCGGTTGTTATTCGGAAAATAGTGAAATATGACCACCAGGAATTATCGCCTGACAGGTGATTGTAAAATATTTTCTCTAAATCATTTAAGGACTCATTTATTATGGCTAATTCAACCAGTGTTAATAATCTGATGGGATATACTAAAGGCGCACAGGTTATTCGTGTTAAACCAGTACGCCAACAAATTGATGCGATTAATGACATCGTTTATTCCCAGATTAAAAGTATACAAAAAGTACAGCAGTTGCAAATGTCGTTGCTTGTCCCCCGTACGACGGCACTTAAACCGGCGATTGTCTATTTCCCCGGTGGTGGCTTCGCTTCCGCTGCGTATGCCAAATACATTGATGTGCGTATGGCGCTGGCGGAAGCCGGTTTTGTCGTCGCGGCGGCGGAATATCGTGTGGTGGCCGAGAAATACCCGGCACTGATTGAGGATGCCAAAGCGGCGGTGCGTTACTTGCGCGAACACGCAGCGGAATACGGCATTGACCCGAACCGAATTGGTGTCCTGGGTGATTCCGCCGGTGGTTATGTCGCGCAAATGACCGGTGCGACGAATGGGCTGCGTAGCTTTGATAAGGGACGCTTTCTGGATAAATCGTCGGATGTTCAGGCGGTGGTTTCGGCGTACGGCATCTCCAATTTGTTGAGCATTGGCGAAGGCCTTCCCGAAAACCTGCTCGTAGTGCATGATTCGCCGGCGGTAACGGAAGCGTTGTTGGTCAATGGCACGGCATTTGGGGATTTCCCCGGCGCCACCATTACCAGCGACCCGGTCAAAGCGCTTAATGCCAGCCCGATGGGGCATATCGACGGGAAAAAACCGCCGTATCTCATTATGCACGGCAGCGCGGATACCGTCGTTTCACCGTTGCAGAGCAAGCAGCTGTATGAAGCGCTGGTAGCTGGCGGCAACAAAGCGGAGTACCTGCTGCTGGAGGGTGCCGGTCATGGCGATATTAACTGGTTCCAGCCGGTGATCATCAATAAGATCGTGAGTTGGTTCAAGCAAACGCTGGGTGAACCTATCACGCAAACGGCTCCGACGGGGGGTAACGACACCGACGGTCAGCTGTAATAATCAACCCGGGCTGCAGGTTATGCGGCCCGGGTTCCGGTAAAGAAACATCAACCTTTATGGGGCCTACCCGTGAAGGTTGATGTCTTTCACGTCTTCTTCTCTTGCCTCTTTTCCGCTCACGCTTTTCGGGCGAGCGGCTGCGGCGATAACATGCGATAGGCAAGGGCGGCCAGCAGGTAACACCCCAGAATCACCAGCGCCATCGACAGTGCGCTGGTGCTGCCTGTCAGTCCGGTAAACGGCACGCTTAGCGCACCAAGTGCGAACATACTCAGACCAATCAGCGCCGACGCGCTGCCCGCCTTGCTGCCCTGACTTTGCATCGCCAGCGATGACGCACAAGGGCCGACAATCCCAATCATGGCGATGGCGAAAAACAGTGGGATCAGAATGCCGATGAGCGGCGCGTGCAGAAAGCCGGCCACCGTCAGCACCAGCGCCGAGATGACCGCGGTAGTCAGCCCGGCGCGCAGCACGCGTTGTTCGCCAAAACGCAAGCTAAAGTGGGAGGCCAGTTGTCCGGCGGCGATTAGCCCGATGCCGTTGACCGCGAAACACAGGCTGAACGCCTGCGGGCTAAGCCCGTACACTTCCTGCAGCACGAATGGCGAGGCGCCGATGTAAGCAAACATCCCGGCGCCGCACAATCCCTGCGCCAGACACAACCCCATGAATTCCCGTTCCCGCAGCAGACTGCCCAGCGACGACAGCATCGAGCCGGCCCCGCCGGCGATGCGCCGCTCGGCAGGCAGCGTCTCGTTCAGCCGCAGTACACTCATCGTCAGCAGCAGGCCGGCAATCACCGCCAGCAGTGCAAAAATGCCGCGCCAGTCGGTGATGCTCAGCAACAGACCGCCCAGTACCGGCGAGAGGATCGGCGCCAGACCGTTGATCAGCATCAACAGCGAGAAGAAGCGGGTCAGGGCATGGCCGACATACAGATCTCGCGCGATGGCCCGGGACAGCACCGCGCCGCCCGCACCGGCGATGCCTTGCAACAACCGGGCGACGACTAACTGGCCGATATCCTGCGCCAGCGCGCACCAGACCGACGTCAGCAGCAGCATCGCCAGCGACAGCAGCAACGGCAGGCGTCGGCCCAGCTTGTCGCTCAGCGGGCCGAAGATCAACTGACCGGCTCCCAGCCCGAGCAGGCCGGCGGTCAGGCTGAGTTGAGTGACCGCCGTCGAGGCGGAGAGCGCGCTGGTCATCTGCGGCAGCGCGGGGAGATAGAGATCGATACATAACGGACCAAGCGCGGCCAGCGAGCCCAGAATCAGGGCGTATTCGAGTCGTGAGCGGGATAGTTTTTCAGTCATGGTGTCTTATCAGGAAACAGTGAGTCAAACAGGGATTGGTACAGCGGTTCCAGCACCGCGACCGAGGCGCGTTGCGGAATCACACAGCGGAATGTCGTGCCTTCGCACAAGACTGCCAGCAATTCGGTGCGTGCGGCGATTTCCTCATCAGAAAAGTGCGGGAAGCGGTGTTTCATCAGCGTACTGGCTCGGGTAAACATTTTCTGTTCGGTCTCCTGCATGATGCTCGCCACCCGTGGGTTACGGGTGGCTTCGGATGCCACTTCCAGCATCAGTTGGTTGTCGTCGTCGTCATCATCGCTGTCGCTGACGCCAGCGATCGGCAACTGGCGGCGGGCCAGCAGCGGCGCGAAACGCCGGGGGTCGCCATTTTCCAGCGTCATGCGCTGTAGCCGGATATCGACGATACGGCGCACGATCTCCTCAATGATGTCGTCTTTGTTGACGAAATAGCGGTAAATCTGCCCGACGCTGAGCTGCGCTTGCGCGGCGATCTCCGCCATGCTGGCGCCGTGAAAGCCGGACTGGCGAAAGCAGCGGCGAGCGGCGGCGACTATCTGATCACGCCGGGCCTGCGCCTTGTCTTCATGATGGGGTGATGGCATAGCATTGCTCCAATGCCTGGATAACGTTGCTAACGCTATCCTTGCAAATTTTATAAGAAGTCTGACGTCAAATTTTTTATATTGAGAATGAACGTTCATTCTCAATCTTAGGACAGGGCTTGATGCGAAGGAAAATCTTTATTGTAACAGCCGGTATGTTCACCGTGCTGTTGACCGGCTGTGAGCAAAACGCCTCATCGACCGAGGCGGTGCAACCGGTGGCGGTGACCGTGCAGACGCTGCATGGCGCACCTGTGACGCTGCACAGCGAACTGACCGGCCGCGTGACGGCGGCGATGGTGTCCGAGGTGCGCCCGCAGGTGGAGGGCATTATCCAGAAACGGTTATTTACCGAAGGCAGCGAAGTGAAAGCCGGAGAGGTGCTGTATCAGATCGACCCGGCCAGTTATCAGGCGACGGTGGATCAAGCCGCCGCCGCGCTGAAAAACGCTCAATCCACGGTGCGCTCAGCCAAACTGAAAGCCGAACGTTACGCCCGGTTGTTGAAAGAAGAGGGCGTGTCGCAACAGGATGCGGACGACGCGCAGGCCACCTATGAACAGGATGTCGCCAGCGTAGCGGAAAAGACCGCCGCCCTGAAAACCGCGCAAATCAACCTGGCCTATACCCGCATTACCGCGCCGATTTCCGGCCGCATCGGTATTTCATCGGTGACGCCGGGGGCGCTGGTCACCGCCAGCCAGACCACCGCGCTGGCTACTATCCGTCAGTTGAACCCGATCTACGTCGACCTCACCCAGTCCAGCAGTCAGCGGCTGGCGCTGCTGGCGCATCAGAAACAGCAGCAGGCGGCGGTAACGCTGACGCTGGAAAACGGCCAGCTTTACAGCCAGCCGGGCGTGTTGAAACTGGCGGAAGTGGCGGTGGATGAGGCCACCGGTTCGGTGACGCTGCGCGCCGAGTTCCCCAACGCCGGCCATATGCTGCTGCCGGGCATGTTTGTGCGCGCCACGGTGGAAACCACCAGCGTACCCGACGCCATTCTGGCGCCGCAGCAGGGCATCCTGCGCGACACCAAAGGCAATGCCTATGCGCTGGTGGTTAATAATCAGCAGGTGGTGGAACAACGAGAGGTGGAAACCGGCGAGGCGATGGGTAGCCGCTGGCTGATCACCCAGGGGCTGAACGCGGGTGACCGGCTGGTGACCGAAGGCACCGACAAGGTGCGTGTGGGTGATAAGGTCACCGCCGTTGAGGAGAGCGCCCGGTCTGACTCGGCGACGCCGCGCACCACGGAGGCTCGCTGATCATGTTCTCCCGTTTCTTTATTCATCGCCCGGTGTTTGCCTGGGTGATCGCCATTGTCATCATGCTGGCGGGCGCGCTGTCGATTGAATCGCTGCCGGTGGCGCAATACCCGAACGTGGCGCCGCCCTCCGTCGCCATCAAAGCCAGCTACCCCGGCGCGTCCGCCGATACGCTGGAAAACAGCGTTACCCAGGTGATTGAGCAGCAACTCACCGGGCTGGACGGGTTGCTCTATTTTTCTTCATCCAGCGATTCGAGCGGCGATGTGCGCATTACCGCCACGTTTACGCAGGGCACCAACCCGGATACCGCGCAGGTGCAGGTGCAAAATAAGGTGCAACAGGCCACCAGCCGCCTGCCTACGGAGGTGCAGCAGCAAGGCATCACGGTGACTAAGTCCCAGCAGGACTTCCTGCTGATTATGGCGCTGTACGACACCACCGATAAAAGCACCGCCGCCGACATCGCCGACTACATGGTCAGCAACCTGCAAGACCCGCTCTCTCGGGTCGAGGGCGTCGGCAGCGTACAGGTGTTCGGTTCCCAGTACGCGATGCGTATCTGGATGGACCCGACCAAACTGGCGGCTTACAGCCTGATGCCGTCTGATATTTCCTCCGCGGTCGAAGCGCAAAACACCCAGGTGTCGGCCGGGAAAATCGGCGCGCAGCCCGCCAGCAGCGATCAGCAATTGACCGCCACCGTCACCGCGCAGTCGCGGCTGAAAACCCCGGCGCAGTTCCGCGACATCATCGTCAAAAGCGAATCCAGCGGCGCGCTGGTGCGCCTTGGCGACGTGGCACGGGTCGAACTGGGCAACGAGGATTACACCACCACCACCCGGCTGAACGGTCACCCTGCCGCCGGTATCGCGGTGATGCTGTCGTCCGGCGCCAATGCGCTGGCGACGGCGGAGCGGGTGAAGGCCAAAGTGGCGGAGTTCACCCCGCAGATGCCGCAGGGCTACGAAGTGTCCTACCCGAAAGACAGCACCGACTTTATCAAGGTGTCGGTGGAAGAAGTGGTGCAGACCCTGTTTGAGGCCATCGCGCTGGTGGTGCTGGTGATGTTTCTGTTTCTGCAGAACCTGCGCGCCACGCTGATTCCGGCGGTGGCGGTGCCGGTGGTATTGCTGGGCACCTTCGGCGTGCTGGCGGTGTTCGGCTACTCCATCAATACCCTGACGCTGTTCGGCATGGTGCTGGCGATCGGCCTGCTGGTGGATGACGCCATCGTGGTGGTGGAGAACGTCGAGCGGCTGATGCGCGATCAGGGGCTGTCGCCGGTGGCGGCCACGGAACAGTCGATGCGCGAGATTTCCAGCGCGCTGGTAGGGGTGGCGCTGGTGCTGAGCGCGGTATTTCTGCCGATGGCGTTCTTTGGCGGCTCGAACGGGGTGATCTACCGGCAGTTCTCCATCACCATCGTGTCTTCCATGTTGCTGTCGGTGGTGGTGGCGCTGACGCTGACGCCGGCGTTGTGCGCGGCGCTGTTGAAACCGGCGGCGCATACGCCGTCGAACGGTAACGGCTTTTTTGCCCGTTTCAACCGGGGCTATGAAAACTTACAGCAGCGCTATACCGGGCGGGTGGCGCACGTCATCACCGGCCCGTGGCGTTATCTGGCGCTGTACGGATTGGTGATTGTGGTAATGGGCGTGCTGTTCCTGCGGCTACCGGGAGGCTTTCTGCCTAATGAGGATCAGGGCGACGTGATGGTGCAGTTTACCCTGCCGGCCGGCGCCACCGAAACCCGCACCAGCAAGGTGGGGGAGCACATCGAGCACTACTTCCTCAGCGAAGAGAAAGACAACGTTGAGGCGATTTTCGTGATTTCCGGTTTCAACTTCAGCGGCAGCGGCCAGAATGCCGGGATGGCGTTCGTGGCGCTGAAGAACTGGAGCCAGCGCCCCGGCAGCGCGAACAGCTCTACCGCCATCGCCCATCGTGCGATGCAAGCGCTGTCCGCCATTCGCGACGCTCAGGTGTTCACCATGTCGCCGCCGGCGGTGCAGGGGCTGGGCCAGTCTGACGGCTTTACCTTTGAACTGCAGGCCACCGGCAATACCGATCGCAGCCGTTTGCTGGCGTTGCGCGATCGACTGCTGGCGGAGGCGGCGAAAAATCCGCGGCTGACGGCGGTGCGGCCCAACGATCTGGTGCAGATGCCGCAGTTGCAGGTGGATCTCGACTACGCCAAAGTACGGGCGCTGGGGCTGTCGATCAGCGATGTCACCAGCACGCTGAGCAGCGCCTGGGGTGGCACCTACGTCAACGACTTCATCGATCGCGGTCGGGTGAAGAAAGTTTATATCCAGGGCGACGCCGGCTCGCGCGGCCAGCCGTCGGATCTCGACAAGTGGTTTGTGCGTGGCACCGACAGCAGCGGCAACAGCGTGATGACGCCGTTCTCCGCCTTTGCCGCCACCCGCTGGAGCTATGGCCCGGAAAGCCTGTCGCGTTACAACGGGTTGGCGTCCTACGAAATTCAGGGCGCCGGCGCGCCTGGCGTCAGCTCCGGCAAGGCGATGGACGAAATGGAAGCGCTGGCGCGCGCGCTGCCCGCCGGCACCACCTTTGCCTGGAGTGAGCTTTCTTATCAGGAACGGCTGGCCAGCGGGCAGGCAATATCGCTCTATGCCATGTCGATTCTGGTGGTGTTTTTGTGTCTGGCCGCCTTGTATGAAAGCTGGAGCATCCCCTTCTCGGTGATGATGGTGATCCCGCTCGGGGTGGTAGGCGCGGTGCTGGCCGCCACATTACGTGGGCTGGAAAACGACGTTTATTTCCAGGTGGCGTTGCTCACTACCATCGGCCTGTCGGCCAAGAACGCCATTCTGATCGTGGAATTCGCCGAAGCCGCTTACCGGCACGGCGCCACGTTGTATGAAGCGGCGCTGGAAGGCGCGCGCACCCGTCTGCGGCCGGTGCTGATGACGTCGCTGGCGTTTATCGCCGGGGTGTTCCCGCTGGCGGTGGCGACCGGCGCCGGCGCCAACAGCCGTATCTCCATCGGTAGCGGCATTGTCGGCGGTACGCTGACCGCCACCGTGCTGGCGATTTTTCTGGTGCCGATGTTCTTTGTGCTGGTCAGACGGGTGTTCCCCGGTCGCCACGCGCCAACATCGCCATCAACCTCGATGCCTACGCCTACGCAGGGAGAAAACTGATGCGCGTTATCATGACTGTACTGACCGGCGCCATGCTGTTATCCGGCTGTTCGCTGGATCCGCACTATCAGCGGCCGTCCGCGCCGGTGCCTGACGCCTGGCCGCAAGGGGCGGCTTATCAGGCGGCGGCGACGGCTCGCCAGCCGGTGGATGATATCCCGTGGCGCGAGGTGCTGGTGGACGATCGTCTGCGTCAGGTGATCGACATGGCGTTGTCGGATAACCGGGACCTGCGCAAAGCGATTGCCGATGTGGAAGCGGCGCGGGCGCAGCTTGGCGAAAAACGGGCGGCGCTGTTGCCGACCATCAACGCCGGGATGGATGGCGATCGCAGCCGTTCGTTAAGCAGCAGCGGCAACGGGACGGTGTTGAGCAGCAGCTACGGCGCCAGCCTGTCCACCAGCGCCTTTACGCTGGATCTGTTTGGCAAAAATCGCAGCCTGACCGGCGCGGCGCGGGAGGCGTATCTGTCCAGCGCCGCCACCGCCGCCAGTACCCGGCTGACGCTGATTGCCGATACATCTACCGCCTGGGTGGCGCTGGCGACCACTCGCAGCAATCTGACGCTGGCGCGGCAGACGATGGAGAGCGCCGGGCAGTCGCTGGCGGTAACCCGCAGTCGGTTGCGTAACGGCGTGGCGTCGGCGGTGGATGTGGCGCAGGCGGAAACCGTCTACCAGCAGGCGCGGGCGGACGTCGCCAGCGCGCTGACCACCGAAGCGCAGGATAAGAATGCGCTGGACCTGCTGGCCGGGCGTTCAGTGCCGGAGGCGTTGTTGCCTGCGGATGTGGCGTCGCTGGCGCAGGCGGTGAAACCGGTGGCGGCCGGTATTTCGTCCGCCGTGTTGTTGCGCCGCCCGGATGTGCAGGCGGCGGAACATACCCTGAAATCGGCCAATGCCAATATCGGCGCGGCGCGGGCGGCGTTCTTTCCCAGCATTACCCTGACCGCCAGCAACGGCCTGAGCAGCGAGGCATTATCATCGCTGTTCAGCGGCGGCGCGCACGTCTGGTCGCTGGCGCCGTCCGTCAGCCTGCCGATCTTTGCCGGCGGCGCCAACCTGTCGGCGCTGCGCTATGCCGAAGCGGAGAAGCAGGGCTATGTCGCCAGTTATGAGAAAACGTTGCAGACCGCATTTCGGGAAGTGGCCGACGCGCTGGCGCGCAAGGGGACGATTGATGAGCAACAGGCGGCGCAACGCGACTACGCGACCGCCGCCGAACGCAGTTATCAACTGGCCAGCAACCGCTACCGCGCCGGGGTCGATACCTATCTCAATGTGCTGGATGCCCAGCGCACGCTGTACAGCGCCCGTCAGACGTTGCTCAGCCTGGAGCAGTCGCGGCTGGATAACCTGATCACGCTGTATAATGTGTTGGGCGGCGGGGTGAAATAATTTTTTTCGGCAGAGCGGGTATTCTTTCCCGACGTTGCCTGCCGAATTCCGCTGCCGTGCCGACAAACGGGCGGCAGCGGGTCATCTTGCCGGGATGTACGTTAATTGTGCGGTTAACCAGGAAACCGTAGGTTATTGTTACCTGTATCCTTTACTATATTGGCGTAGCGCTCACTCGCTGAGGTTCTGCGCTATTCATCAGTTGTTTGGGACTACCAGACTCTGCTATTCATCAAACCAGGTATTTATCAAATCAGGCGACGCATGCCTCGTCTCGCGGCGAAATGGCTGTTAGCCGCGTCGGCATCAGGTAAAAGACGTCGCGTAATAATAAAAAAATATGCCAGGGAAACGCTTTCGGTATGGTACGCCATCGGGTCGCTTACCGCGGCGGCGCTGTGCCGTAAAGTCAGGATGGCGTACGGTTTGCATGTCTATACCGTTGCATGGGTGTATGACGGCGTGGCTGTATGACAGCGTAATCGTATGACGGCATGGTCGCATCACATGCCGTGTGGAGAGAAGAGAGAATGATAGCGGACCCTTCAACGACAATTCGTTTTCTGATGGCATCGCGCCAGTGTGAGCTGAACAGCCTGCGCGGTTTGCTGCAAAGCGGCGAACTGGTGGGGCGCATCAGTCAACTGGTACATATGCTACAGCGGGAGCGTGGAACCGCTAACCTGTTTCTGTGTTCGGACGGGCGGTTATGTGCCGATGAATTGCCGCAGCGCGAGCAGGATGTGCAACAGGCCGAGTGGCAGTTCATGGAGCAACTGGACGATCTGGCGCGCCGCGCCGGATCGCTGCCGCAGGCCAGCCGGCTATTCAGCCGCGCCGCCAGCGTGGTTTACACCCTGGGGTTGCTGCCGTCGCTGCGCCAGCAGATGCGCCAGCGCGCGCTGGCGCAGTCGGACGCGATGACGGTGTTTAACGACATTATCCGTCACCTGCTGACGCTGGTGTTCGAGGTATCGGACACCGCGGCGGAGCCGGTGATCGCCCGTGCGCTGGTGGCGATGTTCAGTTTCATGCAGGGCAAGGAACTGGCCGGGCAGGAGCGCGCGGTCGGCGCCGCTGCGTTTGCCGCCGGTGAGTTCCCTGTCAGCATCCAGCAAACGCTGCTGGATTTGATCGATCGTCAGGAGCGTTGTTTCGATACCTTCGCCAATTTTGCCGATGACGCCAGCCGCGAGCGCTGGCAGTCGCTGCCGACCGATCGGGAGTTTGAACGGTTGCGTCGCGTGGCGTGTACCCGCGTGCCGGACAACCTGCCGCTGGAAGGCGGTCTGCAGTGGTTCGCGCTGGCGACGGCGCGCATCGACGCCATGAAACAGATCGAGGATCGGCTAGCGCAGACGCTGATGCAGCTGTGCCGAGACCGCATCGCCGCCGCCGAGCAGGCCTGTCTCGACCAGCAGGCGGATGTCGCCAGCCTGATGGCGCAGCAGGGCGAAGATCACAGCTACTCGGTGTTTATCGCTCGCTCGGAGATGGAACAGAGCACCGCCGGGCAAGGCGGCTGGCTCGACAGCGACGGCGTACGGCCGCAACTGGGGCGTTCGTTGCTGTCGCTGGTGCAGCAGCAGGCGCGGCGCTTGCAGGCGCTGGATCATGAACTGGCGGCGATGCGCGCGACGCTGGATGAACGCCGCCAAATCGATCGAGCCAAAGGGTTGCTGATGCAGCACCGAGGGCTGAACGAAGAAGAGGCTTATAAAACCCTGCGCCGTATGGCGATGAACCAGAACAAGAAACTGATCGAGATTGCCAACGCCATGCTGGCGGTGGCGGATGTTTTTCAGGATACGCCCTGACCGGCGGCGGCGCTCTGCCGCACGGTGGTGAGCCGAGTTCGTACGCGCTGAATGCACATAAAGCGTGCGTGATTTGCCAGATAACGGTGCAGCCGCGGCGGTTTTTTCCCTCGTTTTGCCGGGGCGTGTACGGACGACTGGCCGTTTTTACAATCTGTTGGATATCCCGGCTGAATTGATCCAGCTCAATATTTGCTGCGCCTCCGGCGAGCAGAATAGCCTTATGGGGACACGTCGGTTATCCGGCGCGGCATGGACGGTTTACTCAATGCACTGTCAGGTCACAGGGATATCTGACAGGTTGGCACACACCTTGCTTCATCTCCGGTAACAATTCACTGCGACTTTTCCGTGCTAATGGCGGTACGGGAAAGCGCTGGGCAAAGGCGCCCATAAGCGTGCGATTTTCGCATGGCTTATGGGCGCCTTTTTGTTTTTACCGCCGGAATGGCGGGTTGCCGAGGTGTCGTTGATGAGTGATTCCACAACCGATAAAAAAACCGATAACCAAACAAACGTGTTTTCCCGACGTCAGTTTTTGGTGGGGAGCGCCGCATTGGGCGGCGCCATGCTGCTGCCGGGAATAATGAATTGCGCCTGGGCGGCCGGTTCCGATGCCCCTGAGAAGAAAGAAGTGCGCATCGGCTTTATTCCACTGACCGACTGCGCCTCGGTGGTGATGGCGTCGGTAAAAGGCTTTGACAAGAAATACGGCATCACCATTGTGCCGAGTAAGGAAGCAAGCTGGGCCGCGGTGCGCGACAAGCTGGTGTCCGGCGAACTGGACGCGGCGCATGTGCTCTACGGGCTGCTGTACGGGTTGCAGGCAGGCGCAGCGGGGCCGCAGCACAATATGGCGGCGCTGATGACCCTCAACAACAACGGTCAGGCGATCACCCTATCCAATAAGCTGCGCGAAGCGGGCGTGACCGATGGCGCCAGCCTGAAACGGTTTATTGCCGCCAGCCCGGCGGGGACTTACACCTTCGCCCAGACGTTTCCCACCGGCACCCACGCCATGTGGCTCTATTACTGGCTGGGCGCGGCCGGCATCAATCCGTTTGACGACGTGCGCACCGTGGTGGTGCCGCCGCCGCAGATGGTGGTGAACATGAAGATCGGCAACATGAGCGGGTTCTGCGTCGGCGAGCCCTGGAACCAGCGCGCCATTACCGACGGCCTCGGTTTTACCGCCGCCACGTCGCAGGATATCTGGCCGGATCATCCGGAGAAGGTCCTCGGCACCACCGCCGAATGGGTTAACGCCAACCCCAATACCGCCCGCGCGTTGACGGCGGCAGTACTGGACGCTTCGCGCTGGATCGACAGTTCGGACGACAACCGGCGCGAAACCGCGCGCGTTATCGCCGGGCGTGCATACGTCAACACCCAGGAGGAGACGATTGCCGGCCGTATGCTGGGGCAATACGACGACGGCGCGGGCAAACGCTGGCAGGACGCGCACGCCATGCGTTTCTACCACGACGGTGAAGTGAATTTCCCGTACCTGTCGGATGGGATGTGGTTCCTCACTCAGCACAAACGTTGGGGTCTGCTGGCGCAGGAGCCGGACTATCAGGCGGTGGCCCGTCAGGTCAACCGCATCGATATCTACAAACAGGCGGCCAGCGCGGTCGGCAATGTACCGCTGCCGTCCGGCGAGATGCGCAGCAGCGTATTGATTGACGGTAAGCGTTGGGACGGCAGCGATCCGGCCGGTTATGCCAACAGCTTCAGCGTGAAAAAGTAACGGAGAGCGACCATGAAAACGCAAGCCCAGATTCTTTCGATCGTGCCGGAACCGACTGATACGCCGGACTACCACATTGATACGCCGGACTACCGTACTGATACGCCCGACCATCGCGCTGTTGCGACCGACGCCACCGTTATCGCCTTGCCTGAAACCGCCGGCGTGGCTGCGCCGACACCGGCAGCAGTTTTACCGCGCGCCGTCTGGCGGCCGCGCCTGAGCCAGTGGCTGTCCCGGCTGTTACCGGGCGGCGTCGGCATGATTTTGCTGCTGGCGGTCTGGCAGGTGGCGGCGCTGAGCAGCAAGGGTTTCCCGACGCCGTGGCAGACCTGGCTGGCGGCGCAGAGCATTTTTGCCGACCCCTTTTACGTGGCCGGCCCTAACGATCAGGGCATCGGCTGGAACGTGCTGGCGTCGCTGGAACGTGTCGGCATCGGTTTCGGGCTGGCGGCGCTGGTGGGCATTCCCGCCGGTTTCCTGATTGGCCGCTTCCGGTTTATGGCGGCGATGTTCAACCCGATTATTTCGCTGTTGCGTCCGGTCAGCCCGCTGGCGTGGCTGCCTATCGGCCTGCTGCTGTTCCAGCGCGCCGAGCCGGCTTCCAGCTGGACCATTTTTATCTGCTCCATCTGGCCGATGATCCTCAACACCGCCGAGGGCGTGCGCCAGATTCCGCAGGATTACCTCAATGTGGCGCGGGTGCTGAAGCTGTCCGAATTCACCATCATGCGCAAAATCCTGCTGCCGGCGGTGCTACCGAGCGTGCTGACCGGGGTGCGGTTGTCGATCGGCATCGCCTGGCTGGTGATCGTGGCGGCGGAAATGCTGACCGGCGGCATCGGCATCGGTTTCTGGATCTGGAACGAGTGGAACAACCTCAACGTGCCCAACATCATCATCGCCATTCTGGTGATTGGCGTGGTCGGGCTGTTACTTGAGCAAGGGCTGATGTTGCTGGCCAAACGCTTCAGCTATGAAACCCGTTAAGGAGAAACGTATGCGCGATCAACCGATTATTCGTATTCAGCAGGTCAGTCAGCGTTTTTCCACCGCCAGCGGCTCGTTCGTGGCGCTCGATAACGTGAGTTTCGATATCCATACCGGGGAAACCCTGAGTTTGATCGGGCATTCCGGCTGCGGCAAATCGACGCTGCTCAACCTGATTGCCGGGCTGACGCTGCCGACCAGCGGCGGCCTGCTGTGCGACAACCGCGAAATCGACGGCCCGGGGCCGGAGCGGGCGGTGGTATTCCAGAACCATTCGCTGCTGCCGTGGCTCACCACCTACGACAACGTGGCGCTGGCGGTGAAACAGGTATTCCGCGGCCAGATGGGCAAAGCGGAAATGCACGAGTGGATTGTCCATAACCTGGATTTGGTGCACATGGGGCACGCGCTGAACAAGCGCCCGCACGAGATTTCCGGCGGCATGAAGCAGCGGGTGGGCATCGCCCGCGCGCTGGCGATGAAACCCAAAGTGCTGCTGATGGACGAACCGTTCGGCGCGCTGGACGCGCTGACCCGCGCCCATTTGCAGGACGCGGTGATGGAAATTCAGCAGCGGCTGAACACCACCATCGTGCTGATCACCCATGACGTGGATGAAGCGGTGTTGCTCTCCGACCGGGTGCTGATGATGACCAACGGCCCGGCGGCCACGGTGGGCGAGATCATGACGGTGGCGCTGGAACGTCCGCGCTCCCGCGTGGCGCTGGCGGATGACCCGCGTTATCACCAGTACCGCCAGCAGGTGCTGCATTTCCTGTATGAGAAGCAGCCGCACGCGGCCTGACGGGAGGAAGCGATGAGCGCGCATCTGGTGATTATCGGCAACGGTCTGTCCAGCGTCCGGCTGGTAAAGAGACTGGGGCAACTGGCACCGCAACGCTACCGCGTCACCGTCATCGATCGCGAGCCGCGCGACAGCTATAACCGCGTGCTGCTTTCGTCGGTGCTGGGGGGAGAGAAAAGCTTTAAGGACACGCAGCTAGAACCGGCGCCGGAAACCATGGACGTGACCACCCTGACCGGCGAGTCGGTATTGCGTATCGACAGATCCGCGCGGGAAGTGATCACCGATCGCCGTCGTCTGGCGTATGACCAACTGGTGTTCGCCACCGGTTCCCGCCCGTTTATGCCGCCGCTGCCGGGCATCGACCTGCCGGGCGTGATGGGCTTTCGTACGCTGGATGACGTTGAGCGGATGTGGGCGGCGGTGCGGCAGGGAAAGCCGGTGGTGGTGATCGGCGGCGGATTACTGGGCATTGAAGCCGCCGCCGCGCTGCGCCTGCAAGGCGCCACGGTGACGCTACTGCACCGCCACGCCCGGCTGATGGAGCGTCAGCTTGACGCCACCGCCAGCGGCCTGCTGTGCACCCGGCTGCATGAGCGCGGTATCCGTTGCCTGACCGGCGTGCAGATTCAGGCATTATCCGGTAACGAATTGTCCGGTAATGAATTGTCCGGCGGCAAGCAGGTGGAGGCGGTCGAACTGGCTGACGGCACGCGCCTGCCCGCCGGTCTGGTGGTGGTGGCGACCGGCGTACAACCGGTGTGTGAGCTGGCTCGCGACAGCGGCCTGGCGTGCGGGCGCGGCATTCTGGCGGACGGCCAGTTGCGCACCGCCGATGAATACGTCAGCGCAGTCGGCGAGTGCGCTGAAGTGAAGGGTGAAACGGTCGGGCTGGTGGCCCCCTGTCTGGCGCAGGCCGACGTGCTGGCCGCCCGGCTGGCGGAGCAGCCGGTGGCGGATTACGCGCCGGCGGCGCTGGCCACCCGACTAAAAGTTACCGGGATTGACGTGGTGAGCGCGGGGGAGTTGCACCCGCAGGAGGGCGATCGGCTCCACTCGCTGTCAGACCCGCTCGGCGGCCATTATCGCCGCCTGATATTCCGCGACGACCGGTTATGCGGCGCGCTGTTGTTCGGTCATGTCAGCGACAGTCCGCAACTGCTGGCGGCCATGGAGACCAGGCTGTCATCGGCACCGTCGTCGCTTTTGTTTGGTCTTTCTTTTCCTGAAGTAGACATACGGCCTTCGGCCGTAAGGATTTCTGTCATGAGTAAACCCGTATTGGTGGTAGTGGGGCACGGCATGGTCGGGCACCACTTTCTGGAGCAACTGGTGGAACGCAACCTGCACCAACAGTATCACGTGGTGGTGTTTGGTGAGGAGCGCCATCCGGCCTATGACCGGGTACATTTGTCCGAGTATTTTGCCGGTCGCAGCGCCGAATCGCTGTCGATGGTTAGTGAAGGTTTTTTCGAGCAGACCGGTATTGAGCTGCGTACCGGTTGTCAGGTGATGACAATCGATCGCCAGCGCCGCTGTGTGCGCGACGCGAATGGTCAGGAAACACCTTACGATCGCCTGGTGCTTGCAACCGGCTCCTATGCGTTTGTACCACCGATCAAAGGCAATGATCGCCCCGGCTGTCTGGTATATCGCACGTTGGATAATCTGGATGCGATTGCCGACCAAGCGCGCGAATCGCGCAGCGGCGTGGTGGTGGGCGGCGGTCTGCTGGGGCTGGAGGCGGCCAATGCGCTGCGCCAACTGGGGCTGGAGACTCATGTGGTAGAGTTCGCACCCCGGTTGATGGCGGTGCAACTGGATGATGGCGGCGCACAGTTGCTCCGGCGCAAAATCGAAGCGTTGAACCTGCATGTGCACACCAGCAAAGAAACGATCGCCATTACGGCAGGCGAGCAGGCGCGTCACCGCATGAACTTCGCCGATGGCACGTCGCTGGAAACCGATCTGATACTGTTTTCCGCCGGTATTCGCCCACGCGTTCGGTTGGCGAGTGAGGCCGGGCTGGAGATAGGCGTGCGCGGCGGTATCGTGATTGACGATCATTGCCAGACCTCGGATGACGCTATCTTCGCCATCGGCGAGTGTGCGGTATGGCAAGGGCAGATATTTGGGCTGGTGGCACCGGGCTACCAGATGGCGCGCACCGTCGCCGCCCGGCTGGCGCAGCAGGAGCAAACGTTCATCGGGGCCGACATGAGCACCAAGCTCAAGCTGCTGGGTGTGGACGTGGCCTCGATCGGCGATGCCCACGGTAAAACCGAGGGCAGCCTGAGCTATCAGTGGAACGACGAACCGAATCAGGTCTATAAAAAAATCATTGTGTCGGCGGACGGCAAACGGCTGCTGGGGGCGGTGCTGGTGGGCGACAGCAGCGATTACAGCACGCTGTTGCAGATGAAGCTCAACGACATGACCTTGCCTGCGCACCCGGAAAGCCTGATTCTGCCCGCGCTGGACGGCGCGGCGCCGAAAGGGCTGGGGGTGGCGGCGTTGCCGGACAGCGCGCAGATCTGCTCCTGCCACAACGTCAGCAAAGCGGATATCTGTGCGGCGGTGGACAACGGCTGCACTGATTTGGCGTCGCTCAAAGCTTGTACTAAAGCGGGCACCGGCTGCGGCGGCTGCGTACCGCTGCTCAAGCAGGTGATGGAGTACCAGTTGCAGCAGTCGGGCATCGAGGTAAAAAAAGACATCTGCGAGCATTTCGCCTATTCGCGCCAGGAGCTGTACCACCTGATCCGCGTCAACCGCATCCGCAGTTTTGACGAACTGATCGCCCGCCACGGTCATGGGCTGGGTTGTGAAATCTGTAAACCGCTGGCCGGGTCGATGCTGGCGTCCTGCTGGAACGACTATGTACTGAAGCCCGAACACGTACCGTTGCAGGATACCAACGACCGTTTCCTGGCCAATATCCAGAAAGATGGCACTTACTCGGTGGTGCCGCGTATTCCCGGCGGCGAGATCACCCCGCAGGGGCTGATCGCCATCGGCCAGGTGGCTGAACGCTACCACCTGTACACCAAAATTACCGGCGGTCAGCGCGTCGACCTGTTCGGTGCGCGGCTGGAACAACTGCCGGCTATCTGGCAGGAACTGATCGACGCCGGTTTTGAAACCGGTCATGCCTACGGCAAGTCGCTGCGTACGGTGAAATCCTGCGTAGGGTCAACCTGGTGCCGCTATGGCGTGCAGGATTCCACTGGGCTGGCGATTGCGCTGGAGCACCGTTACAAAGGGTTGCGCTCACCGCATAAGCTCAAGATGGCGGTTTCCGGTTGTACCCGCGAATGCGCCGAAGCGCAGGGTAAAGACATCGGTGTGATTGCCACCGACAAAGGCTGGAACCTGTACGTGTGCGGTAATGGTGGTATGAAACCGCGTCATGCTGACCTGTTCGCCAGCGATCTGGATACCGAGATGCTATTCCGGTTTATCGACCGCCTGCTGATGTTTTACATCCGTACCGCAGACCGGCTCCAGCGTACCAGTGTGTGGCTGGATAATCTGGAAGGCGGCGTTGATTACCTGCGTCAGGTGGTGATCGACGACAGCCTGGGGATTGCCGATGAGCTGGAAAGCGAGATGCGCCATGTTGTCGACAGCTACCAGTGCGAGTGGCAAACCACACTGGCGCATGACGAAAATCGGGCATTGTTCCGCGCCTTCCTCAACAGCGATACCCCGGATGAGGCGGTGGTGATGGTCCCCGAACGTGGTCAGATTCGCCCGGCGCGTCAGGAAGAGAAAAAACCGATCACCGTATCCGAGACCCTCGGGGCCGATGGCTGGCAGTGCGTCGGTTTCCTCAGCGATATCCCGGCGAATGCGGGGATGGCAGCCCGAGTCGGACATCGCCAGGTGGCGTTGTTCCATCTCCCGGCGTCGCAACCGGGCCAGGCGGCACGCGTGTTCGCGCTCGATAACCTGGAGCCGGGAAGCGGTGCTAACGTGCTGTCGCGTGGCATTGTCGGCGACGTGGCCGGTGAGCCGGTGGTGATTTCGCCGTTGTACAAAAAACGTTTGCGCTTGTGTGATGGTGTCAGCCCGGATGACAGTCAGTTGCGGGTACGCGTCTGGCCGGTACGTGTTGTTCAGGATCGTATCTGGGTGGCTGATGAACCGAGTAAGGTGATATCGACCGACATGGCGGAGGCGTTATGACCGACTGTCGCACCACTTGTCCTTATTGCGGCGTGGGTTGCGGCGTGATTGCCACGGCGCAACCGGACGGGAGGGTGACCATAAAAGGCGACAGCCAGCACCCGGCGAATCAGGGACGGTTGTGCGTCAAAGGTTCAGCGCTCGGCGACACGCTGAGTCTACAAGGGCGGTTGTTATGGCCGCTGGTAGACGGGCAGCGCGTCAGTTGGGATCAGGCGCTGGACCGGGTCGCGCAATCGCTCGGCGATATTATTGCGCAGCACGGCCCGCAGGCGGTGGCGTTTTACGGCTCGGGGCAATTACTGACCGAAGACTATTACGTCGCCAACAAGCTGATGAAAGGATTCATTGGCAGCGCCAACATGGATACCAATTCCCGGCTGTGCATGGCCTCAGCGGTCATCGGCTACAAACGGGCGTTGGGTGCTGATGCGGTGCCGGGTAACTATGAAGACATCGAACAGGCGGATCTGGTGGTGCTGGTCGGCTCCAATACCGCCTGGGCGCACCCGGTGGTGTATCAGCGGTTGATGCAGGCCAAACAACAGCGTCCGCACATGAAGGTCGTGGTGGTGGACCCGCGTCATACCGCTACTTGCGATGCGGCAGATTTACATCTGCCGTTGGCACCCGGCAGCGATGCCGGGTTGTTTAACGGATTGCTGCACTGGCTGGCGCAGCAATCCGCGCCGCCACCTGACGCGCTTAGCGGTGTGGAAGCGGCGCTGGCGGCGGCCGATGAGTGGACGGTAGAACAGGTGGCGGAATTCTGCCGGTTACGACACGAGGACATCACTCGTTTTTACCAGTGGTTCAGTGAGACCGGCAAGGTAGTCACGCTCTACTCGCAGGGGATTAACCAGTCTGCTTCCGGTAGCGACAAATGCAACGCGATTATCAACGTGCATCTGTTCAGCGGCCGTATCGGTCGTGCAGGGTGCGGCCCGTTTTCGATTACCGGTCAGCCGAATGCTATGGGGGGCCGGGAAGTGGGCGGGTTGGCGAACCAACTGGCGGCGCACATGGGGTTCAGCCCGCCAGAGGTGGCGCGGGTTGGCCGCTTCTGGGGCAGCGACCGGGTGGCTTCGGCACCGGGGCTGATGGCGGTGGACTTGTTCCGCGCCATCGAAGCCGGGCAGGTGAAGGCGGTGTGGATCATGGGGACCAACCCGGTGGTGTCAATGCCGGAGGCCGATCGGGTGCGGCAGGCGTTGTTGCGCTGCCCGCTGGTGATTGTCTCTGATGTGATGCGCCATACCGATACCACCGAATGCGCCCATATCCTGTTACCGGCATTGGCGTGGGGAGAAAAAGACGGCACGGTCACCAATTCCGAACGGCGTATTTCCCGCCAACGCGCGTTCTTGCCTGCGCCGGGCGAGGCGAAAGCAGACTGGTGGATTGTGTCGCAGGTCGCCACGCGTATGGGGTTTGGCGAGGCGTTTGATTATCGCCACCCGGCGCAAATCTTCCGCGAACACGCCGCCTTGTCCGGTTTCGAGAATCAGGAACAGCGTGCGTTCAACATCAGCGCGCTGGCGACGCTTAGCGATGAACAATGGCAGCAACTCACACCGGTGCAGTGGCCGGTGACCGCCAACGCTGGCGACGGCACCAGGCGGTTGTATACCGACGGTCGCTGCTGGCATCCGGATGGTAAGGCGCGGCTGCTGGCGATCACGCCGCAACTGCCTGTCAATCCGCCGTCGCCCGCGTATCCGCTGGTGCTCAACACCGGCCGGGTGCGCGATCAGTGGCATACCATGACCCGTACCGGCAAGGCGCCTCGCCTGATGCGCCATCTGCCGGAGCCCTATTGCGACCTCCATCCGCAGGATGCGCTCAATGCCGGCGTTCACGACGGCGAACTGGTGCGCATCAGCGCCGAGTCGGGCTGGATGCTGGCGCGGGCGCAGGTCCAGCGCGGGCAGCAGCGCGGCAGTATCTTTGTCCCAATGCACTGGAACCGGCAGTTCAGCGCGCAGGCGCGGGCAGACAGCCTGGTGGCGGCGGTGACCGACCCCTATTCCGGTCAGCCGGAAAGCAAGCAGGCGCGGGTGCGTATCCAACGCTGGCCCGCCGCCTGGTTCGGCGAACTGTTTGTGCGCGGCGATGTGACGGCGCCGGATTGCGGCTACTGGAGCCGCATTGCCGCCGACGGTGTGTCTCATTACACCATCGCCGGCGAACAGACGCCGGATCGCTGGCTCGACTGGTTGGCCCGGCAGTACGGACTGGACGGCGTCGACTATCAACAGGCGCAGGGCGACGGCGGCCTGTTTCACGCGGTTGGCTGGCTGTCGGGGCAGGTGGCGGTGGCGCTGTATGTCGACGTTCGCCGGCCTGTGCTGGAGCGTGAAACGATCCTGGCGGCGTTTGCCTCGCCGCCGCAGCAGACGTCGGATCGGCTGGCGCTGCTGGCCGGATGCGCGCCGCAGGGCGAAGCGCCGCAGGGGGCGACCATTTGCAGCTGCTTCGCGGTGGGAGAACAGCGCATTATCGATGCGATCCGTCAGGGGTGCCACAGCGTGGCGAAACTGGGCGAACAACTACAATGCGGGACCAATTGCGGGTCCTGCGTGCCGGAACTGAAGGCGTTGCTGCAACAGTATGCCACGCCGGATACATTACGCCGGGCGGGCTGAGCCGCGCCCGGATAAGGAGTCATCAACATGAACCCTATTCTGAACACACTGATGGCGCAGGGCCATCAACGCCAGCCTGTGCTGGTCGGCGATGTCTGGCTGGTGGGCGCCGGCCCGGGCGACGCCGAACTGCTGACTATCAAGGCGCTGCGGGCGATTCAGCAGGCGGACGTGGTGGTCCATGACCGGCTGGTTTCCGCCGATATCATGGCGTTGGTTCAGCCGGAGACGTTGTGTATTGATGTCGGCAAGCAGCAGGGGCACCACGCGCTGCCGCAGCCGCAAATCAACCAGTTGCTGATGGAACTGGCGCAAGCCGGGCAACGGGTGGTGCGGCTTAAAGGCGGCGATCCGTTCATTTTTGGCCGTGGCGGCGAAGAGATGGATTATCTGCAGCAGCAGGGCGTGACCTGCCATGTGGTGCCTGGCATCACTGCCGCCACCGGCTGCGCCGCGGCGGTGGGGCTACCGCTGACGCACCGGGATTGCGCCCAGTCGGTGCGCTTTATCACCGGACATGCCCGCGACGGCGAACCGCAGCTGGACTGGGAAACGCTCGGCGTCGGCCAACAGACGCTGGTGTTTTACATGGGGCTGAGTCATGCCAGCCGTCTGTGCCAGAAACTGATCGCCAATGGTTTGCCCGCCGGTACGCCGCTGGCGATTATCGAGCGCGGTACCCAGCCGGAACAGCGTTTGCTGACCGCCACGCTGGCGACCTTGCCGGCGCTGATGGCGCGTTATCAGCCGCAGTCACCCAGTCTGTTGGTCGTGGGGGAAGTGGTGCGTTTCTGTCGTCATTCGGCGCTGACGGTCGCCGGCGAGGCGATGATGAAGGTGGGAACGGTGGCGGCGTGAACGACTGCCGCCCGATGGCGGGCGGCAGCCTGATGCAGGTGTAATTTATTTTTTATTCGTAATCGCATCGGCGAGCGCGTTCATTTGATCGGCGATCAGCGCGGTGATTTTTTCATCCTTTAGATTGCCCTGATCGTCAAAGCCGCCGGCGAAAGCATTGGAAAAGACTTCCGGTCGGTTGAGCGGATGAATATTCAGGTAGACGCAGGTTTGCCGCAAATGATACTGCGAGCGGGAAGTGCCCATACCGCCGCCGGCGCCCATCAGCGCGGCCGGCTTGTCATTCAGAATGCTGGTGTCCGGCAGGCGGGAGATCCAATCAAGAATATTTTTCAGCGCCGGCGCCATCGAATAATTGTATTCCGTGCAGGCGAACACGAAGCCATCCGCTTCGCTGGCCTGACGGGCGATACGTTGTACTGAAGCGGGAACCTCGGTCAGGTCGGCGTTATAGAACGGTACGTCCAGCAGGTCGGCGATCTCAAGCGTGACGCCCGCCGGCAGCACGGACTGCGCAGCGCGCAGCAATCCCCGGTTGGCAGAGGCTTTACGCAGGCTGCCGGCAATACCTAATAGTTTGATATGACTCATGGTGTTGTCCTTTTTGGTATGAAAAGAAAATCACCAGGATAACGTCGGCGCACACCGCGTCTCCGTTTGTCCCTGACTCGTCATAGCATAGAGCGTGGAGGAGAAAATGCCATTGAGTGATGGGTGAGCATCATCGGAGTATTCAATGTGCGCTTATTTACTGAGGCGGTTATTCGTTATGATTAGTGGAAATGCAGTAGTTCAATTATAGTCTCCACTCCCTTTCTTATTCATATAGTTAACATGAACTTATTCACATTAGCCTCAAGGATAGTCGCGCTGGGCGTCGTTTTTCTGGCAGGGGTTGCTAAGGCTGACGATGATTTTCCCGTTTATCGCGGCACGATAGGTAATACAGCCATCGGGGTGGAACTGAATAACGACCCCAATCAGCCGGGAAGCCGGAGTATTAGCGGACGTTATTTCTATACTAAATACCGCAAGGATATTCCATTATCCGGCTCGCGGGATGCGCAGGGCAATCTGGTGCTATCGGAAGGCGATGATGCTATGGATGACCAACAAGCGCTGGCTGGCAAAGATTCGATACCGGTGATAGTGCTGCGCAGCCGCGATCAAAAAACCTGGCAGGGCGAGTGGCGCAACGACAAAGGCAAAGCCTACCCGGTGGTGCTGTCGCTGGTCACCGAACTGCCTGCGACAGCATCGCCGTTTATGCAGCAGGCGTATCAACATTCACGCTATGAATACCTGCGGCATGAAGGGGCCGAACCGGTGATGACGAAGCAGGAAAACGTGAATGGATACAGCGTGGAATGGTGGCGAGATCCGCTGTCCGGCATGACGACGTTTCAGTTACGCAGCGGTTATTCGGCAGAACAGCTGGCGGGATTGAATACGGCGCTGCGTAAGGAGCTGTGGCAGGAGGTGTTGAATCATTACCGCTGTATAGTGGGAACGAATCCAGAACAAGGGAAATACACCGAAGAGATGCAGATTAGCCAGTTGTTTCCCCGGGCGGTCAGTTACACCATCTCCGGAAGTATGTTCTGTGGCGGGATGGGGCATCCTCCGGTATGCGCAGCGCCAATCTGCGGGTGAGTGATGCGAAGAGTATGGCGTTATCCGATCTACTTTGGGTTCATGAATCACCCGTACCGGATGAGGTGGCGGAATCTAAAGATGACAGGGGCGATATTTTTCCAGCCTGGCTGGTTGAACAGCTTTCGTCGATGTATCCGGCTGAGATGGCGAAGACCATAAAAGGTGCCTGGGGTGATACGCAGTGTGATTATCGTGAACCAGACCGCTGGCAGTATTCGACCTGGACGCTGACCGCCAAAGGCATCCTTTTCCACCCGACCTTTCCTGAATCCGACAGTGTTTGTGATGATGCAGCCTGGGCGGTAGTGCCGTGGAGCGTGGTGAAACAACACCCCGGACGGCTGAAGGATTTGCCGTTGCCCTGAGTGTTACGCTGTATACCCCGGCTTGCGATATATCCGGCCGGGGAGTCAAGGTTCGTTCCCCTCGCGTATAAAACGAGACGCCGTTTTGTTTTTGATTACGGCGCTTAGTTCATTTCCGCTATAGTATCCGCTTTCTTTCTTATCTATTTACTTAATATGAACTTATTAACATTGACCTCAAGGATGTTGGTGCTGGCGCTGGGCTTGGTTTGTATGAAGGGTATGGCCAGCATCCCAACAGACCATGGTACCTATAAAGGAACGCTGGGTAATCAACGCCAGTAGTGATAGAAACTGTAGACGATAAGTTATCGGATGAGAGCGAGAACCAGCCGCTATTTTGTCCCTTCTGAACATGTCACTCGTCCACTCTCTGGCTTGGTTAATGAATTAGGCATTGTGCTGAAATTAGGCAATCGTGCGGATGATCCTCCACCTTGGGTGGAAAAAACATTAATTCTTCATGGTTCATTGGGGAATCGACTATACGGTGAGTGGCGTGAAAACAATGCGGCACCCGTGTCGGTAGTGTTGTCGCCTGTTAAGTTTTTTCCTGAAGAAAGTGATGTTGCCAGCGCCCCACCATTTATGCAGACGGTCTATCACACATTAACGTACGATGCCCTTTTCCAGCAGGGATATGAACCAAAGATGGTTAAACAAGGAATGATGGGAAAGTACGCGGTGGAGTGGTGGCAAGACCCGCTTACCCATTTCTCCATGTTTCAGGTGGCATCGGGTTATTCGGCCGAGCAGCGTAATCAATTAAATGCAATGTTGCGCGACATGTTCTGGCGTACCTTGTCTGGCATGAGTACCTGCGTCAATGCGGGAGGGCTAAAGGTCAAAATTGGTTTGTTGTCGCCAAACGCCGTCAGCTATACCTTGACGGGAAAATTCCAGTGTCCGGATGATGAACAACCCCAAATCAGAGTATTCACTCACACGTCAACGCTCAGGTACGACGCATCGACTCTTAGGGACTATCCAGAACTGTTGCTCTCTGATCTGTTCTGGCTCGATGATCTTCCGGTGCCAGTGATGAGCGATGAGTACGATAATGGCGATGACTATGGTGAAATGCGTTTACAGGAACGTCTTCCTGAATGGTTAAAAAGCCAGTTTACCCAATTGTATCCGACCAAAATGACCCACGCATCTGGCGCTACCGGTGAAGGCTGTGATTACACCGCGACGCAGACATGGGCCAACACCCGTTGGTCCTTCACCCCGGAAGGGATTTATTTTCAACCGCTACGGCCGGATGGCACGGATGTATGCGATGACGAGGGGTGGGAAGTCGTGCCTTGGCGCATTGTGAATAAACACCCTGGCCGTCTTCAATATGTCACGGTTCCCTAATTATATCAGTAAGATAGCGAAGGCGATACGGATGTAATACCGATATAATGGTACGGTCTTTTGGGTTCACCTGTGGCGGTTTGTACAAACAGGTGAATGGTGCTTTTCTCCTTTCTTAATTTATTTACGTAATATGATGCTATCAATAAAAACCGCAAGGATTGTGGCTACCTGTTTGGGGATGGTGTTCACCTCTGCTTTTGCCGATGTCCCCGCTCCTTCCTCCCATGCTTCGCCGTTTAAACAATGGCTCTATTGGTCAGAGCCTGATACCTACCAGCGTTATACGAATACCGATCTGACAGTGGCAAAACAGGAAAATATCAATGGTTACGACGTCATCTGGTGGAGTGATCCGCTAACAGGATTTACCTACCCACAAATCGCTTCCGGCTATACGACCAATCAGCGTATCCGGCTCAATAACAAACTGAACGCTGAAATGTTCTTGATGCTGGAGCGTAAAAAAGCGTGTCAGGAATCTTATCAGCAGCTGTCTAAGGCACAAAAGGGACAATCTCCATTGGCGTATCACGCTGAGTGGTCTTTTTCGTTGATTACGCCATCGGTGGTCAGTTATCTGAAAACAGAGGTGAGCGCCTGTAATGGCGACACACCGTACACCTTTCACGATGCCAGTACATTGTTAACTCAAGATGCCAGACCTTTGTCGATCGATGATGTCCTGATGCTGCGTAAGCCCCCCTTAGATATCACGCGCAACCAGTCATTTGATACTTACCACGGGGTCACCCTTATCGACTGGATCACAACGCAATTAAGGGCACTTTATCCCCGCCAGATGAATGACGAGTCTTGTGCATACCAATTTGAAGAATGGGATGAGGGTTTATGGTCACTGACACCAGAGGGCATCCGTTTTTATCCAGGGGCGTATTATCCTAAAACGTGCGGCGACGGTGGGTGGGCGGTGTTGCCGTGGCGTCTGGTGCGGGCCAACCCCGGTCGGCTGACGCAGCAGGTAATGCCATAAATATAAGTTATAAATATAAACCGCAAGGATTGGATAATGAGACATATCACGGTTATGGCGCTGGGGCTACTGGCGTTAATTCAATGTGCGTGGGCGGATGTTTATCGCGGGACGATAGGGAATGCTAATGTCGTGCTGGAGCTAAAGCTCGGTGATGGGCCGACAACAGGGCGCTTCTTCGATGTACAGGATCATAAAGACCGCTCTCTGACGGCCTGGATTGAGGGAATAGACGATGAATCGCTGATGATTGTACCGGATAGCCAGCTGGGCAGCTCGATTAGCGATGGAGAACTGAATAAACGACACCATATGGTGTTGCGTCCCAATAAAGAAAAACAGCGCTGGCAAGGCGAGTGGCGTCAACCTAACGGGCAACGCCTCCCGGTAAACCTGACGCTGATATCCGGCACTGATATTCCCAACGATAACGCACAAGCGATGAAACAGGGGCTGCGGGATGTGTCGCTCTATGACTACCTGTTATGGCAAACCCGCCCGGTGGAGTTCCTGGGCGAAAGAGATATGGGGGAATATCGACTGGCCTGGTGGCAGAATCCACAGACACGGGTGAAAATTTTTCAGTTTGTCAGCGGCTATCCACCGGAAACGATGGCGGCGCTGAACCGTACCTTACAGCAAGAGTGGTGGAGTACCATGCTGAAGCAGCAGGCGTGTGTTGATAATGGCGGCTATCTGTCACAACAGATTCAGATAACTCTGCTCTCCGCGTCGTTGGTCAGTTATATCAATCAGATATATCACAGGGACTGTAAGGTGATGGTTCGGTACGAGGATGATGCTCCTGGACAAGGCTCCGGTGACAGCAACGAGCAAAAATTTTGGCTGAAACCGCAAACGCTCTCCACCCGCACCGCAAAACCGGTGGCATTGTCGCAATTGTTATCGATAGGGGAGAATAAGGAAGCCGATGAATACCCGTCACCGTCTTTTGATAGTGCGCTACCCAAATGGTTGTATGAGCAACTGATGATCTTGCACCGGGATGAGCTGGCAGCCCGATCTGACACTTATCCAGCCCCTGAACCTGATGGCTGGGTTCAGGTTGGTAAAAACTGGTTTGCAACGGCTAAAGGGTTGCGTTTTTATTCCAATATCTCAACCGATGACCATATTGGTAAAATTACCTATGACTCATGGGCGTTATTGCCCTGGTCATTCATAAAAAGTCATTCGGCCGAGAATGTACGCAACGGTGAGCTGGTGCTGCCTTAACCTTATGCAGCACCGCGGTGCTGCTTTTATCGGATCATAAAGAGACATCGTACATTACATGAAAAGCATCCATTTTATGGCAGGGATTCTGGGGATGGGGTTGCTGGCGGGAAACGCGCAGGCAACGCCGGTGGTATATGGCGGCACGCTGGGAACAACGCCAGTGGTGATAGAGCTGGATGTTAAGTTGGATGGGCGCGTGAAGAGCCGCTATTTTGTGACGCCTGAGCGGGTGACTCACTATATTAACGGTCAGCGCAGCAAGCAGGGCGTCGTCACCCTGGATGGGGAATCGTACACATCGTATAGCGACAGTGAATACGGTACTGAGGATGAGGAAAAAACGGCGAGCAGCCCGGTCATCACGCTACGCGCTACCGAGAATGGCTGGCAGGGTAAGTGGCGTCAGGGGCAAGATAAGCCACTCGCCATTGAGCTGTCGCCAGTGGCACCGATAGCGACAACCGGATTATCGCCCTTTATGCAGTCGCTCTACCAGCTCTCGCCTTATGACTATCTGCTGCGTGCAACGGCTGAACCGGTGATGGTCAAGCAAGGCGTCGTCAACGGTTATAACGTGGAATGGTGGCAGGAACCGAACGCTAAACTGTCGATGTTTCAGTTAACCTCTGGCTATCCGGCGGAACAGCTCGCTGCCTTGAACGCTGCGCTACGTAAGAGTTTTTGGCGCTCGTTGCTGGATGTTGTCCAGTGCGAACACTCGGACGATACGGTAAAGATTAGCCTGCTATCAGAGAAGATGATTAGCTACGTGATATCCAGTGTTCTAGAGTGTGGCGGCGCACACAGTTATATGAAAGTATCGCCCCACATTTTGCGTGTCTCTGACGCGAGCGAGCTGACGCTGTCTGATTTGATGTGGGTAGACGAATCGCCGGTGCCGGATGCCTCCGCTATCCCTGATGACTATTTGCAGGAAACCTTGCCGACATGGCTGGCCGCGCAGTTTGCCCGGCTCTATCCGGAACAGACCGCGGCGACGGATGACGAGAGCGAGGATGCCTGTGACTACAGTTCGTCAGAGGTGTGGGCGAATGCCCCCTGGAGCCTGACATCCAAAGGTATCTATTTCCAGACCATGACCCCTAATCTGACTTCGCAGTGCAAAGGCTCCGGTTGGGAAATCCTGCCCTGGGACATCGTCAAACAACACCCCGGACGGCTGAAGGATTTGCCGTTGCCGTAACCGCAAGCAGCTATCACGGCGATAGCAGCGCTTTTTCTATAGCTGAATGGATACGGAATATGAACGAGTTGATAAAGAATATCAGGCGCTTGGGGTGTGTGCTGGGATTGATGTTGCTGACAACCTGTGCGATGGCGGATGAGGTGGCGGTGTATCAGGGCAAACTTGGCAATGCCGGTATCGTCATGACCTTGACGTTCTCTGATAACGGCGTGGAGGGACGCTATTTTTATAGCCAGTATCGCAAAGATTTGCCGTTGAGCGGCAAATGGGACAAAACGGGCGTGCTGGTGCTACGGGAAGGTAAACCGCAGTGGGATGAGCAGGCGCAAACGGGCAAACCGGTGATGACGCTGCGTACCGATAACCAGAAAAACTGGCAGGGCGAGTGGCGCAGCGGTAAGGGAAAAACCTACCCGGTTACGTTGTCGCCCGCGGCCTTGCCTGCGGCGTTGTCGCCTTTTATGCAGACGTTGTATCAATTATCGCCATATGAATATTTGCGTCAGGCACAGACCGTACTGGCGATGACGAAAAAAGAGACGGTCAACGGGCATGAAATTGAATGGTGGCAGGAGCCGGTGTCCGGTATGACAACGTTCCAGATTGCATCCGGCTACAGCGATGCGCAGCGCGGCCGGCTCAACGCGGCGCTGCAAACGTTATTATGGCAAAACGTCATTGGTTATCATGATTGCATGATGGTGAGCCAGTATCAGGGTGAGGCGATGTCGGTAGTTGACATTCAGTTGCTGTCACCATCCGTGCTGAGCGTCTCGGATCTGCGAAGCAGCATATGCGACGGAGGCCACAGTTCAGGCAACTGGCCCATCAGGTTACGCGTTAGCGACGGACACCCATTGGTGCTGAGCGATGTGCTGTGGGTGGGGGATGGCCCGGTGCCGGACAACTCGACGATTGAGAAAGGTGAGTATAACAATACAATTCTTCCGGCCTGGCTGGTGACGCAACTGACACAGTATTATCCGGAACAGATGCGTACTCCGGTGAATAGCGACGACTGCGATTACAGCAATCAGGATATCTGGAATGGTTACGATAATAACTGGATTTTGACGCCGAAAGGCATTCTGTTTTCCCCTTCGTTTTCAGATGCACAGCAACCCTGTGCCGGCGAGTCCTGGCCCGTCATACCCTGGGACATCGTCAAACAACACCCCGGTCGGTTGAAGGATTTACCGTTGCCGTAACAGACGTTTTCCCGGCTAACCGCATGTGCCAAAAACAAGGCCCACATCGTCTGATGCGGGCCTTATGATTTCATAACCGTCGTTCAGGATGTGAAACGGCGGCAAGCGGCGGTTTATTGCACCCGCACGTCGAAGCCGGGGAAGTATTGCTTCGCCAGTTTCTCGACGGTGCCGTCGTCTTTCACCTGTTTGATGGCTTTGTCCAGTTCGGCTTTCAGCGCGGCGTCGCTTTTACGCAGACCAAAGCCGATGCCGCTGCCCAGAATCGCGGTGTCTTCCACCGGCCCGCCGATAAAAGCGAAACCTTTGCCTTCCGGTTTGTCGAGGAAGCCGGACTGACCGGCCGCCGCCATCACCAGAGTACCGTCCAGACGGCCTGCCGCCAGGTCGTCATACGCCAGGTTCTGGTCTTTGTAAGAGGTCACGGTAACGCCTTTCGGCTCCCAATGCGCTTTGGCGTACACTTCCTGAATCGACCCCTGCAATACGCCGATGTTCTTGCCTTTCAGCGCTTCCGGCGTCGGCGCCAGACCGCTGTCCGGTTTGCCGACCAGTTGGGTCGGAATGCGGTAGATAGGCGTGGTAAAGTCGATCGCTTCCTTACGTTTTTCGGTGATGTTCATCGCGGAGTTGATGGCGTCGAACTTTTTGGCCTGCAGCGCCGGAATCAGCGCGTCAAACGAGGTTTCGGTCCAGGTGCATTTGAAATTACCTGCCTTACAGATGGCATTGCCCAGATCGATATCGAACCCTTCCAACTGGCCCTTGGCGTTTTTGCTTTCAAACGGCGGGTATTCCGCTTCCAGCCCAAAACGCAGCTCGGTCTGCGCCAGCGCGACGGAGGAGGACAGTAAACCCAGCGACAACATCAACATGCTTAATTTTTTCATATCGGGAACGATCTCCGGTAAATCAATGAGTAGTCTTTAAACTGCAATCAACATCACACAGAAACAGCCATCAAACACAAATCGAGCGCCACCGCATTGATCGGCATACGGCAGCCGGTTAGCGTCGGCGCTCCGCGGCCTGACACAGGGCTTTCGCACCGGCCAGCAGCGTTGCGTCATCTTTGGAAAACGACAGCCGAATCAGTTTATTGTCGGTGCCGTCGGTGTAAAACGCCGAGAGCGGAATGGTCGCCACGCCGTGGTCGATAATCAGTCGTTTGACCATGTCGCTGTCACTTTCATCACTGAAGTGCGCAAAGCTCGCCAGCATGAAGAACGAACCGGCGGAGGGCAACATTTCAAACGGTCCGTCCTGTAGGGCGCTCGCCAGCAGGTCGCGTTTGTGCTGATAGAACTGGCCGAGCGACAGGTAGGTCGCCGGGTCCGCCATGTACTCGGCAAAGGCATACTGCATCGGCGTGTCGGCGGAGAACATCATAAACTGGTGGATTTTGAGGATCTCATCCATCAGCGCCGCCGGGGCCAGACAGTAACCGACGCGCCAGCCGGTGACATGGAAGGTTTTACCGAACGACGAAACGATGACGCTGCGCGCCGCCAGTTCGCTGTGGGTTGCCATGCTGTGATGACGCTGACCGTCGAACACCACGTGTTCGTAGACCTCGTCAGACAGGATCACGATGTCGGTGTTGCGCGTCAGGCGCGCCAACTGCGCCAGATCGTCGGCGCTCAGCACCTGGCCGCTCGGGTTGTGCGGCGAATTGATGATAATCATGCGGGTGCGCGGGGTGATGGCCGCCTGCACCTCGTCCCAGTTGATGGCAAAACTCGGCACCGCGAGTTTCAGCGCCACCGGCGTTGCGCCCTGCAGCCGGACGATGGGCGCATAGCTGTCGAACGACGGCTCGAAATAGATAACCTCGTCGCCCGGATGCACCAGCGCGGAAATAGCGGAATACAGCCCTTCACTGGCGCTGGCGGTGATGGTGACTTCCCGCCCGGCGTCGTAGTGCTGGCCGTACAGGCGTTTGACTTTCTCCGCCACCACCTCTTTGAGCGACACCAGCCCGGACATCGACGCGTACTGGTTATGACCCTCGGTCATGGCGCGCGTCACTCCGGCGATCAGCTCGGGCGAGCAGGGAAAGCTGGGCGCACCCTGAGACAGGTTGATGGCGTTGTGCTGGCTGGATAGCTGGCCGATAACGGTAAAAATAGTCGTGCCCACATCCGGTAATTTAGAACTGAACTGCACCGGGGTTTGAATCGGCATGAGGGGTCTCCGTTGAGTGCCGCAGCAGGCTCGCTTCACTGGCGAACGGTAACAGGGTGATGCCCTGTCTGCTGAAATTTATTGGCTATAGATGAATAACTATTCATGCATTAGACGTTGCCATCGGTGGTACTACAATCGAATTGTTGTCATAATAGCCATGAGAAAAACGCATGGCTCAGTGCGGTTTTTATTGTCTGCGAGCAATAAGATATGGCGATGGTCAGCGTCGCCTACCGCGAAATCGGGGCGGACGATGCCGCTTGCATCGGGAAACAGTGCTAAGCTCTACGCCGCGTTTTTTGCATAGTTATGTAATCAATTTTCTTATGGCCGCCTGACGGAGAGCGCGCATGACCATCAATAACCGTATCCCGCCGCTGAATGCGCTGCACGCTTTTGTGGTGACCGCCCGTCATCTCAATTTCACCCGGGCGGCGGAGGAACTGTTCGTCACGCAGGGGGCGGTAAGCCGGCAAATCGCGTCGCTGGAAGCCTGGCTGGGCTTCGCGTTGTTTCAGCGCCATGCCCGTGGTTTACGGTTGACGCCGCAGGGTAGTCAGCTGTTGCCGGAGATTCGCGAGGTGTTTGATCAACTATTTCGGGTGACGAACCGGGTGCGCGAAGGGCGTTCCATTCGGATGAAGGCGCCGACCTGCGCCATGCGCTGGCTGGTGGCGCAACTGATGACGCTGGAGCAGCGGCGGCCGGATATTCATGTCGCGCTGACCACCACCACCGAACACGGCGTCGATTTTCGTCACGAAGATTTTGATGTGGCGGTAGTGTTCGCGCCGGATGCTGCGCCGCGCCACCATGACGGCAAATTGTTCGACGAGGTACTGTCGCCGGTGCTGGCGCCGCATCTGCTGCCTGCCGGGCAAGCGGCGCTGTCGCCGGAACAACTGGCGCGTCTGACGCTGTTGCATCCAACGCATGACCAGCGTGACTGGAAGTTGTGGCTGAAAACCCACGGCATCGGCGAGCAGGTGATGCGCCGTAATCAACAGTTCGACACCATGGATCTGGCTATCAGTGCCGCCATTCAGGGATTTGGCGTCGCGATGGCGGATGTGACGCTGGTGGCGGAGGATATCCGGCGGCAGCGGCTGGTGATGCCGTTTACCGAAACGGTAAAAACCGGCGCGGCCTATTATCTGGCGCACCGGCCTGGGTTGGATGGACGTGCGCAGGCGGAATGGCTGACGGATTTTCTCGCCAGCTTCACTGATTGCCTGCCGCCCGGTCAGGGCTGACGCAGCCAGGGATCGTTTAATGCGACGCGGCCGGCGTCAAAATCGACCGTAATACGCACGCCGAGCGGCAGGGTCAGCATCGGGTGAGTATGGCAGCAATCAAAATCCGCCAGCACCGGCAGCGGCTGCCCGTTAAGCACTTCGCGCAGCACGGTCAGTGAATCACGGCCGGTGCCTTTATCATCGAACTGTTCGTGCTTGCCCAGAATCACCGCCGCGACCCGGTCAAACACGCCGCAGAGCTTCAGGTGGGCGAATGCGCGCTCCACGGTGGCGATGTCCTTCAGCGAGTCTTCCAGCAGCAGAATATCGCCGTCTTCAATCACCGGCATAAACGGACTGCCCCAGATCCCCGCCATGGTATTGAGGTTGCCGCCGATAAGCCGTCCCTGATAAACGCCGCCGCCGTCGAAGCGCCACCGGTTCGGATGGGTGATTTTGGCGCGCGACTGCTGATTCCAGTCCAGCCGTTCGTCGGTCCAGCCCAGCGGCATATGATAGACATGGCCGTGCCGCGCCGCATTGGTCATTTCGGCAAAAGCGGCGAAGGTGTCGTCCACCAGAGGCGGGAATTCGCCGAACGACGCCACCAGCGCCGGGCCGTAAAAGGTCACCAGTCCGATGCGGCGGTAAATACCCAGCAGCAGCGCGGTGACGTCGGAATAGCCGATGATGATTTTCGGATCGCGGCGCAGGGCGTCGTAATCGAGATACGGCAACAGCGAGTTGCTGTTGCTGCCGCCAATGGTCGACATAATGCAGCGTACCGCAGGGTCGCGGATCAGCGTGTTCAGTTCGTCAACGCGCGCGGCGATGCTGCCGGACCGGTAGTGGTCGGTTTTACCGGTCAGCGCGCCGGCGTGCAACCGGTAACCGCGCTGTTCAAGAAAGGCTTTTGCCCGTTCAAAACGCGCCGGGGCAACGTGCGTTGCGGGCGAGGACGGCGAGAAAAAACCGATGGTATCGCCTGGGCGCAACGGCGGGGGCAGCAACAGCTCATGGGACATCACACGCTTTCTCCTGACAGGAATATACTTCAATCATAAGAATTTCTTTTCAATCGACTGACAATATAAAAAATAGTTTTCGGCACATTTTTATAAACGGCTGCGAATGGAGACGTCAGTAACGTTTCGCAGGTTGAATATGACCTTAAACCACCTGTTTCTTCTTATGAAACTCTATTTCATTCTATTTTGTCTGCTTGACGGAAAAATCGGTAACCTTCTGTCTTACCTCGCGTTTCTATATAGTTTTCCTCCGGTTGGGAGTCTATGCCGCAGCAGATTATCACGCCCGGTACGGCCATGATTCAGGCACGACATAACATTTTCAGACATGACATAACAACAGACGACACCACACAGAACAGGATTTGCAGCAATGAAGATTTCGACACGATTATGGAGTTTCACCGGGATGCTGTCGTTGGGCATTCTGATTATGGGGGCTATCGGCATGTTTACCGCCGAGAAGGCCAATCAGTCGCTCAAGACGGTGTATGAAGACCGTACCGTGGTGCTGGCGCAACTGGAGCAGTTGGAATGGCTGGTGCAGCGCAACCGGGTATTGATTATGGACATGCTGCTGCTACCGGAGGCGGCGAATAAGCAGCAGCGGGTTGAAGAATTGAACCAGAACCTGAACCGGATTGTCCGGGTTTGGGGCGAGTATCGCGCCACTTATCTGACGCCGGAAGAGGCGCGATTGGCGGACCAGTTTGCCGACAATCTGCAGCGCTATGATCGCGAAGGCGTGCAGCCGACCGATGCGGCGATCCGGGCCGGACGGATGGAACAGGCGATACGTCTTTATGATGATAAAGTCAGCTCGCTGGAAAAACAGGGCCACGCGCTGCTCAGCCAACTGGTGACGTTGCAGGTTAACGTGGCTAAAGATGAATACACCGGTTCGGTGCAACGTTACCAGTGGCTGAAAGCGCTGGCGATTGTGGCGGTGTTGGCGGGGATTGCCGGTGCAGCGCTATTTGGCTGGCTGATGGTGCGTAGCATTGTCCGCAGTCTGGCGCAGGCGCAGGCTGCGGCCGAAGCGGTGGCGGACGGCGATCTGACCTATCCTATCAACGCCAGCGGGCGTGATGAGATCGCCACCGTGCTCAACGCGCTGTCGCACATGCAGTCGAGCCTGATTCGTATCGTCACGCAGGTGCGGCATGGCGCCGAGTCGGTGGGGGTAGCCAGCGGCGAAATCGCGCACGGCAACCATGACCTGTCCGCGCGTACTGAATCCCAGGCCAGCGCGCTGGAACAGACCGCCGCCTCGATGGAGCAACTTTCCGCCACGGTGAAACAGAACGCCGACAACGCCCTGCAGGCCAACCAACTGGCCCAGACCGCCAGCCAGGTAGCGGAGCAGGGCGGCGAGGTGGTGACGCAGGTGGTGGACACCATGCGGGAAATCAACGACAGCGCCCAGCGCATTGCCGATATCATCGGCGTGATTGACGGTATCGCCTTCCAGACCAATATTCTGGCGCTGAATGCCGCTGTGGAAGCCGCGCGCGCCGGTGAGCAGGGGCGCGGTTTTTCCGTGGTGGCGGGCGAGGTGCGTGCACTGGCGCAGCGCAGCGCGGAGTCGGCCCGTGAGATCAAAACGCTGATCTCCGCCAGCGTGGAGCGGATCGAGAGCGGCAGCGCGCTGGCGGATAATGCGGGCCACACCATGCAGGACGTGGTCGATAGTATTCGCCGCGTGACCGACATCATGGGCGAAATCAGTTCTGCCAGCAGCGAACAAAGCAGCGGGGTGTCGCAGGTGGGGGAAGCGGTGGTGAGCATGGAGCGCACTACTCAGCAAAATGCGGCGCTGGTGGAGGAAATGGCCGCCGCCGCGGGCAGCCTGAATGGTCAGGCGGAGGAACTGGTGCAGGCGGTCGGCGTGTTCCGGCTCTCGGGTAAAGCGCCAGGCGTACGGCCGGACAGCGGGGTTGCCGGGCACGAACTGTTACTGAGCTATAGCCGGTAAATTTATCGGCGGTAAGTTTATCGGCGGTAAGTTTATCGGCGATAAATTGCATGCTGACGGCAAAAACGCGCCCCGGCCATTGCGTTAACGCGATGACCGGGGTTGCGTTGTCGGATAGCGATGTGAACCGCGTTTGCAACGGCCCCTTAGGGCCGGACTGCCGAATTCACTCGGCATCCCCCGCGTTCTGCGGGGGAGAGATCAGTAGCCGATGGCGGCGCCAGCCGGACGACGAGAGTCGTTGGCGCCGTACAGATACCCTTCGCGCACCTTACCGGATACTGCCGAGTCATTGCCGGAGTTGGCCGGGATCACGCCTTCCACGCCGGCCAATCCGACCATGATCAGCTCGGTCGCGCCCCACGGCGTTTGTTCCACCATTTTATAGCCGCGCTCTTTTAACAACGCGAGCGTATCGGCGGACAGGCCGCGCTGTTCATAGTAAACCTCGTCCGGTAGCCATTGATGGTGGATATGCGGCGCGTCAACCGCTTCCTGCGGCAGCATGCCGAAGTCGAGAATATTCAGCGCGCTCTGCAGCGTGATGCTGATGATGCGCGAGCCGCCCGGCGAGCCAAGCACCAGGAGGATCTTGCCGTCTTTTGTCACCAGCGACGGGCTCATCGACGACAGCGGGCGTTTGCCCGGTGCGATGGCGTTGCGCTCGCCTTGCACCAGTCCGTAGAGGTTTTTCTCGCCCACTTTGACGGTGAAGTCATCCATCTCGTCGTTCAGGAAGAAGCCGGTGCCGGGGGCTATCACCACCGCGCCGAAGCGGCCGTTCACCGTGTAAGTGGTGGAGACGGCGTTGCCCTGATTATCGACGATCGAGTAGTGGGTGGTTTCCGGTTTTTCATGCGGTTCCATGCCGGGTTTCACCTGTTCGGACGGCGTGGCTCTGGTGTCGTCGATTTTCTTGCGGATTTCGGCGGCATACGCTTTGCTCAGCAGCCGGTCGACCGGGTTTTTGACAAAATCCGGGTCGCCCAGATAGGTGTTGCGGTCCATGTAGGCGTGACGCATCGCTTCCGTCATGACATGGATTGCCTGCGCGGAGTTAAAGCCCATGCTTTTCAGGTCGTAACCTTCGAGAATGTTCAGTGTTTCACACATCGTGATCCCGCCGGAGCTGGGCGGCGGTGACGAGATGAACTGATAGCCGCGATAGCTGCAGGTGATCGGCTGGGTTTCGGTTACGCGATAGTTGGCGAAGTCCGCCGCCGTCAGAATGCCGCCGCCTTTTTTGGCGGCGTCTTCGATGATTTGCGGGAGTTTGCCGTGGTAGAACGCGTCCGGCCCTTTATCCGCGATCGCCTGTAACGTAGTGGCCAAGTCAGTCTGCACCAGACGGTCGCCCGGTTGCAGCGCCGAGCCGTCCGGGCGCAGGAAGATACGTGCTGATTCCGGGTCCTGCTTAAAGCGTTTGACGGTGGTGTCAAGAATGTCGGTGTCGCCGCGGGTCAGGATAAAGCCTTCCCGCGCCAGCTTGATAGCCGGCGTCATCACCTGAGCACGGGTCAGCTTACCGTATTTCTCGCGGGCGGTTTCCAGCCCCAGCACCGTACCGGGAACGCCCGCCGCCAGGTAGCCATACAGGCTGGCGTCTTTTTTAACCTTACCTTCCGCATCCAGATACATATTGGCGGACGCGGCGGCCGGCGCGGTTTCACGGAAGTTGATGAAGGTATCTTTGCCATCCGCCAGATGGATGGTCATAAATCCGCCGCCCCCAATGTTACCGCAGCAGGGGTTGACCACCGCTTGTGCGTAACCGACCGCTACCGCGGCATCAATGGCGTTGCCCCCCATCTTCAGAATATCGACGCCGACCTGCGACGCCAGATGCTGCGAGGTGGCCACCATACCGTTTTTCGCTTCCACCGCCGGTATGGAAACCGCGTGGACCGCACCGCTGACCAGCAATGCGGTCAGACTTAACGGCAGCAGCCATTTTCCCGATGCCATAGAACCCCCTTGTTGTTTTATTGGCGTTGTTATTGATGTTTTGTCTGTTGTGTTTTTTGACATGCATAGCATGTGCCATTATTCATGTTGGATAACATGGCGTTATCAGTGTAAACGCAGTGGCCTGTCATGCCCGGAAAATCATCAGGAGTGTGATCGAACAGGGGCTTATGTCGTTTTTGCATAGCCTGCGTCTTCTATACAGAATGCTGGTGCCAGGACCGGGGTAATGTGGGAGAGAGCGTGTCTGGTTTTGCTCCAGACACGCCATCCCGATAGCCGGGGGATTACCGTATGTTCGCTATCAGCCTTGGGCCATGTGTCTGGCGTAGGCTTCACGCACGGTGTCGACGATTCGCTGGCAGACCGTCTGCTCGGAAGGAAACTGCTGGCGGATACGCTGGCAGTGTTCCGCAATGTCAGCGTTGCCCAACAGGCTGTGCAGTTTATCGCCCAACTGGTCGATGTCGCTTTCCGGTAGCCATTCGCCGCACTTCATGGCGGTTACCCGGCGGGCGTTATCGAACTGATCAAAGGCGCTGGGAATAACCAATTGGGGAATCCCGGCGGCGAAAGCTTGCGCCATCGTGCCAATGCCGCCGTGATGGATAATGGCGGCGCACCGATGCAGGTATTGGCCCAGATTAATATGGCTCTCGGCGCGAACGCCCGTATCGTCTGCCAGCTCATGGTATGGTTTGCCGACGATCAGGCACTGGTAGCCGCGTTGCCGGATTTTTTTCACCAGCGAGATGGCCAGCGGGCGTTTGGTGCTGAGTGCCCAACTGGGCATGAAAATTACCGTGCGTTCGCGCGCGATAAACTGGGCCAGATCATCGTCCTGCTGCTTGTCCAGCAGGTTGAACAACGGAAAACCAACCTGTCGAACATGAGCCGGCCAGTCTGGCAACGGCGAGGCGAACCATTCCGGAAACAGGCATAGCAACGCCGCATCGGTGCGGTGCGTCCATGATGTCAGAACGCGTTCGATACGCGGCAACCCCTGCCGGGTTCTGAACGTATTAATAAAAGGCGCCAGTTGGCGGTCGGCCAGATATTTCTCGGCGAGATACAAAAACAGACGGCGCATATACATCGGCAATCGGCGAACCCACAGTAACTGACGATGGTAGGGCGGGTCGTAGCTGGAGATAAACGTCGATGGCGTGACGCGGACCGGAATGACGCAGCATCCCCGGGTTTCGCTGAACATTTTGGCGGTGAAGGACCACAGCGAGGTGAGGATGACGGAAGCGTGGTCTACCCATGGAGCCAGCGCGTCATAAGCCGCTTGCTGCTGCGCATTCATGAAATTGACCATTTCATTGAAGGCGGATTGATGATGCCACAAGCGTTGCGAATTGACGGCGCGTAAATAATCTTCGCTGTTGCCAACTGAAATAAAATTTAGCCCTCTTTCCTTTGCCGTCTGTTCAAAATAAGGATTGGTACAAAGATAAACATCCAATCCAGCATTCTTCAATGCTTCACCTATTTTGATAAAGGGATAAACATCCCCGGCAGAGCCAAGCGTGGACAGAAATACCCTCATGATTCCCTCCCTGAATCCAGAAATAACGGGTGTGCTCTTATCCCTGAGCTGTGGTTTATTACGGTAATTAATAGTGGTGCGAATAGGTATTTTTAACTTGTCCCCATCGTTATTTTTTCTTTCCGGATGGAGAGGCGGGCTGCGCTGAGAACAGCCGCCACGGCCAGAGTGACGCCACGTCGCACCGCGCTTTCGTCATCTGGCTGCAACAATAAACATCGGTTGAATAGTATGTTATCGCGAGTATAGGGGAGGCTGTGTACGACTGTACAGGGATTCTTTTCCCGTATGATTTTAATATCAACGTCTTATTAATTCGTTATTTGTATATAGAAATAAAATGGCAAAATGAAAAATAACATCAATAAATGATTTCGTTTGTTTTTATTATTAAGTAGAGGGACTAAAACGAATCGGATAGTTCTTTTCTGATTTTCATGATGCGCTATCGTAAAAAGAAGTCATGACTCAGCAGTATCATGGCTCACTCGTCAGACGTTACGATACCGATATCGCGGTGCCGTTGATGATGGGTGTGCAGTCAGCACCGACCGGCGGGATTCGTGTTTCATAAACAAAAACGCCTCGCGATTCTTTCGAATTGCAAGGCGTTGAATTTTGGCTCCTCTGACTGGGATCGCCTTTGCCAGTAAATGGCTAATAAGTAACCTAAGCCGGAAGTCTCTTCATGTCAAGACCACCAAAATGACCACCAAAACTTCTACCAACAAATCTACCAATAACACTATCTGTTTTTAGAAACCAATGTCAATAAGAACCTAAGCTAACTTTCGTTGTTGTGGCAGGGATGAGGGTAACTGGCACTGAGAAGTCGCTGGTCAGCCTGAATCAACTACCCTTTTTAAGGAAAGGACAATTGATAGAGGATGATCATATGAAAAACTTGTCGGACAAAGACATTAAAGAAATCAAAGAATGGCTAAATATCGATACCTATCGGCAGTTTGAAAACATATCTCTTGGGCGGCTTTATCACGAGCTAGTGATGCGGTCATTGTTTTTTAGATCTGACCCTGGGGATGTTGAAATCAGGCTGGCAGAAATTTATACCAAAAGTCTTTTTAGTGGAGAACCCTTCCTCATTACGGATAGCTATATGGAGCTCCTTGCAATAGACAATATGCTTTTCCCATCCCCACACTTCTCTATAACAACGACCGGAAGACTGGCTGATCTTTGTATACACGGTATGAATGATTCGTTGTTTTCCTGGGATGCAAAAAGTGATGAGTATCGTGTGACAAAAGAATTCGTAAATACGCCCATCGCTAAGACATTACCTGTATTTTTTAAAAACAGCATAATGATTGAGATAGATTTCGCCAGTGGCACTGACGAAGAAATCATCGGATCTCTGAGAGAGATGCTCCCACAGTGGCGTAAAATATGGGGCATTGAAGAAGATTTATCAAATACTGTTCGCTTTGGCTACGGAACGATCAAGAAAATTATCAATTACAGGCTGATCCCGATGATCGACATACTAATATGGGCAAAGCATCATGATATCCGTGTGTCAGATGATCATCTTTCATCACTGCTCTATGACCATGCGGATAAAGAAGGGCGGATCAGAGCGAATAACCAAATAAAAGATACCGATAGACCACTGGCGTTAAAAGCGGTCTGCAAGCCATTCATCATTCAGTTTCATCATTTTATTAACAAGAACAACCATTTGAAAGAAATGCGGGTTTCGGATGTTATAACGCTCGCAGACAAGGACTAAAAACACGCGAATTCTGGATGTGCTGAAATTCGCTTGTTTCCCTGAACTTTTCATATAGTCTCTTCTAAAAAAACGAGGAGAGACTATGAATACCCAGAATCGCCTTATTCGTTTCCCCGAAGTAATGAGAAAAACCGGCTTTGGAAAAGCCTGGATCTATCGCCTTATTAGTGAAGAACGTTTCCCCCGACCTGTGAAAATTGGTATCCGTGCTGTCGCATTTGTTGAAAATGAAATTGATGAATGGATATTAACCGCGATTGAAAAAAGAAATGTATTTTAAAAGTGTAAAGAATTTCAATCAATAAAGGCTATATATTTTACAGAATATTTTACGGTTTTTAATGAGGGCTTTTGTTTAAAGGTTTCGCGGGGCGTTATTAAGTCTCAGGTGTACTTAATTATAATTATGCACACCTGATACCTAAATGTAAATTATTTAGGCTGGTTCAGCCCGAATCAGAGTAATTGAATTAATTTTTAACGATTGTTATTTTGTAAAATATATTATCAGTTTTTTAATATATGTGATATCTATACTTTTTTGTAAAGTATTTCATGAATTTTTTAATAAAAACAAAATTACGAGCCATTTAATTAATCGCCATTCAATGAATATATTGTTTGTAAATTTAATATTCCGCTGTAAATATATTTTTACATATTGCTTGATTTTTAATTTAATGATGATATTGATATGTTGTCAGGATGACAATTAATAATAATTTAAATGCAAGGATGCATAGTTATGAAAAAAATAAATATGAGTTTAATGGAAAGGTATTTGCTGTTGCTGGACAGGTTCGTTGATAAGCTCGATGAATCGGGCTTTTCAGAAGCAGAAATCACCGAGCAGTCTTATCTTTTTTGTGCCGGATTTTATATTAAATACCAGCAGGACATAGAGAATCTGACATTTTCAAACCGAGAAGTGGTGCTGAGCTTTTTACTTCTCTCTTACTACAGCCATATTGAGAAAATCAGTGATGATTTGATTGATAAAGCCCGTCTGAATAAAGTCTTTCTCTCTATCATCAGCTTCATCATCAACAACGGTGGAAGAACAGAACGGATCTACGTGCATGAGAAAAAGAAGTATGACGCGAACAAGTTGATAAGAGCCTCAGCAAGCGTCAGGAAGAGTGGTTGCCGGTTGTGATGAAATGTATTAGCTAAGACCCGATCTGGCACAGTTGCTGCGCAGAGCTAAGCGTAATCTTACAGGCGGCTCTGTGCCATGAACGGACATCATTAGCATGATCGCATGTTAATCAAGGGAGAACAGTCCTGTATCATCGGTAACTATTTTCAAAAATAGACCATTAACAAACTGAGATGCAATCGTATTCACTTCGATGATTGCTTCAGAAGTGTATATAACCATTGAAAGAGTTTTCTAATTTTGATGATAGTATCATTTAAATAATCCAAGGAGATTATTATATTACTTTCATTATTTAGTGAAAGAGTCGGTGTTTTATCAATAATGGTTTTTAAAGTTTCAGTTGAATTCATTTTTTTAATGTCTCCGTTAGCATGAACTACGCAATTCCTTACCTTGTTAAGGTCTGTCATGAATTGCCATTCTTGTGATAGACCAAAGTCTATATCCATTAATTTTGTTAAATATCTTTTTGCTTTGTGAATGCCATCACCATTAAAATCGCTTACTGATATATTGGTTTTTGCAATTTTTTGGCAGATGTTACAATAGTCGTTTAGATTGTGCTCTAAGCATGAGTATAAAGATACTAAAGCTGATTTATTAAAAATATTTGGTTGTATGTTAACTAAGAAATCATATTGCTCTGAATAATAGTCTTCTAAGTAATTAATGTAATCATCTGGAGCATTCTTTTTTTTCATCTTCATATGCTTTTTTTAATTCCGATAAGTCAACTCTATTTTGGCCGCCTGCTCCGATGATATATTTTTCGAAATCATCAATCTGAGCATCAAGTGAATATTTTGATAGCTGTGCGAAAAGCTTGTTTTTATTCATCGGTATGTCACTCCTTTTCAAGTGTAAATATTTAAACCAAAGGCATTACGCATTGTAACTTATAATTTTTATTTGTAAAAATGTTTATTATTTTTACTAGGTAAAGATAAAACAATGGGAATGTCAGCTTTTCGCTCATAACCGCCTGATGCTATGCGGGGGATTTAGTGTCAGAATTGGATATTGCTATTCTCATGATATGTTCGTTGACGGAGAACACTTTGAACCAGAGCAAAGATGGATACCCACAGGGCCCGTTAGTACGAGCAGTGTGGGACTGCTGTGATGAGCTTTATCAGAAACTCGGTCGAGCACCCTCCCGACAGGAATTCAATGATGAAATTGGCAAACGCGAACCCCATCGCATAGGTATTAGCACCCATTCCCGCCAGTGGGGAGAATGGATGCGTCATCATAATTTCTCAACATATGTTGTTGATGTACCTGGTATAATTCCTGAAGAAATGCACTATCCGCAATATCTCCGCGTATGGTATGCCGTGACACAACTAAATTCCGCTTCTGCTACAAATATTGTTAAGTGGATCCGTAACAGCAACGCCCCCCTGAAAGAGACCGAGATTCGTATTCAACTGGATGCATTAACCGTCAATAGCAACTCCCGGTATCGATATCTTGGTAGCCGAAAAAGCGCCCAGACTGACCAGGGTAGCCCATACGACTTGTTATTTCGTAGCGGAAACCTACAAAATACACGGTATGAACAGTATGTGCAGGAGCTGCACGGCATATGGGATATTGCCGATGATGGTAGGACGCCAATTCAGATTGCCGCCCCAAGGCCAGGAGATCGGATGGTAGTTGAAGCGAGAGATGAATTATTCAATGAATTGCCTGAAGATGAAGGTGACTTTCGCCTCAAAGCACTACGTGAGGTCATTATTCGAGAAGGGCAACCAGTATTTAGACGAAAGCTCATTGAAGCTTATGAGGGTAAATGCGCAGTAACGGGCTGTTCAATCCAAGTGTTGCTTGAAGCTGCACATATCACCCCCTACGCAGGAGCTTGGCATACCCGTGCTCAGCATGGGCTGTTACTGAAAACGGACATCCATACTCTATTTGACCGTGGTTTGCTCTGGATTGATATCGAGTTGAAAATAAGGATATCAGAACAGTTGGCTGGGACAGAATATGCAGAGTTAGATGGCCGATATCTCAGGTTACCTAAAGATAAGCAAAACTGGCCGTTAACAACTCATTTGATAAATCATCGGCAATATTGGATTGAAAATCATAATGACGTTGAAAGTGCTTAACGCTACTACTGTCTGCATCTCGCTCAATGCTGCCTGTCAGATTTGATTGTGTTCTGTCCTGCCCGCGAAAACTTTAAGTTCAAGTCTAAGGTAATGCAGATGAAAAAAGCCCGTAGCGATGAAACTACGGGCTGATGTTTTCCCTGATGCTGTTTATGGCATATCAATTATTTCGACGGTGAAACCTTCCATTTTCCTTCAAATTTAAAGAACTTAAGCTCCATGGTTGATGTTCTTTCACCCAAAAACGGGATCTTTGCATTGTAGTCGACGGTGCATTTGTAACCGCCGTCGCTGTCTTTCTCTTTGCATGCGATTTTCTTGGCTGAATTGAAAACGACTCTTGCTGATTCAGACGGTGCGCCTTTGTTCATCTCTTCAGTAAAAGATTGCATTGCTTTAGATACATCAGCATCTGATGGTTCGCTGTCACAGCCGGTGAGAAAATAGGACAGCACCAGTAATAAACCTAAGGATAGTTTTTTATTCATCATGGCTCTCGTTTTGAGGATTGCTGAATTTAAAAGTATTTAAAAGTATTTAAAAGGGACCGCGTTTCATTTCACTGGCACTGGCAGTGAATTCATAAGAGCTGACTTTTTCACCTTTAAACGTGATGAGAATTGATTTTTCTTCAATATCCGTTCCGCCAGTCAGTATTCCTACAATCGGAATATATGATGTTGGTTTACTGCGGTAGTTATGCATAGAATAAGACCATTTCTCCTCATCATCTGAGGTGATACGTTTATCCGGCTCACCAAAGGCGGTTAATACTTCTGACTTGGTGGTTTTTCCTTTTACAATTTTAGCTTTTACGTCTTCCTGCGTTACATTTTTCAGAGTCTGATTACCGAAGGAATAACATCCAGAGAGAGTGAGTGATACCAATGTTACGATGATAAATTTTTTCATTAATTTAAACCTTTAAGGATTTACTATTATTAGGTCTTAACGTGTAAATGAAATAACCAGACGATTGAACTTGATATTAAACTTGCTAGACCTGATGTTTAACCATCTGATGAGGACATGACAGACCAGTGTTGATAACAAATAGATATCCCATAGATCATCATTTTTAAAATCAAAAAGGAAAATAATAAATGAAACAGCAGAGATAATATTAGTTACGATAAAGGTAACAGGGAAAAAACTTGGGACGGGCATAGCAGAACTATAGACACTAGCAGTAAATCTTACTATAGGTCGAATAAACAAAAGCAGAGTCAATGTCGTTAATCCAAAGACAATAAAACATTTTTCCGGCATGTTTACATGTCGTTCTTTAGTGGTTTCATTAACGATCAGTGCATCATGAAATGATGCATAGGAATGATGGTCATGATAGCCATTGAATTCGTATTTTTTAATACGATGCGATTCACGGAACGGTAGGCCATGCGCGGAAATTTGTGTCTCATCCCCATCATCTGTTTTTACCCAGATAGTGTCATTGTTCGGGTTGTAGCTGATGACAGTGCCTGAGAGCGTTTCCTGAAACGTATATGCGCGACCGCAAAATTCAAATTTTTCAGTAGTGATTTTCTCTTCCCACTGTTGGCGGATCCAGATTCTGGAATCTGCGTCTTCTTTCCTATTTTTGTTGTAGGCAAAAAAAGCCCAGATGAGCAGTGGGGCACTGATAGGTAACCAGAGCCACCAAAGCTGAATTGCACCTGCCATAAAAAGCCAGTCGATAAACACAGGAAGCAATACGCCGATCCAGAAACGTCTCATGAATAAAAGGCTCATACAAATTCCTTAATAGCTGAGTGAAAGTCATATTCGATGTATGAAGAGGTCAGGAACTATGTATGAGACGAAATTTGTCATTGCTGAACCTATATCGTTAGTTGAATAAGTAAATAGACCAGTTAAATCAGTCTATTATGGGAAAAGGAACAGCTACATTTTGAACAGTTGTGATCAAACAAAGCAAATCGCTTATAACGATCGATGGTTTACTTGTGATAGATAAAAACTATCATAAATTAAATATAAATCGGTATTAACGATCGTTAATCTTGTGTTTTTTGTATGAAGAAAGGCTTGCTGGACGGCTTCTCAGCCCTACATTTGGAATGATGATGAGTGTGATTTTTGCGGAGTCTGGATAGTGGTTTTTGGTGTTGCCGTAATTTCTATCATCTTCACGCCAGTGATGGTGTTGTGTTTTCCTGGGCGTTTGAGTGTCGGGATTTTGAGTTTTTTTAGCATGCCAAGGATGATGTTGAGGTAGGGGATGGTTTCTAACCATCTGAAGCCGGTCTGAATCATAGAGAGGCGTTTTCTGTGGTGAGCTTCTTTTGCCGCTTCGGTTACATGTGCTTCTTTGTTACTTGCACCAGCTTTCTTTTACTGCTTCGGTTGCATACGCTTCTTCAGCATCAGCATCAGCATCAGCATCAGCATCAGCATCAGAGAGAAGCGCTATGGGATAAGTGATAGCGTATTTATCCTGACCGGCATCTTTATTGAGGGTAAGCATTTCGGTGGGAGTGTTAACGTCTGCTTTGAAGATTTCAGGGGTATCTATAGCAATGGTCATATCAAGAGCTTCGCTAACCGATGCCTTACTGACTGAGGGCATTTTCAATGCAAGCAGGAAAGCATTGTCGCGTTCCGGCTGGTAGTCGAGCCTGTTTTGTAAGGCGGACCAGGAATAACATTTACCTAACTGCGAAGCTTTGAAAGCAATCCCCTGGTATTCGAATGAAAACCCATTCATCTTTCCGGTAGAAGCGATATTCGGGACTGCCATGATCTTTCGTGCCACAAGCTGTGTCACAAATTCAGTGGTGGATGGTTTATCGACAAGTAATTCTTCCAAGGCTTCCTGGATGACCGATTTTGGTGATGGTTCTCCTTTATACTTCTCCATCATCGCTTCGTTACGTGACAGTGTTTTAGGCTTTGGTTTTGCGCCCATCTGTTTCTGGAGCGGGGATTTTCTGGATAGCGAAGGAGGGAAGGGCGAAGCTGGGGATGGTGATGCTACCAATTCTGGTCCTTTGGTTCTTAGTGAATAGTCGCGTTCAAGCTGCTGGATTATACGGGTGCTAATGAGGTTTTCATTTTTGCCCAAGTAAAGGCTTCCATTAGTGAGATCGATACGGCTGGCAATAATGTGGATGTGCTGGCCTGCTGCGTCGTCATGAAGGATATAACATCTCAGATGCGTTTCAGAGAAGCCCATTCGTGACATGTAATTATCAGCAATTTTTGACCACTGAGCATCTGTCAGCGCTTCGCTTTTCGGTAATCGAAGTGAATTATGCCAGACGGGTTTAGTAACATCCGGGCGAAGCGTTTTGGTGGTATTGAATTCGGCGATCAGATCTCCGGCTATATCCCCCAGCATGTTCCCACCAATGACATAAGGTGTGCATTTGTGGTGAGAATCTGGTTTTAATGCATAGAGAACGACACCAGTGAAGTTTTTACCCCGTCTGATCTTCTGCATTCCCTTCATGGGAAGCACTCCACATATTATCGGTGATCAGATTTGTGCGAAGCTCTGAGATCTGACGCTTCACGGCAAAGAGTTCAGTTTGTGAGAGAGAACTATCATTGCTCTTGCTATCCAGATGAGCGACAAGCCTGTTCAGCTTCTGCGAAATATCACCAAGGGTTTTCCATGCTTCGAGATTAATAGAGGGAATTACGGAGGGAAGGTTATGCAGAAATGCCATACGCAGCCATTCGCCTTTGCGATGACTACCACGCCTTTCATTCAGAAGCGATAATTCTTCACTATTTAATCTGACACTGACGCAATGGCTGCGAAGGATATTATTAAAAGTATTACCAGTGCTCATATGAACTCCTTTTCATATAATTAAATCAAAGCATATTCCTTATGCTTAATACTTACTTATATGGCAGAAGCTAACAATGTCAATGCATGATGTTGATTTTGCTTTTAATTTTTTTCAACCGAAGGGCGAAAAAAACAAGGGAGAACTCGGAGAAGCCAGCGTAGCGCTTCGGAGAGTTAGCCCTTGCTTAACTATATTATATTTGTATCTTTCAAAAAATATTTGATTTTAATCTATTATGTGGTACGTACATGTTGTGAATTAAATTAATTGAACTGGAGTTGTCATGAAAATATACCTTCTTGTTTTTGCTGTTTTGAATGTTATAGGTTATGTGTGGATTTTTAATTTTTATGATAGTGAAGATAAAATTCATCAAACTATCACTATCTGTTTTCTTGCTATTAACATGCAGATATTAATACTTCCATTTATGCTTTTGGGACTATTAAGGAGTAAAGGTGGCTAATCGAGTATTCTTATTAAGAATTTTGCAATTTTATATTTTGTGTTTGTGTTTGTGTTTGTGTTTGTAAGAGATTTTAAATAGTCTAATAGGCTAATGAAAAATTTCACACTAATGAATATACATAAGAAGTATAAAGTAAAATATAAACAGAAAATTTTTATATAATCAGGTATTTCTTTTAATATAATAGATTTGACGGGGACTTCAGACAGCTTAAATATCAAACCACAAGATGTTAGCATTCCTAGAAAAAATGATACAGCATCTGCTTGTTTTTTCAGCAACTCACCTAAAAAAGGATAAAATACTCTAAAATACAAAAAACCGAAAAAAATAGGTGTGAAATAACCTAGTTCATAAAACTTATATTCGTTATAAGCCCCTAAAAGAAATAAAGAACCAAGAATTATACATATTACTAAATATATTATCATCGAACGTTCGAATTTTTTGTCATTTTCATTCTTGTCTTCTACTATTGTTGTACTTTTACTTATAAATACCTTTATTTCATATTTACTATTCATAAATATTCTATTTTTTTTCTTGACCTCTACATTGATCTTTGCATGATCACCTTTGTAACCGAATTCATCTATGAAGTTTGTTATCGCAGTATTTTTTTCTGTTTCAATGTCCATGCTATATCCTATTTATTTGTATGACATTTTTTAGCTTTGTGGCGGAAAGTTTTATTGTGATTTTTATCATGAAAAAAAATTCAAATTAGCTTGTGAATAATTGTACCACCACTGGTTTGTTTTCTTTAACGAACTGTGTAACAGAAACATGCTACAGGAAAATTGGGAAAACAAGAGGCAGTGATCATGTTTACTAATGTAAATTATTACCACGATCACTATTGGTAATGTATGGAAGCATTGAGGGAAATAATTCAGTATGAAAATGTATTTGAAATGTGATAGTTAAATGCTAATGCAATACATCGTAGGGTTAGCAATGATGTAATGTGTTATACTTAATTGTTAATGATTATTTTAAATGGAAAGAGATAATTATGCCTAAAAGAAATTTTTCTGATGAAGAATATAAAGAAGTTTTTTTATCCGATAAGGAAATAAATAATAAGTCACTTAGTCATGCATTGGATATTAGAAAGTATGAAATAGATCTTTATTGGAAGAGAGCTACATATTTTTGGACGTTTATAGCTGCGACCTTTGCTGGATTTATAGCTATACAATCATCATCTTCTTCATCGAAAACAGATCTATCTGTTTTATTATTTTCTCTTGGTATCGTTTTTTCATTTGGTTGGCTTTGTGTAAATCGTGGTAGCAAATATTGGCAGGAGAATTGGGAGAATCATGTTGATATGCTAGAAGATAAGGTCAATGGCCCTTTATATAAAGTAATCTTATCTCGCTCTAAGCCTATAGGAATAAAAGAAAATTTTATCCACATTCTCACCGGTCCATCACCTATTTCTGTATCTAAAATAAATCAATTAATCAGTCTTTTTATAACCATAATATGGTGTGGGTTGCTATTTTATTCACTCCCCAAATTTTCCGTTGATTCTGATGTTAATTGGTATTACACCATTCTTGTTTCGCTGACTATTCTTGTGTGCTGCGGATTTTTAACTATAGCTAGAACATATAGTGGTGGATATTGGCACTTAGGGACAATAAGAACTTCAAGTATAAATAATCAATGATGAAATCATAACGTATCATATTATAAAGAGCTATAAGATTATAGCTCTATTATTACTTAAAATTTCAATTATAAATGGAATTTATTTCATATCACTGAGTTTGTGTTCGTCTTCCGCATGAAAATCCTGATACAACCAATCCAACCGTTCCCAAAGAATGAACGTCAGAATTTCTTTGACTTGTGGCTGTTTGGTTTCGATAACGGCGTAGATCAATGCTCTGCACTGATCGATGATTTCTTCCTGCTCTAAAGGTGTGTTATCGAACATAACGCACCTCCGTAGCTTGTTGCCGGAACAGATTAAAATAACGTTTAACTTGTTTAAGGTGCTTATCCAAAAGGGAATTGCTAGACTTGCTGATAGCCATATCGTTACTTCCTTAACGGTGTGGTTAGCCCCTGTCTGGTATTGCACTACCTTTCAGGGGCGAAACAGGTGATGAGTATAAGATGCGTTTGTGATATTGTACGTACCTATAAAACTCAGCATAGTTAAAAAGGTACGTACATGTCAACGATTAAACGCGACACTAAAAAATCTTCATCAGTGGGGAAATCACCCACTTTTCAGATCCGGATCTCACCTGAGTTACGTGAACAGCTCGATGAAGTCGTAGCAAAAGAAGGTGTCAGCCTCGGCAACTGGTTCAAAGAACTTGCCCGTAAAGAGCTTCGTAAGCAGGGGATTGAGCCTAAGTGATCTCTTTTCTTTTTATAAGATCTCTACGTCCTCTGTCTGTATAAAAAAACAGTATTCTAAACAGAGTTTTAGATCACTAAACATGTCTGTGTAATTTTATTTTTTCCCGTTTTCATGATATATGTCGTTTAAATGGTTTCATTTGCGTCCGCAGGATAGCTGGATAACAATTGAAATTTTTAGCTATTGCAGGAGAGTCAGGTGGCTAAAAATAAAGCGATAAATGCTGGGGTTGATGCGTTAACTGGTTTCGAATTTCAAAGAAACTGTGCGCTATATCTTCTATTAGAAAATTTCAATTCTTTCGTAAATAAGAGTTTTTTTATTTGTATTGAACATCATGATGACTTTCTCTTTTGTTTTAAAACCGACTGCTTGAATTATATTAACGAAGTTCATGCCTACCAAGCCAAGAAACTCAGTGGGAAAATATGGACTATAGACGCTAGATTCTCAGAGATGGTATCGAAAATACTATTGGTTGGGGATAATCTGAGAAATGATTCTTTCGAAAAAAGTGAAGATTACAAGCACCAGTTAACATTTATATCAAACACCGAAATGGAATTAAAATACTCACCATCAAAGAAGCTTAAAAACGAAGGTGTTGTTGAGCAGGTATCAAAGATAAACGAGCAGAATTCTCTCTGTTTATATGATAAGTTACACGAGAATATTAAAAATAAAATCGAAAAGAAAGTTGCTGAGATCTGTAGTGATGAGTCTTCTGTTTTCCATCGACAGGAATTAGATAATTTAATTATTCAGTGGGTAGATTTTCCTAGAACAGCGGCGAAACAGAAAGAATCGCTTATAGGACTAATGTCTAGAAAGTTTCCACATATAATTGATCCGAAAGCGGCTATTGACGTAATACTTAATCTATTTAGGAATGTGGAGACAGTATATAATCAAGGGCAGGAGATATGCTTGCTTGATCCAGCAAAAAGGGTTGAAGGTGAGGAAGTTAAGATGGTTATGAATATAATTGACTCACAGCAAAAAGCATTCGATCACTGGCGAACAGCCGCTCAACAATTCTCAGTACAATTTAAAATACCAATGAACATACAGAAAAGACATGGAGATTACATAATTAATTCTTTTGAATTACTTAAGGATATGAGTAATTACGATTATCAAATTATTAAGAATTTTATTAGAAATAACGATTACACAGCCCAGTATTTTACTATTCAAGATATATTAAATGCATATGTTAACGATATTAAAAAGAATCACCATTTAAACCTAAGTAATATTGATACTTTTTTTGCGGTTCTTTGTTCTTATGTGGAGTGTTATGATTAAGGAATGCCATGAAGACAATTATCAGATTTGATAGACTTTTTGTTGCTTCTGAAACACATGGTTTATATTTTGACCAAAGGTTTTCACATGCAATAAATATAATTAGTGGCTGTAATACTTCTGGTAAAAGCACTTTAATACAGAGTATATTGTTTACTTTTGGTATAAATGATGTCAAAGACGGATTAAGTGAAATTATTAATTATAATCCTATCTTTAGATTGGATTTTGTTATTAACAAAGGTCAGGGGGAAGAGAAATATACTATAGTAAGAAACTCAGGTAGCATATATTTAAGGGAAGTTGGAGGGAGCGTTGTTAGCTTTCATGGAATTGATGCTGATACGCGAGTTGAACATATAAAGCTTAAAGAAAAACTATCTCATCTTTTTGGTTTTAATATGCTTTTAGAGCAAAAAGGAGAATTAAAAAAAGCATCAATAGAATGCATGTTTCTTCCTTACTATATTTCTCAGTCTGTAGGGTGGGTCTATTTAAGAGAGTCATTTTCTAATCTTGGTTTTTATAAAGATTTTAAAGATACATACCTTGATTACTATTTGGGTATTGAAAACACATTTGATAAAGAGCATTTTTATCAATTAAAAAAAGAAACTGCGCAGCTTCAATCTAAAATTTCCTCGTTAAATAAATATAGTAATGAACCTCGCTTGGTTGTATCTAAATTATTAGATGAAGAGTTTGGTGATGAGGCTCAGAAATATATCGATGGTTATATTCAATCAATAGAACTGTTAGATGGTGAACGCGATACATATACAAGTTTATGTAATAAGTTATCATTGACTAGAAATCACCTTAAAATACTTAGAAGGACGAAAAGGAATATTAAAAGTCAAAGCTATAATGATATTGACCGTTGCCCTGCTTGCACACAAATACTTCCATACTCTTTAGAAGGGTTATATAGTTTTTATCAAAATATAAACGATACTGATAAACTTTTAGAGAAAATAAATTCTAAAATCCAAGAGGTTCAATCTGATATTAATAGTTCGTTGACGAAGATTAAAAACCTGGAAATAGATATATCGATTAAGTATTCATATTTCATAGAAAAAAAATCACAAAACATTTCTTTTGATACATGGATAGACAACAAAGCAAATGTACGGCTTTTAGCTAATATGCATAAAGAGATGGATGAGCATACTACAAGGGTTAACGATCTTAAATTACTAATTGATGGGATGGAAGAGGAGCAGACTCTTTTTTTGGCTCGGTTTAATAAGGAAAAAGATTTTAAAGATATATTTCAACGGTATCTTAATGAGATGCAATTATTCAATGTAAAAGAACCTAGATACACAGAACTATATAAAATAAATTCTTTCCCTTTCCAGGGCGTTGAGTTGCACAAAACTGTAATGTCATATCACTTTGCATTAAATCATCTCATTGATAAGACTGCTGAAATACATAGGCTTCCATTTATGCTTGATGCGATCCTTAAAGAAGATATTGATGATAGAAATTTTGATCTCATATTATCTTTTGTAGGGAAAAATCTTTCATCAGATACTCAGTCATTTATATCTATTTCAGAATATACAGATGATAAATCGACAGGCGGTGGTGAAAAAGTCAGCATTACTAGAAGGGCTAAAGTTCAAGATATTAAAGAAAAATATTTTCCTGAAAGCACGAGTTTATTTTTCATTGGTGATGGAAAAAATGAGAGAAGTTTTTTTTCTAAACCTTTGGATCTAAATTTAGATATTTATTTTGATACGTGTCGACTGATCGAATAATTTGCTAAAATTAATAGCTGACGAGTGGAGGATCCTTGTTAGCTATTAATGTTATAATTTTAATTTTTATTATCGATCTAAGCATCCCTGAAAGGGCGATTTATATATTTTCAATATACTAATAAGCCTAGTATTGAAGTGTTTTTTGTATCCGGATTTGGTACTTTATCACTCACTAAATCTGATTAATATCCAGAGTCTAATGTCTGTAGTGCTTTAAATATATTTCAACAAAAACATCACGAGGCTCAACTTCACTACCAAGAAGCTGCTTCTTAAACTCGTATATTAGGGTTATTTCGTTCTCAGTCAACGGGGAACGCCCATCGTAGTTTACGAATGAACAAATCGATTCGCTGAGCTCTTTGATATCCATATCATCCTAATCATTATAATTGCATCAATGGTCTTGAGTGTTCATTAACGATAATATGCAAAGCGCAAACCATTGAAAAGGAAATTTATATGGCTAATTATGCATACATGACTATCGAAGGTAAATCACAGGGATTGATTTCTGAGGGCTGCTCCACATTAGAATCTATCGGTAACCGATATCAGGCAGGGCATACCGATGAAATCATGATCTTGGCTTTTAACCATATGATGAGCAATGACGGCCATGCCGTTCATAACCCGATCACCCTGGTAAAACCTATCGATAAGTCAACGCCGTTAATGGCAATGGCATTGAACGAGCAAGAGAAAGTCAAAGTGCTGCTCGACTTTTACCGCACGACGCAACATGCCAAGCAAGAGAAGTTTTTCTCCATTCAGATCAATGATGGACTCATATCTGATATCAATCTTGTCATGCCTAATATCATTGATGATGGTGCTGGACTGATATTGGAGCATATCTCTATCAGATATAAAGATGTGACATGGACGCACCACAAAGCCGGAACGTCTGGTTATGCATTGTGGGAAATGACGAAGTTCATGAACTGAACAAGTGCAGGGGATACCCTGCATTTATTTTTCATCAAGCCATGTGAAGAATTTCCCTAATCCGAAGCAGACTGCAATGGCGATGATGAGATGAATGGTTTTTTCATTCCACGGAGCATATCCAACCAATAAAATATAGATAATACAAAGAAAGGATATGCTGAAAAGAGCAAAGATGATGTTTTTAAATAAAAATACGCCGATTTTTTTAAGAGTGTAAGCATATCATTTCATCCGGTATTCAACTTTATCAATCAGATTGTTAAACATACCTGCGCCATAAGTTCTTCTCATCTTTATCGCTTCAACCAATGGCTCGACTTGATCTTCGAAAAGAAAGAAAAGAAGATCTAAATCATCTCTTCTTAGTTCTGAATAAACTTCAGGATTCTGCTCTCTCAACGACCGGGATCTATATATTGCTCTATCCATCATCCCACCTAATAGCAATACATAATACACCATTGCGGTAGACACTTTTGGCATATTACCAATGCGCTTGGATGTGATCATCACTGCCTGAGAAACAATGAATCCACCGACCAATCCTCCGGCTACCTTATTATAAATTGCCTCTTTTTTAGCTTCGGAAACATTACGGTTGAAGATGTTGAATATGCGGGTTATTGCTTCAATGATCTTATCTCTTGATACAATCCCTTTATGAATCGCTCTGATCAGCCTTTCTACCTCTCTTTCTCTTGATGAGCGAGAGTCGGTATCTATAAAGCCATATGCGAGATAACCGTAGTTCTTGCCTATCTCTGATATTCCAGATCCCATCCCTTCATAAAAATCCGTAGTGGTTAGCATCTTCACTATACGGTCAGCCAGTTCATCCAGATCTGCTTCAGTCACTGTCATTCCATCCATGAATTACATGATTGCGTTACGATTGATTGTAATGCAATCAACTAATGAGCGGAATACATTCTTATCACATTAATAGATTGGTAAGTATTTCATTGGAAAGAGATTTGTTTAAGGTAGTGGTAAGCGGACACGTTAGCCTGGACAGCGACTTAAAAAGCTTGTCGTTTAGAAACTGAGAATGTAAAGCAATGAACCGAGGTGATAATACAATCTAGCCATCCTTGGCCTTAAATCTATCCTTTCTGTGCAAACTCAAACGGGCTAACTACTCCATTGCGATTCGCATCCAGAAAGTCTGCCCACCATTGCAGCATCAGTTTACGCTGGTCAAGATGACTGACTTTATGGGTATAAGCAGATCTAACGGTGTTTCTCTCTTTATGGCTCATTTGAAGCTCGACTGTATCTTCCGACCACAATCCAGATTCCGTCAATGCACTACAGGCTAACGTGCGAAAGCCATGCCCACACAGATCGGTTTTGGTGTCATATCCCATACGCTGAAGGGCTTTATTGATAGTGCCTGAACTCATCGCAGAATCATTGTCGTAAAACCCGGTGAAAATAAACCCGTCACCCGCTTTTTCACCATAAGTGATCTGTTTAACCTCTTTCAAGATCTCAACCGCCTGCCTGCACAGTGGGACAAAATGCTTTCTCTTCATTTTGGCACCACGACCAGAGTGTTTTACCCCTTTAACTTCCTTGCGTTGTTCAGGGATAACCCAGAGAGATTTTTTGAAGTCGATTTCACTCCATCGGGCAAAACGTAACTCACTTGACCTGACAAAAACTAATAATGTGAGCTTGATCGCTAATTCTGTTAAAAGACCCCGACCACGGTAGTTGTCGAGTTTTTGTAAGAGATCGGGAATTTCATAGATTTCGATAGAAGGGCGGTGCGCTGTCTCACCTTTTTCGATAGTGCCTTGCAAATCATAAGCAGGGTTATAACTGATGATCTTCTGTTGGACGGCGTATCGCATGATAGAGGTTGTATACTGCTTCAGGCGCATGGTGATGTCGAGATAGCCTAATTTCTCAACTTTTCTGAGGGGGATGAGTAAATCGCTGGTATCAAGCTCTGATACATCACGATTTCCCAGATCTGGCAGGAGGTAGTTTTCAATGCGTCTCCAGACCTTAACTTTGTAGTCTTCTGACCACTTGGTTTTGGTCTCAGCCCATGCACGAGCCATTACAGCAAAGGAGCGAGATTCATCATGTGTTCCTTGTCGCTCACGGCCTGATTTTTTTCTGGCTCCGGGATCAATCCCATTAGCAATCAGCTTACGCGCTTCATCACGACGCTCCCTTGCGTCAGTCAAAGAAATAGCAGGGTAAACCCCCAACGCTAACAGTTTTTGCTTCTGCGCAAAGCGGTAGGAAAGTCGCCAGTATTTAGAGCCGTTCGGGTGGACAAGCAGGTGCATACCAAAACCGTCAGTAAGCTTGTATTCTTTCTCAAGAGGTTTAGCTTTTTTTACTTTGGTGTCAGTAAGTGACATAGATTCTCTTTCCTTTTTGTTGGTATAAGGAAAATCTAACCAGAACTACCAAGAAATCTACCAACAAAATTGCTGGATATAGGTGTATTTCAGTGGATGTTAGTAGACAAGAGAAGAGGGGCAAGCAATTGATTAAATGCAAAAATGTAGACGCCCGTAGGCATCTACATTCTTTAAATTGGCTCCTCTGACTGGACTCGAACCAGTGACATACGGATTAACAGTCCGCCGTTCTACCGACTGAACTACAGAGGAATCGCTAAGTGGTGTGGATGATAGCGATAGCCTGACGGCTTGTCAAAGCATGTTAACGTCGCGGGCGACTGTTTGCTGAAGTTATAATCAAATGATTGAAATTACTGTGGTAGTCGGCGCTTTTCACACCAGGCGAACCGTTGAACTCGTTAGCGAGTGCACTTTCAAATAGCAGCGATCGCACTGTTTTGGTGCAAAAAACTCCTGGCATCAGGATACGACGGACAGCGACAGGGGGATTAGTATTGTTACTGCCACCGCTATCGCCATTGCTTTTACTTATTTTTAAGCGGGTTAAGCCATCGCCATGCTTTTTTTGATGATAGTGAAATGATCTGGCGCGCTTCTTGCTACTACTTAGTCGTAACTATTCAGGAGGTACACATGAATCTGAGACGGCTCAAATACTTTGTGAAAATCGTTGATATCGGCAGCCTGACCCAGGCCGCTGAAATGTTGCATATCGCGCAACCAGCGCTGAGCCAGCAAGTTGCCACGCTTGAAAGCGAAATGGAGAAGCAACTGCTGGTCCGTAGTCGTCGTGGCGTGACGCCGACTGAAGCGGGCAAAATTCTGTATTCGCATGCACAAACCATTTTGAATCAGTGCGAACAGGCTAAACATGCAGTGAATGGTGTACGGCAAACGGTAAGCGTTTAATCGGGTACGGTCAGCTACATCATCAGGCGTAGCTGACCGTATTGGTCTCAGGGCTGTTTTAAGGCGTCACGCCAGGGCGTTGGCTCTACGGCGGCGAATAAACTGATAGGCGATAGCCAGCACGACAAACCACACCGGCGTAACCATCAACGCCTGCAAGGTATCCGGCTGCAATGTCAGCAATACCATCACGAAAACAAAGAAAGCCAGGCATACCCAGCTCATTACTATTCCCCATGGCATTTTGTATGAAGAGGCTTGGTGCAACTGCGGCCGGTTCCGGCGGTACACCAAATAAGAGCACAGAATGATACTCCACACGAACATGAACAGAATGGCGGACACGGTGGTGACCAGCGTGAAGACCGTCATGACGTTAGGGATTAAATAGATCAGCACGACGCCGGAAAGCAGGCACAGGCACGAAAAAAACAGTCCTGCCGAGGGCACCGCCCGTTTTGATAACTGACCGAAACGCGCCGGCGCATCGCCTTGTCTCGCCAGCCCAAACAGCATGCGGCTGGTCGAAAATACCCCACTGTTGGCGGACGATGCGGCGGAGGTCAGCACGACGAAATTGATGACGCTGGCGGCGGCCGGCAAACCGACTAACACAAACATCTCGACAAACGGGCTGCGGTCTGCCGCAATGTGACGCCACGGCGTAACCGACATAATCATCATCAGTGCAAACACATAAAACATAATGATGCGTATCGGTATGGCGTTGATTGCACGTGGCAAAACCACTTTCGGGTTTTTGGTTTCCGCTGCCGTGGTGCCGACCAGTTCAATACCGACAAAGGCAAACACGGCTATTTGAAAGCCGGCGAAAAAGCCGCTGAGCCCTTTCGGAAACAGTCCGCCGTCCTGCCAGAGATTAGTCACGGATGCTACCGCGCCGGAAGGCGATGTAAATTGCATGATAACCAGAGCCGCGCCAATCACGATCAGCGCAACGATGGCGACAATCTTGATCATGGCGAACCAGAACTCCATTTCGCCAAACAGTTTGACGGTGGCCAGATTTAACGTCAGCAGCATCAGGACGCACAGCAGGGAACTGATCCACTGCGACAGGTCCGGAAACCAGAATTGTGCGTAGGCGCTGATGGCGACGACATCGGCAATGCCGGTCACGACCCAGCAGAACCAGTAAGTCCAGCCGGTAAAAAAACCGGCCCACGGCCCCAGCAGGTCGGCGGCAAAGTCGCTAAACGATTTGTAATTAAGGTTGGAAAGCAGCAGTTCGCCCATCGCGCGCATAACAAAGAACAGCATGAACCCGATGATCATATAAACGAATATAATTGATGGGCCGGCAAGGCTGATGGTTTTTCCTGACCCCATAAACAGGCCGGTACCAATGGCGCCGCCGATGGCAATTAACTGAATATGGCGGTTGGTTAGATTGCGCCGCAGATCGCTATGCCCGGTAGTGTCCGGGACGTGGTGCGTTTGTTCTGTCATGTAATGTGATTTCCGGATTGTGTCTGCCAGGGTGAGGGCGTTTGTCAGGTTTCGCTCCCGTTCCCTAGTGATATAAGAAGTTAGAATGGTTAATAGTAACACGGTATTCTTCTCATGATGAGTTGCGGCGTATTTCGTGTCACTTCGGTAGGTGCTTCAATCGATGGCGAATTTATATCCTGGAATCAGTCTGAAGCCGACTGGCAGCCGTGAGGGGTAACAAAATAGTGATAGGTTACAATGTGTTCGCCGATTCACCGTCCGCAGAAAAAATAAGATGAACTATTTGACAGATGACGTTAAGAAGAGAATAATCCGTCCCCGTTGGGTCGTTAGCTCAGTTGGTAGAGCAGTTGACTCTTAATCAATTGGTCATAGGTTCGAGCCCTATACGACCCACCAACACTTCCTTTCATTTGTGTTATTCTTTTTTTGATGCTAATGCATTTTCGCGCAGAAATATTTTCTCATTATTTAATTCCCCGGAATGATTACTCAATAACTCTATTTTGGGTTAAGGCGTGCTGTTTCGGAATAGATCACAAGTATTAAACTTTTATATTGCCATTTATCTGGCTATTTATCTGACAATAGCCTGCTTTGTTGACGAAATATAAATCATTATGTCAACATTCGCGCATTGTTGTTTTTATTTCTGCTTATTTATTGTGCGGGGAAGGCGGCTCATCCCCATCGGGCAATAGCGGGTTGCGCTGATGTCCGATGGGTTTTGATTAGCGGCGATAGACTGTTTTGATTTGCTTAATGGTTGTGCCGAATATTTCCGCCTCAGCAGGGTCTTCCAGTTGGGCAATGTATTTTTCCATGCTGACGATGACCTTGCCTGCATCAGCCTGACCAATGGATTTCAGCATCAACGTCATCAGCACTTTCAGGCAGCTGACTTCATGCGCCAATGTTTCGGGTGTAGAGGCTGTCGGAAAGTCGTTGTTGTTCATAGTGTCTCCTGTAACAAACGGAAGCCGGCGCGGTGGAGCAGGGATTGGTTCTGCGCTGCCATTCTCGCCGGCGACATAACAAAATTTGGCTTTATTATACCATAGCTGACAATACATCTGGTCAGGAAAATAACCATTCTTACCCATGAAGTTGTATTCTTTTTATCTGTTTACGCCACATTTTGCCTATATTTTGTTAACGTGTGTTTTTTGGCTTTTAAATGCGTTTGATTAGATACATTGCAACTTTTATATGGATATTTTGAAGCAGGTGTATTATTTGTAGTAAACAGTCGGTGCGGCAAAGTGACAAGACAGTTACAATGATGGAAAAGAAAGCAATTGCGCACCCGATTGCCTGTACTTACAAAACTTGATAATCTATTGATTAAATTTAGATTTTGACATTTTTCAGACAGTGAATCTGTCTGTTTCTCTAAAAAACCAGGTTGGAAATATGAATACTGTGATGGAAGTGAGTTCCACGTCTGATGCGCAGTCGCTATCATTCGGGAACTTAAAGAATAATACCACATGGTAGAGTAAAAAATACATTTTTAATTAAAAAGTGTATTCATTTTTTCTAAACCACGTAGTACCACCTGCAACAAACTCGTCTGTAAGTGTTACTCTTTTTGGAGAATTGTTCTTTGATTAGCGTTTTTCTTGTTGATGACCATGAACTGGTGCGAGCAGGGATACGGCGCATTCTTGACGATATTAAAGGCCTCAAGGTTGTTGGTGAGGCGCAGTGCGGTGAAGATGCGGTCAGATGGTGCCGTAATAACAGTGCGGACGTTGTGCTGATGGATATGAACATGCCAGGAATCGGCGGTCTTGAGGCAACACGCAAAATTGTACGATTTTCCCCTGAAATTAAAGTTATAATGCTAACGATTCACACAGAGAATCCGTTACCTGCTAAAGTGATGCAGGCCGGGGCGGCGGGTTACCTTAGCAAGGGCGCCACGCCGGAAGAGGTGATTTGCGCCATTCGCTCTGTGCATGCCGGCAAACGCTATATTGCGTCGGATATCGCTCAGCAAATGGCGTTGAGTCAACTGGAGCCGCAGGCAGAAACACCGCTGGAGTGTCTGTCTGAACGCGAATTACAGATTATGATGATGATCACTAAAGGGCAAAAAGTGACGGAGATCTCCGATCAACTCAACCTTAGCCCGAAAACGGTCAACAGTTATCGTTATCGAATGTTCAGTAAGCTGAACATAAATGGCGATGTTGAACTGACGCATCTGGCGATTCGCCACGGCTTATTTAGCGCGGAGACATTGATTAGTAGTGACTGAACGTTTTGACGCCCAGGCTTTTCTTAAGACCGTAACCAGTCAGCCTGGGGTTTATCGTATGTACGATGCCGGCGACACGGTTATCTACGTCGGTAAAGCCAAAGATCTAAAAAAACGCCTTTCCAGTTATTTTCGTGCTCAGGTCGCCAGCCGTAAAACAGAGGCTTTGGTGAAAAGTATCCGGCAGATCGATGTGACGATCACCCATACTGAAACCGAAGCCCTGTTGCTTGAGCACAATTACATCAAACGCTATCAGCCGCGTTACAATGTGCTGTTGCGTGACGATAAGTCTTATCCGCTGATTTTCCTCAGTGGGGATACCCATCCCCGTCTGTCGGTTCACCGCGGCGCCAAACACGCCAAGGGCGAATACTTCGGCCCGTTTCCCAATGGCAATGCCGTGCGCGAAACCCTGCTGCTGTTGCAAAAGCTGTTCCCCATTCGTCAGTGTGAAAACAGCGTGTACCGCAACCGCTCGCGCCCTTGCCTGCAGTATCAGATTGGCCGTTGTCTGGGGCCGTGCGTGAGCGGTCTGGTCAGTGATGAAGAGTATCAGCGGCAGGTCGAGTATGTGCGTCTCTTTCTGTCGGGCAAAGATCAGCAGGTATTGACCCGCCTGATCGAACGTATGGAAACGGCAAGCAGGGACTTGCGATTTGAGGAAGCCGCGCGTATTCGCGATCAGATACAGGCGGTGCGACGGGTGACCGAAAAACAGTTCGTCTCCGGCGACGGCGATGATCTTGACGTGATCGGCGTGGCGTTTGAAGCCGGTATGGCGTGTGTACACGTGCTCTTTATCCGTCAGGGGAAAGTGCTGGGCAGTCGCAGCTATTTCCCTAAAGTCCCGGGAGGGACAGAACTGGCGGAAGTGGTGCAGACGTTTGTCGGCCAGTTCTATTTGCAAGGCAGTGTTTCCCGCACCTTGCCGTCTGACATCCTGCTGGATTTCTCGCTGCCGGAGCATCAGTTGCTGGCTGAATCCCTGACCGAACAGGCCGGCCGCAAAATTCAGATTCAAACCCGACCGCGCGGCGACCGCGCGCGCTATCTTAAACTGGCGCGCACCAACGCTCATACGGCATTGACGACGAAGTTGTCGCAGCAATCGACGGTCCAACAGCGTCTGGCTGCGTTGGCGTCTGTTCTCGGGATCGAAAAAATCAACCGCATGGAATGTTTCGACATCAGCCATACCATGGGGGAACAGACCGTGGCGTCCTGCGTCGTGTTCAATGCGGATGGGCCGCTGCGCTCGGAGTATCGCCGCTACAACATTGCCGGCATCACGCCGGGAGATGACTATGCCGCCATGAATCAGGTGCTCCGGCGCCGGTATGGTAAGTCGATTGACGAAGGCAAGGTTCCTGACGTCATCGTAATTGACGGCGGTAAAGGTCAACTGGCGCAGGCCAAAGAGGTCTTTGCGTCATTACAGGTGCCCTGGGACAAATCACGTCCTTTGCTGCTGGGTGTGGCGAAAGGCAGCGATCGCAAGGCCGGGCTGGAGACGCTGTTTTTCGAAGCGACAGGCGAGGGGGTAGCGCTGCCAGCTGATTCGCCGGCGTTGCATGTCATTCAGCATATTCGTGACGACTCGCATAATCATGCCATCAGTGGTCACCGTAAGCAGCGTGCCAAAGTAAAAAGCACCAGTTCGCTGGAGACTATCGACGGGGTGGGGCCGAAGCGGCGTCAGATGCTGTTAAAATACATGGGCGGATTACAGCCGCTGATGAACGCCAGCGTGGAGGACATCGCCAACGTACCGGGAATTTCGCATGCGCTGGCAGAAAAAATCTTTCATGCATTGAAACACTAGAGGCAATGTAGCAACATAACCCTATTATCTTTCGTGCCAGACAGTTACCCAGACGCTATGCGATTTAATATACCAACGTGGCTTACCCTGTTTCGTGTTGTGCTAATCCCATTCTTTGTGCTGGCGTTTTACCTGCCATTCAACTGGGCACCAATGGTATGCGCAGGCATCTTTGTCTTTGCGGCGGTGACCGACTGGTTTGACGGTTTTCTTGCCCGTCGCTGGAAACAAACCACGCGCTTTGGCGCTTTTCTGGACCCCGTGGCCGATAAGGTCATGGTGGCGGTTGCGCTGGTGCTGGTGGCTGAGCATTATCACTCCTGGTGGATTACGTTGCCTGCCGCCACGATGATTGCCCGTGAGATCATCATTTCCGCATTGCGCGAATGGATGGCGGAGCTGGGTAAGCGCAGCAGCGTGGCGGTATCGTGGATTGGTAAAATCAAAACGACTGCGCAGATGGTTGCACTGGTCGGGTTGCTGTGGCGGCCTGAACGTATGGTCGAAGCCGCTGGCGTGGCGGCGTTATACGTGGCTGCCGTGCTAACGTTTTGGTCGATGTTCCAGTACCTGAGCGCCGCCTGGCACGATTTGCTTGAACATTGATCGCCTCGCCTTAAAAAACAGCAAACGATTCAGGTGGGGTGATAATTTTATTGACTCACTGCGTCAGGTAAGTAGAATGCACCGCATCGACAGCGACACAGTTTATTGAAAGTTATTGATAAACAAGATGTTCTGTAGAATGCGGGAATAGCTCAGTTGGTAGAGCACGACCTTGCCAAGGTCGGGGTCGCGAGTTCGAGTCTCGTTTCCCGCTCCAATTTTTTTTCTATAGATGTCCACCAAAATCTGTAGATTGCGGGTTCAACAGAGCGATCGCTCTGCTACACATCCAGAAAAATCCCCTGAAAATCACTGTAAAGCACGCCGACGTAGCACACAAATTAGTGCCCGAAAATCGGGTGCGTTGCGGATGTGGGTTGTTTGCTGAGTCGCTTCCCTGTGCGTGGTACACCGCTCTTCAACCCTGAAGCAGGCGCGCCGGCAGCGCGATGAACTGCGTGCCCGGCTCTAACCTCTGTTCAACGTAGTCCTGAAACCGACGCTCTTGTTCCAGTCGGCTGACGCCGTATCGATTAGTACGTAACACTTCAAACAAGGTACGTTCGGCAGGTGTCAAACCTTGCTCAGGTAATTCTGTTGGTCGCTTTTCGCATACTCCTTGTTGAACGTGGGATAGCAGTGTTTCCCGATCCATCATCACGGCTTCAACATGGGGCTGCCTCAGCCGTACATCGGCAAGAAATTTCAGCCCCCAAGTATCAATGTCTCCCCAGTAGCCAATTCGTCTACGGGAATATAAGGGAAAGCACCCCAAAGGGCGCGCCGAAGGGCAACGAGTCGAATAGATAAGCTGACATGAAAAGCGATTGGGGGGCAGGGTGGTAATTAACGGACACATTTAGCGATAGGCCTTACGGCAAACATTTTTACGCTTCATCCAGCTTCGGCAGACTTCAGGACGGCGATGGTCTGGTGTTCAGTGAATCGAGCCTTACGTTGATTAGAAAAAGCACCTGTTTTTCCCACGCGCTGTGTTGAGATGCATGAAAAGGTTATTGCAACCTTTATTGAAAAGCAGATGCTCTGCTAATTTGAACGCTCCCGAACACGGGATGGTCCAACAGGCTACGCTATTTTTTTAATATTCAGTTTCTTATAGCGCAAAAAGATAATATACGAGCGGAGGGCGAAAAAACCGACAACGCCCCCTGACGATACGGCTAATAGCAACATCATCGTAGTGCTGAGAGTATGATCAACCGCGATCGCCTGACGATAGCCGATATAGTAGCGAAGAGGGAAGTAGAGTAAAAAAATTGTAATAATGGAATACGTTCCCGGCACCGTAACTGTACCTTCCTTGCGGCCCAGGCTGTAGGCTTGAGGTGAAAAAATTCTCTTTGCTACGCTCCCTCCTAACATACAGCCCAATAACCACACCAGACTTGAAACCAGGATGTGACCTTGCTGTAGTAAAGAGATAATCGAAAAAATCATAAAACAGCCTGGAATAAGTAACAAAAACTTAATGCTAACATCTTTTTCAAAGCAAAAACTTATACAATAGAAGGTGGTCGAAATCAAAATAATAAGTACCCATGCTGGCATCCCTGTTACAATCTCTAACATAATAACTCCGTGTCAAATATACCGTTTATCATCCAATAACAATGCAGCAATCGCTATGGTAGCTGACAGTTTCATGTTGAACAAATAAAATAATCTCACCCTCAATCTGGCCTTGTTGAATAAATAAATTCCCTGCCCACTACTGTCATAATATTGTCACTTTCAGTCGGCTTTAACATTTTCCGCTATTCCAGTCTGCATTATATTACTCAATATATGGTTGATAACCATCACGTCTGCTACCCACACATCGCATCATCGCCACGTAAATTCAGGTGCTTACCGAAGACGGCTTTACAGGATATATAGCAGTTTCTGCCACTTGGTGAGTGGGGAACTGTGGTCTACTTCTATCGGGCATGGTTCCCTGCCAACCGCTGGTTGATGCTATCAAGCATTGAAAGATTTTCGAAGAAGAGATGCTGTCTAATTACATCTAATTTCACGCATAGCATCGATATTTATTAAGCCACGCAGCAGTATACTCTTCGTTTGCTAAGTGATTTTAAATGACAGTAATATGACATTTTAATTTCATTTTCGAGTAAGTTATTCACCGTGAATATGCTTTAGGAAACGCAGGGGTTATTTAATTAAGAATCAACAGATAATTATTGTAATAACATTTCCACTACGTGATTTCATTAGGGTATTTTAACTTTAATAGTGTCGAATATCTTGAAATGCTCTGGAAGTGTGTTTTTTTGTTTCAATAAAAAATACATTAAAATCAAATAACTACAATTAATTATTTTTTATTTTTGCTGTATTTATTGTTTGTTGGTTACATTATGACAATAAAAAGAATTAAATTACATTAGATGGGTGAATGTTTTTAATGCAATATCCACTAAGTTGTTTGTAATGGTATATGGAATACCAAACTATTTAACTATTGATGAGTTCTGCATCCAGAGAGTTATTTGGCTGCGAAAATGGCATTGATTATTTCGAGAAATAATAAACATAAACATACGGATGTGAATAATGGATATTGCAATTATAGGCATTTCTTGTCGTTTTCCTGATGCAAACAACTATAATGATTTGTGGGATAATATTATTCATCGCCGTAATTCAGTCTCTAAAATTTCTGACATTCAAAAAAATGCGGCGTCATATAACCGAAAATCTTTACAGTGGCCTGATGCCAGTGAAACTCGGTGGGCTGCCTTTGTTAATAACGTTGATTGTTTTGATAACCAGTTCTTTGGTGTTCTTCCTAAGGTTGCGGAAACCATGGATCCTCAACAGAGGATCATGCTGGAACTTACCTGGTCCTGTTTGGAGGATGCAGGAATCCCTCCATCAACGCTTCGAGGGAATAAAGTTGGCGTTATTATTGGTGTTTTCAATAACGATTATAAAGAGCTACAGGAAAATGCCAATGCGCCAATAGAAGCGCATCATTCCACGGGCACCGCCACTTCTATTATTGCTAACCGTATTTCACATTTCTTTGGTTTTCATGGTCCGAGTGTTGCCATTGATACCGCCTGCTCGGGTTCATTAAACGCTATTCACAGCGCTATTCAGGCCATCACTAATGGCGACTGTGACGTTGCTATTAGCGGTGGCGTTAATCTTATTTTGACGTCTACCCGGCATCAGTCTTTTGCCAAAATGGGAATGCTGTCGCCCACCGGTGCGTGTCACTCTTTTGATAGCTGTGCTGATGGTTATGTCCGTGGAGAAGGGGCGGGCGTCTTATTGCTTAAGCCATTAGATAATGCGCTGGCTGACGGTGATGTGATTCACGGGGTCATCAAAGGGAGTGCCATTAACCATTGTGGCACCACCTACACGCTCACCTACCCCAGTGCCGAAGCGCAGGCTGATGTGATTATTGCCGCGAACAGGCACGCCGGCGTGCCTGTTCGCTCTATTGGCTTAGTCGAGGCTCATGGAACAGGGACACCGAAGGGCGATCCCATTGAATTCGAGGGGCTTACCAAAGCATTTAGTACGCTCGCTCAACAGCAGGGAATCGCGCTGGATGAGGCTTTCTGCGGCGTGACGTCCATCAAAAGCAATATCGGCCACCTTGAAGCGGCAGCCGGTGTGGCGGGTGTCATCAAAGTTCTGCAGGCGTTTAAACACCGCAAACTGCCTCCATTACGCAATTTCTCCGCTCTCAATCCTAAAATTGATACGACCTCGACGCCTTTTTTCTTCGTTGATGAAACCACTGACTGGCAACGTATTGACGCTAATACGCCGCGCCGCGCGGGGGTGAGTTCGTTCGGGTTCGGGGGGACCAATGCCCATATTGTATTGGAAGAAGCCCCTGAGCCTGTGGGTCGTAAGCCCGCGTCTGGCAAGTCCGCGAAGCGCAATGAGTATTTGATAGCGCTTTCTGCAAAAAGTCCGGCTGCACTGTGGCAGCGCCAAAAAGATTTGATCCAGTGGTTGAGTGAACATCCCGACGCATCACTGCGTGATGTGAGTGCGACATTATTGACTCGCCGGGACCACTTTGCTTATCGCTACGGGTGTGTGGGCCGCGATGTTCAGAAGATTATCCAGGCGTTAGAAAAGGCGGTTGAACAAGGCCCGCCGGATTTGAAAGAACATGCCGCGGATGAAGTGGAAAAAGCCCGTGTTGCGGGCGCAGCGCTGCTTGATGCTATTCATCAAGCCGGTGCCCCGGCGGTGAAACGGCCTTTGCAACAACTGCGTGAATATTATGAGCGTGGCGTGCAATTGGATTGGACCCGGCTATTTGAGGGGGAGCATCCGCAACGAATTGCGCTTCCTGGTTATCCATTTGTCCATAATCATTTTTGGATCAGCAAAAGCGATAAGGCCGGTTCGCAGCGTGCCGCCTTGCGCGCTCAGCGTCACCGTGTAGTGAACATTGGGAGTTCCCGTTATAAAGCGCTGCTTCAGGGCGATGAGTTTTTTATTGCCGGTCATCGCATCGGCGGCCAGACGATCCTGCCGGGGGTGGCCTATCTGGAACTGGTACGCGCCGCCTTCACTGATGCGATTGATTTAGAAAATGTCGACACAATCCGTTTCTCCCAGGTGACCTGGTTAAGGCCGCTGGAATTTCACGACGCGGCTGCGGATATATACATTCAGCTTGATCCGCATGAGCCAGGCACATCGTGGTTATTCCAGGTTCTCGACAACGATCAAACGCTTTACTGCCGGGGGACTATAGGGTTTTCCGGGGATGCGCTGCCTGCTTTGCCGACCGCGGTGATGGCTGACGATGCCCACGCGCGCGATGCGGCCGCCTGCTACCAACTGCTCGATAGTTTGCAGATGTGCTACGGCGCAGGTCTGAGATCCATCAGCCAGATCGCTTTCGATGAGCGTGCCTGTGTCGCCGATCTGATACTGCCTGATGCGCAGAGCGCGGATTTTGTTATTCATCCGTCGTTGGCGGATGGCGCCTTGCAGGCGGCGGTCGTCTGGGCGACCGAGAAGCTGCGCGCATTGCGGCCGGGGAATGAGCCGGGGGCGATGGTCATTCCATTCTCTTTGGAGGGACTGGAGTTACTGCATCCTTGCAGTTCAGCCATGACGTCAACCATCACCCTGTCAGGCGAGAAGCCTATCCACGATGGTGTCTTCAAGGTGGATATTCATGTCAGCGATGCGAACAACCCTGAACGCGTCGCGCTGATATTCCGCGGCTTAAGCTTGCGCGTTCTCGATGACAGCCTTGCCGTAAAACATCAGCCGCAAGCCGAACATCCGCCGCTTACGCTACCTGAAACCGTCAACCTCTATCAGCCATACTGGATTGAGAAACCGGTGTCAGAGGCCGACGTGCCCATGCAGCAGGTGGTGCTGGTGGGTAGCGAGCAGGATGTCGACTGGTTCGCAGACCTTATCGCGCAATCGGAAAATCCGCCTCAGGTGCAACGAATCCAGTTTGCATCCACGCCGGAGGTGGATCGTGAGCCGGATCGCGCGTGGGTTCGCCCGGGCAATGGAGACGACTTCATTGCGGCGGTGGATGCGCTGTTGTCGCGGGGAGCAACGTTTGAGCAGGTGCTTTGGGTCAATGCGGAACAGACCGGCGATGATTGGGTCGCTCGCCTGAGTCGTGGCCCTCACAGCCTCTTCGCGCTGACTAAAGCGCTGATGCGTAAGGTCAAAAAGGTTCGGTTTGTCCATTTCTATCTCGCCGGCGAGAGCGTGCCGGATATCTCCGCCATCAGTGGTTTCTACCGGACTTTGCGTGTCGAAAAACCAGCCTATATCGGCCATGTGGTGCATTGCGACGCGGTTATTGATGGTGAAAAACAGGCTGGCGTTACTATCCCGGCGTTGATCAAAAGCGAATTCAGCGACGTATCCAAAGATGCCGACGTGCGCTATGTGCAGGGGGCTCGTCTGGTGCGTCGCTTTGTCAAGGATGCACCGTTATCAACGTATGCCGGCTCCGCGTTGCGCGCGAAGGGGGCCGATGCGGTTAACCCGCCGTTATCCGCCCCGGCTTCTTTGCGCCGGCAGGGAACCTACCTGATTACCGGCGGGTTGGGCGCGTTGGGGCTGATTTTCGCTCGTTACCTGTGCTCATGCTATGACGCCACCGTCTATTTGAGCGGACGCTCCGCGCTGGATGAAAAGCGGCGGCAGCAGCTTGATGAGCTGAATGAACTCGGCGGCAATGCCATTTATCTGGCGTGTGACATCAGCGATCCGGATAGCGTTCAGGGTTTAATCGAGGCGATCCGCGCATCGGGCCGCTCGCTGAACGGTATCATCCATTCTGCCGGCGTCATCGAAGATAACTTTATTCTGCGTAAAAGCAGTGAAGCCTTTGAGCGGGTCGTCACCCCGAAGGCAATCGGCACCTGGCTGCTTGATGACGCCACACACGATCAGCCGCTCGACTTCTTTGCGCTCTTCTCTTCCGTCACCGGCGTCTTAGGCAATATGGGTCAATGCGACTATGCCTTTGGCAATGCCTTCGAAGATTATTTTTCTTATCAGCGTAACGCACTGCAACAACGGGGCGAACGTAGCGGTAAAACGCTGTCTCTGAACTGGCCCTACTGGAAAGACGGCGGCATGCGTCTTACTGATAAAGAAGAGGGCTTCCTGAAGAGCCATTTTGGGATTATTCCGTTGCTGACCGAAGACGGTATCGCCATTTTTGATTATGCCCTGCAAAGCCAGGCTGCTCAGATGGTGGTGATGCCGGGAGAACATGCGCGCATTGAGGAGGTTCTGGGCGTTGTCGATATGGCGCCGGTGCGCGAGGCGTTGAGCGCTCCCGATGCCGACGACCGTCACTCGTTACAGGATGTCGTTATTCGGTATTTGTCCGACCTGTTTGCCAGAAAGTTACAAATCCCGGCGCATTTCGAGCGTAATGGCTTCTTTCGTGACTATGGCTTTGATTCGGTCGTGGTTATTGAACTGGTCAATGCGTTGAAAACGACATTCGGCAGCGGGTTGCCGATGACGCTGTTCTTTGAATATCAAACCATGGAAGAGCTTAGCCGCTTCCTGCTTGAGAACTGTCATGAGGCCTGTAATGGCCTGCGGGGCACGACGTCGGCGAGCGCGGTGGTAAAACCGACCGTCAACGCCGCCTTGCCGGCTGCCGATGTCGTACGCGCGGCTGCGCCAGTGCAGCGGTTGCAGGGATCGCCGCGTGTCGTAAACGATGACGATATTGCCATTATCGGTATCGCCGGACGTTACCCCCAGGCGGACAATCTCGATCAGTTCTGGCGCAATCTGACGCAAGGGCGTGACTGCATTATCGATGTCCCGTCTGAACGCTGGGACGAACGCTGGTTTCAGGAAGGCGCGGCAACGCCAGGGAAAAGTTACAGCCGGTGGGGAGGATTCCTTTCCGACGTTGAACGCTTCGATCTCCGTTATTTCAATATTTCCCCGAAAGAAACGGAAATCATGGACCCGAATGAGTGGCTGTTCCTTGAAACCGTCGCTCATGCCATTGAAGACTCTGGATATACGGCAGATAAGCTCGCACCCTTGCAGGTAGGGCGCGAAAACCGCGTCGGCGTCTATGTCGGCATGATGTGGGGGGATTACCAGCTTCATGCCATCACCAGCCCCGTAGACGAATGGACGACCTCCCATTCATCTTATTGGTCGGTAGCGAACCGTGTTTCGCACTTCTTTAACTTCTCCGGCCCCAGTATGGCGCTGGACACGGCCTGTTCATCGTCATTGACGGCTATCCATATTGCCTGTCATGCCATTCGCAGCGGCGATGTCCCGGTTGCGATTGCAGGCGGCGTCAACCTGTCGCTGCACCCTTATAAGTATCATCTGCTATCCAATATGCACTTCCTCTCTTCGGACGGTCGCTGCCGCAGTTTTGGTGAAGGCGGCACGGGGTATGTGCCGGGAGAGGGGGTTGGGGCGGTGGTGCTTAAGCCTCTGTCTCAGGCCCGGGAAGAGGGTGACCATATCTATGGCATCATTCGCGGCACGGCGGTGAACCACGGCGGTAAAACATCCGGCTTTACGGTTCCTAACGCGAAACGTCAGGCTGAGTTGATCGTTGACGCGCTGGAGGCGGCCAACGTTAATCCGCGTCATATCAGCTATGTCGAAGCGCATGGTACGGGCACTAAACTTGGCGATCCGATTGAAATCAGCGGGTTGAATAAGGCGTTTTCGATCGCCGGAGAGAATACCAAATACTGCGCCATCGGCTCGGTCAAGGCCAATATCGGTCACCTGGAAGCCGCCGCCGGCATGTCGGCGTTGACCAAAGTGCTGCTGCAGATAAAACACCGGACGCTGGTGCCGTCGATTCAGTCAAAAGCGATTAACCCGTTTATCGACTTTCAGGGTGGGCCATTCCGTCTTCAGCAGTCGCTGGAACCATGGCAACGTCCTGTACTCGACGTGACGCAAGAGAATGGTCAGCGCGTCGCAAGCGAGATTCCGCGTATCGCAGGCATTAGCTCGTTCGGGGCGGGGGGCAGCAACGCGCATTTGATCGTTGAAGAATATATTGCGCCGCCGCCGGCTACCGATGACAAGGGTAAGCCGGCGTTGATCGTGCTTTCTGCTCGTCGTGAAACCGCGCTGCGAGCCATGGCCGGGCAGCTTGCGACCTTTATTGAACAATATTCTGCCGTTGAACCGCATCCTGAACTGTCGCTACAGGATGTCGCTTATACACTGCAAGTTGGACGCGTTGCGCACGAATATCGACTGGCGTTTGTCGTAGACGTCGCGGCGGATGCGGTCAACATGCTGCGCGCCTATGCCCAACAGCAATTATCGGGATTGATCACCGGCCATCGCGACAATGCGCGTCAGGCTACCTCAACGCCGCCGTTGGCTGAGTGGATAAAACAGGGGCGCCTGGGTGCGCTGGGCGAGGCATGGGCCAACGGCCATGTGGTTGAATGGAGCCAGTTGCATGCGGCGCATTCCCGTCGGCGTGTTTCTCTGCCCGGTTATGCGTTCCAGCGCCAGGATTGCTGGGCGCCGACCTCACCTGCCGTGCTTTTGGGGCCGGTGGTGTCGGGTGCTGCCGCGCTGCACCCGCTGATTGACGCCAATATTTCTACTCTGGCCTCGCAGGCATTCCGCAAACGGCTGCGCGCGGACGAATTTTTACTGAACGATCACCGCCTTGGCGATAACCGTATTCTGCCCGGCGCCGCCTACATCGAGATGGCATTGAGCGCCAGCGAGCTGGCGTTGCAAGGTCATGCGCTGCCGCTTTCGGGCGACAGGCCCGTCCTTTCTCAGGTGCAGGATATTAAGTGGCGCCAGCCCATTATGGTCGCCAGTGATGCAATAGAGCGTGATGCAATAGATATAGCTATCTCGCTGGCGCCCTCGCAGGGCGGGCTCGATTTTGAGATTTACCGGGCGGAGGGCGACAAACGTCATGTCTACGGCAGCGGCCGCCTGTGCGAGGAGACATCGCCTCAGCCAGAGCCGGCTAACCTGCAAAGGCTGCTGACTAACGGTCAGGTTTATCAGCGCAATGATATCGATGTGGCTTTCAGGCAGCGTGGGTTTACGCTCGGCCCGGCTTTTCAGGTGCTGGAGTGTCTGTATGCCAATGCCGAAGAGGCGCTGGCGGAGCTGAAGTTTCCTGACGGCTTGCAGATAGCGCCGGTGGTACAGCCATTTATCCTGCCGCCTTCACTGCTGGACGGCGCATTACGCACCGCGCTGGGCATCGGCGGCTTTAGCGCGACGACCAATACGCTTGACGTTCCGGTCGCTCTGGCACGGTTGCAGATATTCAGGCCGATTGACGGGATTTGCTATGCCTACGCCCGCCGGGATAACGCCCACGGTTCGGCGGCGACGGCCAGCTACCATATCGACTTGCTCGATAGCATCGGCAATGTGGTGATAAGGCTCACCCGGTTGCAAACGCAAGCGGTGCCGCATTTGGGCATGAGAACCTTACGTGCGGCGCAGAGCGCGAAGCCCGCCGCGCAAATGAGCGCAGGCGGCGCCAATACGCTTCAGCCAGTTGCGGCGGCATCGGTTATTGCCGCCACGCCGCGTCAGCAGCCTGGCGCGGTCCCTTCGCGCGAGGCTATCGTTAATACGCTGATTGCTCATGTCATTAGCGTGACCAAACTGGATGCCGGCGACGTGACCGCCACGGAGCTGTTATCGAATTACGGTCTTGATTCGATGATGATTCTGGCCTTGAACGAGAAGCTTTCGGCAACCTTTGACGGCCTTCCTCAGACACTCTTCTATGAATACGAAGACCTCGCTTCACTGGCTAATTACCTGATTGAAAACTATCCCGAACAGGTGGCGGCGCCTGCTGACGTAACGCCCGCGGAGTCTGCGGCGGGTGGGGTGCAACCGAATGTGGCGCAACCGAGTGAAGCGCAGCCTGTGAACGCCCGTTCGGTACGTGACGGGGTGCTGGATTATCTGATAGCCAGCGTAGTTGAGGTCACCAGGTTAGATGCCGGCGAGGTGCGGCCTGCAACACAGTTGTCGGATTACGGCCTTGATTCGATGATGATTTTGGCCTTGAACGGCAAGCTTGCGGCCAGCGTCGGCGAGGTGTCGCAAACGCTGTTCTACGAATATCAGGACCTCGACTCCCTGGCGGATTTTCTCTGCGAGAGCTATCCCGAGCAGGTCGCCGCCTTGCAGCCCGCGACGGCGAGCGTCACGCCGGCGCCGGTAGCGTTGTCGCAGCAAAACGCCACTCATGCTGCGGAGCCTGCTGCTGAACCGGACCGATCGGCAAACCCGGTATCGGCGACAGGCGATGGGGTGTTTGACAGTTTGACGGCGGCGGTCGGTTCGGCAGCGACAACCCACTCTGCACTGACGCCGCTCTGGCAGTGGCCGCTGGATACCATCACTCTTATTCGCTTACAGCATGAGTTGGATGCGCGTTTTACCGGCGTTAGTGCCACCGCCGTCTACCGTTATCAGATGCTGGCCGAATGGGCCGAGGCGATACAGGCCGCGCAGCAGCCTGCGCTTCAACACAACGCCGCGTCGCCGGTGCCGGCTGCGCGCCCGACGCTGGCTAGTCTGCTGAACACGCCGCGTATTGATGCCCTGAGACGTAATGCGTCGGGCGACACTGAACCGGTTGGCGTGGTTGGCGTAAAAGATGACATTGCGGTTATCGGGCTGAGCGGCCGCTATCCGGGCGCCAAAAATGTGGATGAATTCTGGGCCAACCTCACCGGCGGCGTAGACAGCATTACCGACATTCCTCTGTCGCGCTGGGACTATCACCAACATTATTCGCCAGTGCGGGGGCCCAAGAACAAGGTCTACAGCAAATGGGGCGGGTTTATCGATGATATTGATCAGTTCGATAGCCAATATTTCAACATATCGCCCCGCGAAGCGGAGCTGTTGGATCCGCAGGAGCGCTTGTTCCTGCAAACCGCCTGGGAGTGTGTTTCGGATGCCAGCTATTCGCGTCACGCACTGAGCAAATCGCAGGTCGGCGTGTATGTCGGGGTGATGTGGGGGCAGTATCAATGCATCGAAACGACGGAGAAACAGCACGAATCCGGCTGGGCCATGTCGTTGCACTCATCGGTAGCCAACCGGGTGTCGTTCTACTTCAATCTGAATGGCCCCAGCGTGGCGCTGGACACCATGTGCTCGTCGTCGCTCACCGCGCTACATATCGCGTGTCAGGCGCTCCAAAGCGGCGACTGTAAAATGGCGATAGCCGGTGGCGTCAATTTGATTGTGCACCCGATGAAGTACTACCAACTGGGGCAAAACCAATTCCTTTCCAGCGACGGGCGTTGCCGGGCCTTCGGCGAAGGCGGCGATGGTTATGTCCCAGGGGAAGGCGTGGGCGCGGTGTTGCTTAAGCCGTTGCAACAGGCGATAGCGGATGGCGACCAAATTTATGGCGTGATCAAAGCCACCGCCATTAACCACGGCGGCAAAACCAGCGGCTTTACGGTGCCGAATCAGGCGGCGCAAAGCAACGTTATCAGCACGGCATTCGAGCGTGCCGGCTGGCGCCCCGCGTCGGTGGACTACATTGAAGCGCATGGCACCGGCACGATGCTGGGGGATCCGATCGAAATCTCCGGACTTGCCAACGCCTTTTCGCGCATCAATACACAGCGGGGGATCAACAACGAGCTGCAGTCTGGTCACTGCCGTATCGGTTCGGTGAAAAGCAATATCGGGCATCTTGAGTCCGCCGCCGGCATCGCCGGGTTGACCAAAATCCTGCTACAGATGCGTCATCGTAAGCTGGTGCCGTCGCTGCACTCACAGACGCTGAACGGGAAAATTAACTTCGCTGCCTCGCCGTTCCGCGTGGTGCAGGCGCTTGAGGCGTGGGAGTCGGCCGCCGATCATCCCCGTCGTGCCGGCCTGAGCGCCTTCGGTGCGGGTGGTTCAAACGCCCATGTGCTGATAGAAGAAGCGCCACAAGAAGACGCGTCAAAACTTGCATCGACCGCCGCCCATCGTGGTGAACCGCGCTTGTTCGTGCTCTCGGCGGATAGCGAAGAACGTTTATCGCTGTATGTAGCGCGGATGGTGAGCTTCCTCCGTCAGGCGTTATATGAACCGCAGACGGCGCCCGGTTTTGACTCTCTGGCATTTTCTTCGCTGGTCGGGCGCGACGCCATGACGGAACGTCTCGCGGTGGTGGCGAGCAGCCTGGGCGATTTACTGAGTCAGTTGGAGCAATACCGGCAGGACGGCGCGGCGAAACAGCTGTTTCGTGGGCGCGTTGCCGGCGGCGGCGAACGTCTGGATACCATCCTTGAGGGCAAGCAGCTTGATGAGCTGGTGGCCGGGTTGGTACAAGAACGCCAGCTCCTGCGTTTGGGCCGCTTGTGGACCGCGATGCTGGATGTGAACTGGCAACAGTTCGCGCCGTTACTCTTTGCCGATAGTGGGGCATCTGGCGCGGTGCGTCGGGTTTCATTCCCCGCGTTGCCGTTGATGACGCGCAGCCATTGGCTGGCGCTGCCTTCGGAACCAGGCGAGTCACGCCGCGCTAAATCGCTGCACCCGTTGATAGATGAAAATACCTCCACGCTGTCGCAGCAGAGATTTATCAAACAGCTGACCGGGCAGGAGCCCTATCTGCGTGACCATGTGATTGGTAGCGCCGAGGCACGGGTGATCTTACCCGGCTCGGCCTATATCGAGATGATACATGCCGCGGGCCAGCTGGCGATCGGAAACGATTGGGCCGTCGGGACGATGCGCAACCTGATGTGGATGAACGCTATCGAGGTGGACGACGAGCCGGTGGAGGTGGAAATCGACCTGGCGCACTCGGATGGCGAAAGCGTGCAGGTGGCGATCCATAACCGTCACACCGATGTGCTCTCGGTAGAGGCGGAATTGGTTTATCGCCCGACAACGACCGAGATTGCCGATGAATGGATCGACCTTGACGCGCTGCGTAACCGCGGCCAACACGAAAGCGATCAGGCGGCCATCTATGCTGATTTTGCCAAAATGGGTTTTGCCTATGGCCCCAGCTATCAGGTGACGCGTGAACGTTACCGCTTCGCTGATTCTGCGCTGAGTCATTTGCGCCTGCCTGATGGGGTACATTCCGCGGATGCGTTTTATCTGCATCCGTCGCTGTTGGACGGCGCGCTGCGTACCTGTCTGGCGGTCGGGCTGGAGCCCTCTGCGTATTCAACGCCGATCGTGCCGTTCTTCCTCGGCGAGCTGGAGTTGCGCCATCCGCTTGGCACAGAGTGTTATGCCTATGTGACGCCAGCGCAGTCGAGTGTGTCGGGCCAGAGTGTGGGCGGCAATATTCAAAAGCACGATATTACGCTGGTGGATACCACCGGCCGGGTGCTGGCGCGCCTGAAAGACTTCGCCGCTCGTAGACTGGAGAGTGATGCCAGTACGGCGCAGTCTGTGACCGCGCAAGACGTGCAGTACTATGCCTATGAGTGGCAGGCATCGCCACTGCCGGAGACGACATCGGGTGCCGCGGTGAGTGCTGCGGCGGTACGGGTGTTGGTGCTCAGCGATGACGAGACGCTGGCCGAGGCGCTGCGCGCGCGTTACGGCGACGACGCCAGCGTGATAGCGGTGACGCCAGCCAGTGCGTTTACCCAGCACGATAGCCATCGATTCAGCGTCGATACACAATCTCAAACCAGCGTACAGACATTGTGTGAGCAGTTGGCCGCACAGCAGATGTGGCCTACCCACATCGTGCATGCAATCGGCGCGGATAAGCACTTTGATGACTTCCCGGCCGTTGGGGCCGCGCCGCTATTACACGCCGGACTGCAGTCGTTACGGCACCTGTTTGTGGCGCTGGAAACGGTAACGCCGGGGCAGGCGCTGCGCTGCGCTAACGTCTATACCGCACAGACTGATCAGGTTGAGCCACAGCACGATGCAGCCAGCGGTTATGCCCGCTCGTTGCTGACGATTAACCACCGCTTTGAGCTGTTCACCTTGCGTAGCGATGCGGATGACGTAGCGGCGCTGGCGAGTGCGATTTATCAGGAATGGGTACCGCGCCCGACCCCGCTCGCCGGCGTCGAGCTGGCCTATCGACATGGCGCTCGCTACCAGCGCACGTTGAGCGAAATCACCCCGCCTCAGGCCGATGGCAACGGAAACGGCAACGAACCGCACCTGAGCTTCGTCCATCGCGGTCACTATGTGATCACCGGCGGTGCCGGCAAGCTGGGGCTGCTGATAGCGCACTATCTGGCATCCCGTTATCAGGCCCGTATCGTGTTGAGCGGCCGCTCGGCCCAGCCAGGTGATGCCGTCCAGCAGCAACTGGTTAGGATGCGTGAACTGGGGGCCGAGGTGCGCTATATCGCGGCGGATGTGGCGCAGGAAGGGCAGGCTGACGCGTTGATTGCACAAGCCAAAGCCGCATTCGGCGCAGTAGACGGCGTGCTGCACTGCGCGGGCGTCGCCAGCGCAACACCGATGACCGCGCTGCAAGATGCTGAATTTTACGCGCTGATTGGGCCGAAGGTAGACGGTCTGGTGGCCCTCGACCGTGCAACGGCGCAGGAGCCGCTCTCCGTCTTCGTCAACTTCTCTTCCGTTTCTGCCGTGCTCGGCGACTTGGGTTCAGGGGCTTACGCCGCAGGTAATCGCTTTATGGATAGCCATGCGGTATGGCGCAACAACCTGGTCAAAAAAGGACTGCGCGCCGGTCAGACTGTCTCTATCAACTGGCCGCTGTGGGCCAGCGGTCAGATGAACATCGAACAACAGGATGCCACCCTGTTTGCGTTCTCCGGCATGGCGGCATTGGACCAGGAGGCAGGCATTATCGCCCTCGAACGCGCGCTGCTCGAACAACGCCCTGCATTGCTGGTTGTGGTTGGGGACCGTAACAAGGTTGCCCGTGCCCTGCGCATTCAGGCCGATGAGGTGGCGCGCTCTGCACCGCCGGCGCACGTGAATGTCGCGGCCAGCAAGCAACATGCCGTTGAGCCGACGCCGCCCGGCAGCAGCGCCTATATGCAGAGCGAGAACGCGCTGAGGGAGCGTATTTCGGCCATCATCAAGCTTCCCGCCGGCGATATCGCCGTGGATGCCACCTTTGAGCAGTTAGGTATGGATTCCATCATGCTGATGGAATTGCGCGCCGTGCTTGAGAAAGAGTATGACGGGCTGCCGAAAACGGCGCCGTTTGAGTTTAATACCACGGCCAAACTGGCCGGGTATCTGTGCGAACGTTATGGCGCAACGCAGGAGAGCCGGCAGGTGCCGGCAGAGACGCCGCCGCATCTTACCGCAGAGACGGTGAACAGCCATCACGCCGACGCGCCTGCCGTGCCTTATGCCAAACGGGCTATGCCTAACGCGCCCACGAATACCTTGGGGTTGCATGCTGCCCGCTCATCGTTATCAGCCAGTGTGAATGCCGCCAGTGATGCCGTGGCGATTATCGGTGTGGCGGGCGAGTTCCCCGGCGCCGAGAATCTGGCGGATTTCTGGGCGGATATTCAGGCGGGCAAAGAGAACCTGACCACCATCCCGAATGCGCGTTGGGCTATCACGCCGGACGATAACGGCAATCCGCGTTACGTGAATCGCGGCGGTTTCCTCAGCAACGTGAATGTCTTTGATCCTGAGATGTTCCGCATGAGCAGTGATGAAGCCAGTCGTCTCGATCCTCAGGTGCGTGTTTTGCTGCGTTCCGCCTGGCATGCCCTGGAGAACGCCGGTTACACCCCGTCAGCGCTCACGTCTCAGCAAGTGGGCGTGTATGTCGGCGCGATGAATGAAGATTTCACCTGGGTCATGGCCGAACTTTATGCCCGCACGGGTCGATATCCGGGGGCCGGTTCTGTCGTCAGTGAGCTGGCGAATCGCATTTCGTTCCTGATGAATCTGCGCGGCCCGAGTTTCAGCGTTGCCACCACCTGTGCCTCATCGCTGACGAGCGTGCACATCGCACGTAAGGCCATTCTCGGTGGTGAGTGTGATATGGCGCTCGCCGGCGGCATAAACCTTAGCCTCCACCCCAGTAAATATATGCTGCTCCAGGAGATGAACGTGCTCTCTTCGGACGGCAAGGAACATACCTTCGATGAGCGCGCCAATGGCCTGATTCCAAGCGAAGGCAGCGGCATGGTGGTACTGAAGCGCCTGAGCGCCGCACTGGCGGATGGCGACCATATTTATGGCGTGCTGCGCGGTTCAAGCATCGGCCATGCGGGCACGGGGGCAGGGCAATATTTGCCGAATCTGGCCGTGATGGAGGAAACCGCCGTTCGGGCGCTGGACGAGGCGCGTATCGACGTTAACGAGCTGACTTATATCGAAAGCCACGGTGCGGCGACCGAGTTGGGCGATCCGATTGAACTGAAGGCGCTGTCCAACGCGCTGCGTCGCCACACTCACGCGCAACATTTTTGCGCGTTGGGAACCAAGGCCAACCTTGGGCATATGGAAGCGGCATCGGGCGTTTGTTCATTGATTAAGGTGCTGTTGAGCATGCAGCACGGTCGTCTGTCGCCCTGTGTCAACCTTGATCGCGTCAATACGTCGTTCGAACACGAGACGTCTGTGTTCCTGTTCCCGCGCGAGGCGCAGGAATGGCGCACCAATGCCAGAGGCACGCGTTTGGCGGGGATTAACGCCTATGGCATGGGCGGTTCTACCGCATTTGTGGTGGTTGAGTCCCCTGAAGAGGCGCTCATGCGCAGTCGTGATCACACACCTGTCGTCAGGGATAACGCCGAGAACCGGCCGCAAATAGTGGTGCTGTCGGCACACCGGGCGGAGCGTCTGGCGGCTTACGCCGTCGAGATGCGTGACTTTGTTACGCAGCAGGGAAGCGCGCTTCATCTCGCTGATCTGGCCTACACCAGCCAGATTGGGCGTGTCACGCTTGATCATCGGTTGGCCATCGTGGCGACGAGCATGGATGATCTGCTGACGAAACTGGAATGCTTTATTGCTCGCCCGGCCTCTGAGCATAGCAAGCTGGATATTTATAACGGCAACGTGCGTGAAACCAAAGATGTCCCGCAGTTGATCGCCGGCGAGGCGGGTAAGCACTTTATTCATGTATTGGTGCAAACGCAGCAGCTCGCCAAAGTCGCCACACTGTGGACGCATGGCTGCGACATTGACTGGGGCCTGTTACACCACGAGGCATTACGTCGTCGCGTGGCTTTCCCCGGCTACCCCTTTGCGAAAGAACCTTGCGATCTTTACGCCGCGCTGCGCCTTGACGCGCCGCCGCCGCACACGCGCCACAACGAAGTCGCCGCGCTGCCGGTTCCTGATGGAGCCCCTACCGTACCGCAGGCATGGTTTGCCGGCCTGCAGAATGAACGCAACGTGGAAGCGCTAGACGATGAGCAATTGCAGGCGTTCTGGGTTGAGCAACTGCATGCCCAAGAACCGCACGCCCAAGACGAGGCCGGCGCGTTGATGGCTTCGGCGCTGCTTGGCGGCGCAGAGGTTCAGGATGCCGAAGCGTCTGCGCCGCAAACGCTGTCCGTGGAGCGGCGAATCGATCGGGACACGGTGGCGGCCCTGCAAATCTGTACCCAGCGTCAGGCGATCTCCGTTGAGACGCTGATGGCCGCTGGCTGGGCGCTTCTCACCAATCGCCATGCGCGGGCCAGGCATTCCCAGTTCGGTCTGGTTCGGCAGGTTAATGATGAACATCCTCAGATGATACCCGTGCGCGTTCAGGTGGTTGGGCGTCACAAGACCGCGCTTTGGCTCAAAGACGTTGAAACACAGCTTGAAAAATGTTTCGACCATACCGGGGCCACGCTTGAGCGGATTGAGCGCTGGGTTGGCGATGCGCCGCTGTTTGATAGCGCGGTTGCTTTGCTGACTGACGGCGACGAGGCCGGTTTGAACCAGGCCGTTTCTGCTCTCTTTGCAGTTCAGCCTGGGCTGCACGTGGCGCTGGTGGTCAGCGTTGAGGCGCACAGTGTGCTTTTACGCCTTGACTGCCGGGGGATGGATACCCAGATAGCGCAGCTGGATCAACTGCTTGAGCAGTTCGTGATTCTGCTTGAAGGGGTCGCCAACCATCCGGATAAAAATCCGGCGGCGCTGCCTATGCGCAGCAAAGGGGAAGGGCGCAAGGCCTTCCTGAAAACGCTTGAAAAACTTAATCAGCAAGATCAAACACCATGAAAATACTGATCACCGGAGCAAACGGATTTGTTGGGCTTAACGTTATAAAAGCCTTGGTCGCCGCCAGACATCAGGTTACGGCGTATGTGCGAGCGTCATCCAACGTGAGCTTTCTGGAATCGTTCGACGTCACCCTGGTGCGCGGCGAATTGCATGATAGCCAGCGCCTGCAAGCGGCGATGGCCGGGCACGACGGGGTGATTCATACCGCGGGCAATACCAGCAGCAACGCCCGTGACTGGCCGCTGCTGGAAGCGGTCAATGTTGAGGGGACGCGCTCGGTGATTGAGGCGGCGCTGGCGTGCGGGGTGTCGCGTCTGGTGTATACCAGCACCAGCTCGACGATAGGGGCGCATAACGACCCCGCCGCCGAGGCGACCGAAAAGACCGTGCTGGCGGGGTTTCGTGCGAAAAACCCCTATGCCAAAAGCAAATTGCTCGCTGAGGAACTGGTGTACCGCGCCTGCGATCGCGGCTTGTCCGCCGTCATTCTGAACCCGACGGAAGTGCTGGGTGCCTACGACTATTCGATGCAGTGGGGGCGCATGGTGTTGGCGGTGAACTATAACCAGCTGCCGTTCCTGCCGCCGGGCGGCGCCAGTTTTTGCGGCGCGGGCGATGTCGGTGACGCGCACGTCAGCGCCTTAACCAAAGGACACTCAGGCGAGCGCTACCTGATTGCGGGCGCCAATGTCCGCTATCGCGAGCTTATCAACACCATTGAATCAATCGTGCCGTGCAAGGCGGAACGGCCCAAGACCCATTATCCGTCTTTCTATCTGAAAACCCTGCTTCAGGAAAAGTTGCCCTGGTTGGTGCGCGGCGAACCGGTGCTGGATGCCTATCGTCTGCGTGTCTTCGGAGGGGTTTATTACTTTAGCAGCGCCAAGGCAGAGCGTGAGCTGGGCTATAAGCCTTCCTCTTTAAGCCAGATGGTGGAGGAGTGCGTTTCCTGGTATCGGGCCAACGGTTTTATTGCGCCTTAGCAATCGGAATCTCTCTCTGAGAGAGAATCAATAATCAAGGAGGTTTTTATAATGGATTTTCATGATCTGATCGAACTTGAACGTAAGCCTTTCAAGGAACGCGTGAAATTACGCTATGGCACCTATTTGAAAGAGCTGGAAAAAGGCTTCATGTTCGGACGCCAGGGCGTGGGGCCGGTTGATGCGCGCATGCAGTACAAAGACCTGCATAGCGACGACTTCAGAAATGTATTGGTGTTTGGTTCAAACAGCTATCTCGGTCTGGCTAACCATCCTTATGTGAAAAATAAGGTAGTCGAAGCGGTAGAAAAATACGGTATTGGTACCGGCGGGTCGCCGGCATTTTCCGGTTACACCAGGCAACATCGGGATCTTGAGACGCGTCTGGCGGCGTTAGCCGGCCATGAAGACGCGGTGCTGCTGCCGAGTGGTTATATGGCGAACCTGTGTTGGGTGAATGGATTGATGAATCGCAACGATATCATCATCTATGACCAGAACAGCCATGCCAGCGTGATCAACGCGGTCAAAATGACCAACGTGCCGTTCTTTACCTTCGATCCCGAGCGGCTGGATGAGTTTGAACAGATGTTGCCTAAAATTCGGGCGCGTTTGAAACCTCATACGCAAATATTTTCCACGGTTGAAGGCGTGCGTTCTACGGACGGCTCGATCATCGATCTCAAGCGTTACATCGATATCTGCCGGGAGCACGACATCATCACCATTCTCGATGACGCTCACGGCTTAGGCACCTTAGGGCAAACCGGCAAGGGAACGCTTGAGCATTTAGACCTGCTGGGTCAGGTTGATTTGCGTATGTCCACCTGCAGCAAATCGCTCGGCGCGCAGGGCGCGTTCATCTCCGGCAGCCGCGAGCATATCTTTATGCTGCGAAACTTCTCTTATCCTTACCTGTTTACCTCGGGTTTAGCGCAGCCGACCATTGCGGCTATTTCCGCGGCGTTGGACGTGATGGAACGCGAGCCGGAACGCATTGCGCTGCTGCATGACAACGTGCGCTACATGCAGGACCAACTGGAATCCAAAGGCTTCAACATTCTTCGCGGCGAGTCGGGGATCATTCCCGTCTTCTTCGGGAAAATCTCCGTGGTGGGCAACATAAACCGCCGTCTTTTTGAACGCGGCCTGTTCGCCAATATCATGGAATACCCGATGGTCCCTCCTGATAAAGAACGTCTGCGTATCTCCGTGATGTCTTCCCATACCCGGGAAGAGATCGATCAAGCCGTTGACATTATTACTGACGTTGCGCGCGAGTTTGACGCGCTCTAATGGATTAGCTGAAGGAAATCAGAAATGGACGCTCAGAAAGACATTCTCTCCGTTGTTCTCGACATTATTAACGGCATCAAAAACACCGGATTTACCCCTGATGTCGTGGACCTGGATTCATTTATCGGCGGTGAACTGGGTGTGGATTCGATCGAGATGCTTGAGTCCTGGTACGAGATTGAGAAGCGGCTCCACATCAAGGTAAACGACGGTGACAAGCGCGGGATTTACACGCTCGGGGATTTGATCGGCACGATTGAAGCCCATCTACCGGCGGAAGCAATCAAGTCCTGAATTAACGAGTCGCTGTTGGGATAAACAAGCAACGTTAAGTGACAGTCCAAGGGAACAGTAATAGGAGATTTATGTCTTCTTCAATTTGGGTATTTCCTGGTCAGGGATCGCAGCACAAAGGGATGGGGAATGCGCTGTTCGAGCGTTTCCCCAGGCTCGTCAGCGAGGCCGATGAGGTGCTCGGTTTCTCAATTCGCGAGCTATGCCTCAACGATCCTCAGGGTGTGCTGGGTGAGACGATGTTCACCCAGCCGGCTTTGTTTGTTGTCTCAGCGCTCGGGGTTCTCGCCAGTCGACAAAACGGATTGGATGCGCCGGATTGCTACGCGGGTCATAGTCTGGGGGAGTTTGCCGCGCTGTTTGCCGCGGGGGCGTTTGATTTTGCAACCGGCGTCGCGCTGGTCAGAGAGCGCGGCATGTTGATGTCGAAAGCGCCGCGCGGCGCGATGGCCGCCATCGTGGGCATCGAGCTGAACCGGGTCGCGGAGCTTCTCGCTGCGTCGCCGTTTAGCGGCATTGATATCGCCAACATCAACAGTGCCCAGCAAATCGTCATTTCGGGTCTTCATGACGACATCGTTGCCTGCGAAACGCTGTTTACGGATGCCGGCGCACGCTACGTCAGGCTAAACGTGAGTGCGGCTTTTCACTCTCGCTATATGCGAGATATCGAAGCGCAGTTTGCACAATTTGCGCAACGCTTTACTTTCAATCCGCTCAATGCGCGGGTTATTTCCAACTACACAGCGCTCGATTATCCAGAATCCGATTATCTTGACTTGTTAACGCGCCAGATAAGTCATCCCGTTCGTTGGTACGAAAGTCTGTCGCGGCTGCTGGCGTCCGGCGAAGTTAAACAGCACGAAATCGGACCCGGGCAGGTACTGACCAGCCTGTTTGAGAAAATAAAAGCACAGCCGATGGCGTTGCCGGGTAAGCCAACGGTAAAAAACGTTGCCAGAGCGCCAGCGGCACCATCCGCCACCCCTCGTGTGGTGTTTATGTTCGGGGGGCAGGGGTCACAGTATTACGGCATGGGGCGTGAGCTTTATCGTCGTAATAGTACCTTTCGCAGCCAGATGGACAGGTGTGACGCCCTGTGTCGTCAACACACCGGCCACGGTCTTCTGGAGGCGCTGTATGACGACGCCCGCCACCACCTGCCGTTCTCTGATGTGGCGCAGTCCAATGTGGCGTTGCTCAGCATTGGCGTCAGCCTGACCGGTATGCTCAAAGCAGAAGGGATCGAACCTGACGCCGTGCTGGGATACAGCCTGGGCGAGTGCATCGCGGCTGTCGTGGCCGGTGTATTGACGCTGGATGACGCCATGAAACTGGTGGTGTCTCAGGCGCACTTGCTGAGTAACAAAACCGCCGGCGGCGGGATGATGAGCGTGCTGGCGCCGGTGGCGCACTTCCATGCCAATGCCGCGCTTTATCAGGGCGCCGAGTTAGCCAGTATTAACTTCCAGAATAATTTTGTGGTCAGCGGTGCTATGGCGAGCCTGTCGGCTCTCAAACAGCGCCTGACGCAGCAGAATATTATCTCGATGCTGCTGCCGGTTGAGCAACCCTTCCACTCGTCCGGGATAGCGGCTATCGAGCACGATTTCCGAGCCTTGGTCGATACCTTGCCGAAAAACGCCCCCGTAATGCCGGTGTACTCCGCCATGTTAGGTACTGCGGTTGAACAATGGGACAGCGAGTATTTCTGGCGAGTCTTGCGCGAGCCTGTCGATTTCTACGGCGTAATGCAGGCGTTGGCTGAGAAAAACCAGACGTTTTTTGTCGATCTCAGCCCAACCGGCACTCTGTCAACCTTCATCAAATACGGTTTTGCCGCGCGTATTCAGCACGGCGCGATCATCAATCAATTCGGCAGGAACGCCGAAAGCGTATCCAACTTACTGAATGTTTTAAAAAACCATTCCAGGCAAGTTGTCACAGAGGGAGCATAACCAATGGCTATCATGCAGGAGAATATGCTCTTGTCGCGTAAGGACACCGCCGCGGCGTATTGGCAGCGATACCTTACCGGGGCGTCAAGAACGGCAAACGTCAGCCTTGTTAATGCTATTGAGCGCGAGGATGCCGGGACCGCCGCTTCCTCCTCTGCGCAGGACGTCCGCGTGCTCGTCTCCCAGGTCGAGCGGGCGTTGAGTAACGAACTGCTGGCGCTGGCGCAGCGTGAGTCCGTCACCGGGGACGTGCTGATGACGGCGGCATGGGGTTTGTTGCTGAGCAAGTACAGCGGTGAGGATGAGGTGCTGTTCGGCAAACGGTTCCCAGCCCATGACGGGGGGGAATACCACGCCTTGCCGCTACGCATGCACATTGATGCCAGTCTCGCGTTGCGCGACTGGTTTCACGATATCGCCTCAGTGTTTGAGCAGCATCAGCGCCATGCCGAACCGATACCTGATGCCCTTTCGCCCGGAGTAGGCTCCCCATCGAATCCACCGCTTTTCGACTCGCTGATCAGTGTGTATGACGAGTCGGGCTCGGAAAATGAGCATCGCGCGCCGCACGTGCCGCTGCATCTTATTGTGCGGACCGGGGCCACGCTGTCATTAGCGCTGCATTATCGCCACGGCGACATGACCGAAGCGGATGCGCATAACATTCTCAATCGCCTGCAGCAGCTGTTGTCCAGCTTTGTACAGCGCAGTGAGCGCACGCTGGGTGAACAGTCGCTGCTCAGTAACGCAGAAATTGAACGCGTTATTCATGAGTGGAATGCGACTGAGCTAGACGTGGCGTTGGATCGTTCGCTCTATGCGCTGTTTGCCGAGCAAGTGGCGGCCAGAAACGAGGCCACCGCGCTGGTGGCAGGCGACGTGCGGTTAAGCTATCGGCAGTTGGCCGAACGTGCCGAACGGATTGCGGCAGGGCTGCGCCGCGTCGGTGTGACCCAGGGCGATCGTATCGTGCTGAGTATGGACAAAACGCCGAACCTGATCGCCGCCATGCTGGGCATCATCAAGCTGGGCGCCGCTTATGTGCCTGTCGGCCTGGATGCGCCGGGCGAGCGTCGCGCGTTCATCATTAACGATGCGCAAGTGCGCTGGACGCTGACCAGCCGGGCCGATCGGTCGAGTTTCAGCGCGGACGAAAGCAGCACCTTGCTGTTGGTTGAGGATTATCTGGAGCAGGCGCAAACGGATGGCGGGTCGCGTGAGGATAACCCCGCTGAGACTATCTATTCGCACACTATCGATTCGCACACTATTGCCTACATCATCTATACCTCTGGCACCACCGGTACGCCGAAAGGCGTAGAGATCGCGCATCGCAGCCTGATCAATTTCTGTGCCTGGTGCGAACACATCGGGATTTTTAGCGCCGGGCAACCGATCACCCAGTTCGCGCCCTATACCTTTGATGCCTCGGCGGGCGAGATTTTCGGTACCTTGACGCGCGGCTGCGAACTGCACCTGCTGTCGAATGCGTTGATTCAGAACCCGCCCGCGTTGATGGCGTACATGACCGAAAACGACATTCGTTTCTCGGCCTTCCCGCCGCCGTATCTCACGCACCTGGATCCCGCACGCGTGCCTGAAGGCATGACCATTCTGACCGCGGGGTCGGCGCCGTCGCTCGGGCTGATTGAACGCTGGAGCGAGCGCTGCCGTTACATCAATGGCTACGGCCCGACGGAAACCACCATTATGTCGTCGGCCTGGATGCGCGGTTTTGAGCACAGCCAGGATACTCGCCTGAGTATTGGGCGACCGATCGCCAATACCCGTATGTACGTGGTCGATAATCTGGGTCAGCTTTGCGCGCCGGGTATGGCGGGTGAAATCTGGATCGGCGGCGAAGGCGTCGCGGTGGGATACATGAATCGCCCTGAACTGACGGCCCAGCAGTTTATTGCCGACCCCTGGGTCGCCGGGGCCAGAGTCTACCGTACCGGCGATATCGGGCGCTGGTTTGACGATGGCCGCATTGAGTTTCTTGGCCGCCGCGATCACCAAATCAAACTGAGCGGGTATCGCATTGAGCTTGGTGAAATCGAGTCGCGTATTGCGGCGCTTGAGCACATCAAAGACGCCACCGTCATCGGCATTACGCCCGATGGTGGCGAGGCCCGTCTGGTGGCCTATGTGGTGCCAGAGGCGACGTGCGGCAATGGCGCGCTGGCGCAATGGCGCGAGGTGCTCGCCACGCAACTGCCCAGCTATATGATCCCGGCGGCGTTTGTGGTGATGGAATCGCTGCCGCTGACGGCCAATGGCAAGATCGACCGCAAAGCCTTGCCGCTACCGGACGACAGTGCTTACGTGCAGCGCGACTTTGAAGCGCCGAACGCCGGTACGGAATCTATTCTGGCGCAGCTGTGGCGGACAATGCTCGGCGTTGAGCAGGTCGGGCGGCAGGACAATTTCTTCGAACTGGGCGGGCATTCATTGCTGGCGATGCAACTGCAGGCAGCGCTCCGTGAGCAGCAGTTGTATACCGATGTGCCCACCCTCTTCGCGCATCCCGTTCTGGCCGATCTTGCTGCGCAAATCAGGCTTGAGGACGATGCTTCCTCAGCGTTCGTCATCCCGGAGAATGTGGTCACGCCGGCGACCACCGCGCTTCATCCCGCGCTTTTCCCGTTAGTGTCGCTTTCTCAACAGCAAATAGACCAGATCGTTTCGCGCATACCTGGAGGCATCGCCAATATTCAGGATATCTATGCGCTGGCGCCGTTGCAGGAAGGCATTCTGGTCCACCATCTGTTCGATGAAGCCGGCGACCCTTACCTTCAGTGTGGTCATCTGTCGTTTACGCACCGGCAGACGCTGGATCGCTATCTTGAGGCTATCCAATGCGTGGTTGATCGTCATGATATCTTGCGCACCGCGTTTATCTGGGAAGGGGTGGAAACGCCTGTGCAGGTCGTGCTCCGCCACGCGCGTTTGCATGTTGCGGCGCTCACGTTTGATGCTCAGGATGGCCCGGTCGTTGAGCAGATGAAGGCGCGCTTTGATCCTCACGTCAACCGTATCGACCTCACGCAGCCGCCGTTGCTGCACATGGTGGTGGCCTATGATGAAGCGCAGGCCCGCTGGGAAGCCTTGATGTATATCCATCATTTGGTGGATGACATTGCCTCGCTACAGATTTTGCTCTCCGACATTCAGGCGTTCCTCCATGACAAGGGAGCGCGTTTGCCGGCGGCATTGCCATTTCGTCATCACGTGGCGCAGTTGCAGCGCCGTAACGATACCCAACAGCAATCGGCGTTTTTCACCGACATGCTGGCGGACATCACCGAACCGTCGGTGCCGTTTAATCTCAAGAACGGCCACCTTAAAGGCCAGCGGATCGGTGAAACACGGCGCTCGCTTGAAGCGCCGCTGGCTCAACGGCTGCGCGCTCAGGCTCGCCGCCTCGGCGTCAGCGTGAGTAGCCTGTGCCATTTGAGCTGGGCGCGAGTCCTAAGCGCTGCCTGCGGCAGCGATACGGTGGTGTTCGGTACGGTCCTGTCCGGGCGTATGCACGGTGAGAACAGTGACAAAATCATGGGCCCTTGCATCAAGACGCTGCCGTTGCGGCTTGATGTCGGCGAGGTTTATGCCGCCGATGCGGTGCGCCAGACGCATCAGCGCCTCACCGCGCTGATCAAACATGAACACGCCACCTTGTCGCTGGCTCAACAAAGTAGTGGGATTGTGGCGCCGACGCCGATGTTCAGCGCCGTGTTCAACTACCGCCGCAACCGCCCGACCGACATTGATGTGTTAGGTGATATCGAATTTGATGGCGTGGTATGGCACGGATTTGAAGAGCGCACCAACTACCCGATCTCTGTCTCTGTCGATGACTTCGGCGATGGGTTTGATATTGGCGTTCAGGCGATTGAGTCGCTTTCTTGTGCGCGCCTGTTTGGCTACTTCCACCAGAGCATCAGTAGCCTGGTGGCGGCGCTTGAAGCCGATGGGGTTCCGGCGGCCGCGCCAATGCCGCTGTATGAACTCAATATTCTGCCGCCGGAAGAGCGCCGGCATCTGCTGAAAACCTGGAATGATACCGCGGTGCCGTTCCCGGCGACGGCGACGATCCATCAGTTGTTCGAGTGGCAGGTCGAACAACGACCACAGGCGCTGGCGCTGCAAATGGGGAACGTTCGCCTCAGCTATGCCGAGCTTAATCAGCGTGCCAACCGTCTTGCTCACCATTTGATAGCCCAGGGGGTGAGGCCGGATACGCGCGTAGCGGTGTGTACGGAACGCACTGAAACGATGCTGGTAGCTTTGCTGGCGACCCTCAAAGCCGGCGGGGCCTACGTGCCGCTCGACCCTGAATATCCCACCACACGGCTGGCTTATATTCTTGAGGATGCCACGCCTAAGGTACTGGTGGTTGACCAGCGTGGACGCGACGTCTTTGGGGCGACGACCGGCAGTGATGTCACGGTGGTCGATCTGGAGCGTGATGGCGCTCGTTGGGAAGAACTGCCTGGCGGCAACCCCGATGTGGCGACGCTCAACGCCAGCCACCTGGCTTACGTGATTTACACCTCGGGTTCTACCGGCAAGCCGAAAGGGGTGATGGTTGAGCATCGTCAGGTGGTCAATTTTCTGAGCGGGATGCAGGCACTGTTCAACCTCGGCGCCGAAGATTGTTTGCTCTCGGTCACCAGCATCTCATTTGATATTGCCGGGCTTGAGCTGTATCTGCCGTTGATGACGGGCGCGTCGATTGTGCTGGCGAGCCGCAGTCAGGCGATGGATCCTCACGCGCTGCTTAACCTGTTGCAAACCCTGAACATCACCATCATGCAAGCCACGCCGACCACCTGGCGCTTGCTGGTGGATACCGACGCCACACCGCACAAGCAACTGAAGATCCTTTGCGGCGGCGAAGCGCTGCCCAGCGATTTGGCGACGCGTTTGCATGCCTTCGGCGAGTCATTGTGGAACCTCTACGGGCCGACGGAAACCACGGTGTGGTCAACCTGCAATCGCGTCAATGCAGAGGACGTCACGCAATACAACCAGTCGATAGGCCGCCCGATTGCCAACACGCAAGTCTATCTGCTGGATAAGCATGGCAAACCGGTGCCGATGGGCGCTATCGGGGAGTTGTATATCGGCGGCGACGGGGTTGCCCGTGGTTATCACCAGCGTCCAGAGCTGACCGCCGAACGTTTTATCTCCGATCCGTTCTCAACCGATCCGGCGGCTCGTCTCTATCGTACCGGGGATTTCGCGCAGTTTATGGCCGATGGCCGCCTGATTTTCCTCGGGCGTACCGACCATCAGCTGAAGTTGCGTGGGCATCGTATCGAACTGGGTGAAATCGAAGCGCGGTTGTTGAGCCATCCCTGGGTGCGTGAAGCGGTGGTGGTCGCCAGAGAAGATATCTCCGGGGAGACGCGGCTGGTGGCGTATGTGGTTCCCGGCGCCACCGAAGAGTATGTGGCAGAGGCATCGGCCCACAGTGACAACCTCGATTTTAGCCTGTTCTTCTTCGGCGCCAGCAGCGATGCCGTACAGGCTTATAACCATTACGCGGAGGTGGCGGAGTTTGGTGATAAACACGGTTTCACCGCCGTGTGGACGCCGGAACGTCACTTCCACCGCGTCGGGGGGCTGTTCGCCAATCCAGCGCTGTTAAGCGCCTCGCTGTTGGCCAGAACACGCCATATCCAGCTGCGTCCCGGCAGCGTGGTGCTGCCGTTGCACGATACGCTCCGCGTGGCGGAAGACTGGGCGATACTCGACAACCTGTCGAACGGCCGCGTCGGCATCGGCGTCGCTTCTGGCTGGAATAAGCAGGACTTTGTCCTGGCGCCGCAGAATTACGATGAGCGCCGCGAATTGATGCAGAAAGGCATTGAGGAGCTGAAAACGCTGTGGCAGGGCGGCAGTGTTTCCCGCCGGGATAGTCATGGGGAGGACATTTCAGTCCGGATTTACCCCGCGCCGGTGCAAAAGCAACTGCCGATTTGGGTAACCGCCGCCGGTGCATCGGAAACCTTTGAGTATGCCGGCCGCAGCGGGGCGCATTTGCTGACCCACATGCTCACGCAGAATATCGAGAAGCTGGCTAAAAATATCGAGATATACCGCACGGCGCGTGAAAACGCGGGATTCGATCCCCGCACCGGCACGGTGACGGTGATGATTCATACCTACCTGGGGGAGAACCTTGACGAGGTGTTGGAACAGGCGAAAGGGCCGTTCCTTGATTATCTGGAAGGGCACCTCAGTTTACTTTCGGGCTGGCTCAAAGAGCAGAACATTCACCTCGATACGCTCCCCAGCGCGGATAAACGCAGCATGCTGGAGTTCGCTTTCAAGCGCTATACCCGCGAGCTGTCATTTATTGGTACGCCGGAATCCGCACTGTCCGTGGCGGAGAAGCTACAGGAGGCCGGTGTGAACGAGGTGGCCTGTTTGATCGATTGGATCGTGCCTGAGAATGCGTTGCCGGCGCTGGAACACGCGGCGACGCTCAAAGGTCTGGTACAGACCCTGTTTAGCCGTAAGGCGTTACGTAAGCACCTTCAGGATACGTTGCCGGATTATATGGTCCCGTCCGCCTTCGTGACGCTCAAATCTTTACCGCTGACGCCGAATGGCAAGATAGACCGTAACGCCCTGGTGCCGCCGGATGAGATGTCCTTCGCCCGGCGCGCGTATGTTCCGCCACAGGGCAGCATGGAAATCACCATGGCGTCTATCTGGGAAGAACTTCTGGGTGTCGAGCGGATCGGACGTCAGGACCACTTTTTTGAACTCGGCGGCTATTCGCTGCTAGCCGTGCGTTTGATTGAACAGTTGCGTCGAAGAGGGCTCAGCATCGAGATACGCACACTTTTTGACACGCCTATTCTGGCAGACCTTGCGGCCAGAACCATCGAGCTTGCGGAGACTCGCCTGTGACGATGCTATTCCCAACACGCTTGCCAAACGACCCTGGCCGTTTCGTCGCCCGGTCGTTTCGTCGCATTGCATTACGTCAATCACCATCGAATAAAAGTTATTATCACGGAGGATAAAGAATGAGCGATTTCGAACAATTACTGCTGACGTTGGAAGAGGCAAAAATCTCGATATCGCTGGATAACGATGATTTGGTTATTACTTCAGCCAAAGGCGCGCTAACCAGTGAGATTAAAAGTGCGCTACGCGAGCATAAAATGACCATGGTGCACGCTCTGCGTAATGGCAAACGCCTGTCAAACGCGTTTGAGGTGGTGGTCCCTGCGAACAAGATTACCCCAGAGACGACGGCGATTACGCCTGAGCTGTTGCCGCTGATTGACTTTACTCAGAAAGATATCGATCACGTGGTCGAACAGGTGTCCGGCGGCGTGAGTAATATCCAGGATATCTACTCGCTGGCGCCGCTTCAGGAAGGGATTCTGTTCCACCATATGCTGGCCAGCAAAGGCGACCCCTACCTGCAAACGGGGCAGATGACCTTTGATAGCCGCGAAAAGGTCGATAACTATCTTGCCGCGGTGCAGAAGGTGGTTGACCGCCACGATATCATGCGTACCGGTTTCTACTGGGAAGGCGTATCGACGCCGTGCCAGGTGGTTCAGCGTCAGGCGAAACTGCACGTGCTGGAGGTGGATCTGGACCCGGCGAACGGTCCTATCGCTAAGCAGCTGTCCGAGCGTTTCGATCCGTCGCATTACAGCATCGACCTGGCTAAGCCGCCGTTACTGAACGCGTTTGTCGCTTATGACAAGCGTAGCAACCGTTGGGAGATGTTCCGCGTTCTGCATCACCTGATCGATGATATTACGTCGGTGCTTATTCTTTCCGCTGAGATTCATACCTTCCTGGCCGGGCGCGGGCACACGTTGCCGGCAGCGCAACCGTTCCGTCGTTTGATCGCGCAGGTGCGCCTTGGTAAAAGCCCGGAAGAGCATGAGCGTTATTTCCGCGCTACGCTGGCGGATATCGATGAGCCGACCGCACCTTACGGCCTGGTCAATATGCTGGATGACTTCGACATTATCGAAGTAACCCGCAAGGTTCCCCAGCGCTTGAACGATGCCCTGCGTGCGCATGCGCGCCGTCTGGGGGTGAGCCTCGGCAGCATTTGCCATCTGGCGTGGGGCCAGGTTCTGGCCTGCATCAGCGGCCAGGATTCCGTGGTGTTCGGCACCATTCTGTTTGGTCGTATGCATGCCGGCGACGGCGCCGACCAGATCATGGGGCCATTCATTAACACGCTGCCGATCCGCCTTGATATGCATGGCGCCAGCGTTGAGGAAAGCGTGCGCACCACCCACAAACGTCTGGCGGAACTGCTTAGCCATGAGCATGCGTCATTGGCGTTGGCGCTGCGTTGCAGCGGTATTAGCGGTTCTACGCCGCTGTTCAACACCCTGTTTAACTATCGCCATAACCGCGAATCAGAAAGCAAGTCGCTGGATTTTGTGGTGCCGGAGGCCGATCAGTGGGATGGCTTCGAAGAGCGCACCACTTACCCGATTACGCTGTCGGTGGATGACTACGGCAACGCGCTTGGCCTGAATATTCAGGTGGTGGACTCGCTGGACCCCGAACTGCTGTTCGCCTATACGCAACAGGCGCTTGAAAATATCGCCGGCGCGCTGGATAACGCGCCAAATACGCCGATGCAGCAGATCGCTATTCTGCCTGCCGCAGAGCGCCATTTGCTGTTGAACGACTGGAATAACACCGACAAGGTTTACCCTGACGTTGCCTATACGCATCAGATGTTCGAAGCGCAGGTAAAACTGACGCCGTCGGCAACGGCGCTGCGCTTTGGCGATCGTGAACTGAGCTACGCGGAGCTGAATGCCGTGTCCAACCAACTGGCGCACCATTTACGCCAGCAGGGCGTTAAACCGGACGATCGCGTTGCCATCTGTCTGGAGCGCAGCATCGAGATGGTGGTGGGCCTGATGGGGATCGTCAAGGCCGGTGGGGCCTACGTGCCGCTCGACCCTGATTACCCGCAGGAGCGCCTGTCCTACATTCTGCAAGACTCGGCGCCGAAGCTGCTGCTGCTCGACAAACGCGGGCGTGAAGTGACCGCGGAACTAGACACGACCGGCACCGTTGCGTTTGAGCTGGATGTGGCGTCTCTGGCGCGTTCATCTTTGTCGACGGAATCGCTATCGCCCGCGGAGTTGGGGCTGACGTCGCGCAATCTTGCCTATGTTATCTACACCTCTGGCTCGACCGGCAAGCCCAAAGGCGTAGAAAACGAACATCGCGGGCTGATCAACCGCTTGCAGTGGATGCAAGACGCTTACCAGCTCGACAGCAGCGATGCCGTGTTGCAAAAAACCACCTTCAGCTTTGACGTGTCGGTGTGGGAGTTCTTCTGGCCGCTCTCTGTCGGCGCGACCCTGGTCGTCGCCCCGCCGGGAGCGCACAAAGATACGCAGGCGCTTGCGCAGGTGATCCAGGCGAACAACATCACCACCATTCACTTTGTCCCCTCGATGCTGAACCTGTTTCTGGCCAACGACAGCGTGACGGCGTGCCGTTCTCTGCGCCGCATTGTGTGTAGTGGCGAGGCGCTGAGTTCCGCCAGCGTGGCACGTTGTTACAAACTGCTGCCGGATACGGCGGTACACAATTTGTACGGGCCGACGGAAGCGGCCATCGACGTAACCGCTTGGACCTGTCCGAAAGATTTGCCGGAAACCGCCATCGTGCCGATCGGCCGTCCTATCGCCAATCTGCGCATCTATTTGCTGGATCAACACCTGCGCCCGGTGCCGCGCGGCGTGGTGGGCGAGTTGTACATCGGCGGGGTGGGGGTGGCGCGTGGATACCTCAACCGTCCTGACCTGACGGCTGAGCGTTTCGTTAACGATCCCTTTGTATCGGGCGCCGACGCCCGGATGTACCGGACCGGCGACGTGGCGCGCTATCTGGCGAACGGCGATATCGAATATCTCGGGCGTAACGATAATCAGGTCAAAATCCGTGGGTTCCGTATCGAACTGGGCGAGATCGATGCGGAGTTACTCAAACAACCCGCTGTTCGTGAAGCGGTGGTGGTCGCTCGCGGCGATGTGCAGGGTGACTTGCGTCTGGTGGCGTATGTGGTGCTCAGCGCTGAAGCAGAAACCGAAGGCTTGAGCACATCTGAGCATATCGCGCAGTGGCGCAGCAGCCTGGCCGCGCAGTTGCCTGAATACATGGTGCCTGCGGCATTCGTCAAACTGGATCACCTGCCGCTGACCGCCAACGGCAAGTTAGACCGTAAGGCGTTACCCCTGCCCGATGATTCATCATTCTTCCGGCGCGCGTATGAAGCGCCGCAGGGCGATGTTGAAATCGCCATGGCCGAGCTGTGGCAGGAACTGCTGGGCGTGGAGCGTATCGGGCGTCACGACAATTTCTTCGAGCTGGGTGGGCATTCGCTGTTGGCGGTGCAACTGATGGAGCATCTGCGCCAGCGCGATTTGAGTACGGAAATTCGTGCCTTGTTCGATAGCCCGACGTTAGCCGAGCTGTCCGCACGTACCATTGAACTCGATGAGATGAGATTATGATCGATTTCGATGACCTGTGGCAGAGACTGGGGAAAGCCAATATCGCCTTATCGCTGGATGGCGAATCTCTGGTCATCAAGGCAGCGAAGGGGTCGTTGACCCCTGATATCAAGGCGGCGTTGCGGGAGCACAAACCGGCGCTCGTCGACGCGCTGCGCCAGGGGCGAGAGTTATCCTCGCCAGGCGGGAATAGCGGTTCAGGCGTGCCGGCGAATCGGATCGCTCCGGAGACTACCCGGCTGACGCCAGATATGCTGCCGCTGATTGATCTCACTCAGGCTGATATTGCGCATATTGTCGCCAGCGTACCGGGCGGCGTAGCGAATGTGCAGGATATCTACGCATTGACGCCGTTGCAGGAAGGGATCCTCTTCCTGCACCAGTTGAGCGACAAGGGGGACCCTTACCTACAGTTCGCCAGGATCTCACTGGCTAACCGTGAGGTGATGACGCAATACGTGGCGGCGGTTCAGCACACTATTAACCGGCATGACATTCTGCGCACGGCGTTTTTCTCGCGCGGGCTGTCGCGCTCGGCACAGGTAGTGCTGCGTCACGCCCGCGTCCAGGTCACGGAAGTGGAGCTGGACCCGGCCAATGGGCCTGTCATGGCGCAATTGGTCGAACGCTATCATCCATCGCATTACCGCATTGACCTGACTCAGGCGCCGCTGCTGAGCCTGTATGTCGCGCAGGACCGGCAAAGCGGGCGCTGGGAAATGCTGATGCTGCTGCATCACCTGGTCGATGATATCGCCTCGTTGCAGATCATGATCCGCGATATTACGGCCTTTATCATGGGGCGTGGTCAGCTATTGCCCGCGCCGCAACCGTTCCGTCGCCTGATCGCCAGGATACGTGCAGGGGCGTCCGATGCACAGCACGAGCAATTCTTCCGCCAGATGCTGGGAGACATCGATGCGCCGACGCTCGCGTTTGGCATGGCTAATGGGGCGGTGGACAACGCCAGCGTTGTTGAGCTGCGCCACAATGTAGAGCCGACTATCGTCGCGCGTTTACGTGCTCATGCACGCCGTCTTGGCGTCAGCATGGGGAGCCTCTGTCACCTGGTGTGGGGGCAGGTGATGGCACGCGCCAGCGACAGCGACACGGTGGTGTTCGGCACCATCCTGCTGGGCCGATTGCAGGCCGGCGAGGGCGCCGATCAGATCATGGGGCCGTTCATTAATACGCTGCCGATCCGCCTGGACCTGGGGAATGTCGGCGTGGAAGAGAGTGTCCGTTTGACGCACAAGCGTCTGGCGGCATTACTGGATCATGAACACGCTGCTCTCAGTTTGGCTCAGCGTTGCAGCGGTATTGCGCCGCCGACGGCCTTGTTCAATGTGCTGTTCAACTACCGCCACAACCAGCAGGCGGAAGACGAACGCGTTGATGTGTCCGGTGAACGTGATGACGTGGAATGGCACGGCTTCGAAGAGCGCACCGATTACCCGCTGACCGTGTCGGTGGATGACTTCGGTGAGACGTTGCGCCTGAACGTGCTCGCGGCAGCGCCGTTGTCTGCACAACGGATTATCGGCTATCTCCAGCAGACCATGAAAAGCCTGGCCGATGCGCTGGACGGCGACCCCGTCAGGCCGATGCATGCGCTGGAAATTCTGCCCGCTGGCGAACGCACGCGACTGCTGGTTGACTGGAACGCGACGGCAGCCGCTTATCCCGCGAATGAGCCTGTTCACCGGTTGTTCGAGCAACAGGCGGCCCGCACGCCAGAAGCGATTGCGGTCATCGACGGCGAAGCGCGGATGAGTTATGACCGTCTGAATCAGCGCGCCAACCAACTGGCGCAGGTGCTGGTAGCCCGCGGGGTACAGCCGGGGGATTTCGTGGCGCTATTGCTGCCGCGTGGCAGCGCATTGCTGGCGGCGACGCTTGCCATACTCAAGGCGGGCGCGACCTACGTGCCGCTGGATCCACTGGCGCCGCAAGAGCGGTTAAGCTGGGTTATCGAGGATTGCTCCGCTCGCTTCCTGATCAGCGACGGCCATCACGCGCTGGCGGCAGACATCAATCTGCCGGTGATTGACGTCGATAGCGCTGAGGTGACGCAGGCGAGCGCCGACGCCGTCGACGTGCAGGTTGCCGCCGCCGCGCCGGCTTATATCATCTATACCTCCGGTTCCACCGGTATACCGAAAGGCGTATTGGTGCCGCATTACGCTATCAATCGTCTGGTGATTAATAGCGGTGTCGGCGTGTTTGCGCCGGGCGATCGCATGGCGCTTGCCGCCAACACGGCCTTTGATGCGAGTACGCTGGAGATATGGGCGCCGTTGCTCAATGGCGGCGCCTGCGTGGTGATTGATCAGGATACCTTGCTCACGCCGGCACGGCTGGTGCGTACGCTTCAGCAGCATCGCGTGAACCAGATGTGGCTGACCGTGGGCTTGTTCAACCAGCTGTATAGCGAACTGGCCCCGGTGATTGCGCAGTTCACGTCTCTGTTCATCGGCGGCGATGCGCTCGATCCGAACATCATTGCCCAGGTGCTGCGCGCGACGCCATCGGCGAAGCTGGTTAATGGCTACGGCCCGACTGAAACCACCACTTTTGCCACTACCTACCCGATCCATGACGTTGCGGCCAATGCGGCCAGCATTCCTATCGGGCGCCCCATCGGCAATACCCAGCTTTACGTGCTGGATAAGCATCAGCATCCCGCGCCATTAGGCGCCATTGGCGAGCTGTATATCGGCGGGGACGGCGTCGCGCTGGGGTATCTGAATCGTGCCGAGCTGACCGCCGAACGTTTCGTTGCCAATCCGTTTTCGGCTGAGCCGCGCACCCGCCTGTATCGCACCGGCGATCTGGTGCGCTATCAGGACGATGGCAACCTTGTTTTTGTGGGGCGTAACGATCAACAGGTCAAGCTGCGTGGTTTTCGTATTGAGCTGGGCGAGATAGAGGCGCGTCTGGCCGAGCATCCGCACGTCGATAACGCGTTGGTGCTGGCGGTGGATAACGGCGGCGGCAAGCGTCTGGTCGCCTACGTGGTTAGCGCTGGGCTGCACGCCTCTGAGGCGGCGTTGCAGGATTATCTGAGTGAACGTTTGCCTGACTATATGGTGCCGGCGCGTATCGTGGCGCTGGCGCAATTCCCGCTGACCGCTAACGGAAAAGTGGACCGCAAGGCGCTGCCGGCGGTGGAATTCAGCGATGCCACCGCCTATCGGGCGCCGCGTAACGCGCGGGAGGCGGCGCTGTGCGAGCTGTATGCCGAATTACTTCAGCATCCGCAAATCGGCATTGACGATGACTTTTTTGCGATGGGCGGACACTCGATTCTGGCTACCGGATTAATCGCCCGTATTCGCAGCCGCTTGGGTATTGAACTGCCGGTGCGGCTGCTGTTTGAAAACCCTACGGTGGCAAGTCTGGCGAAACAGCTTGATGAGCATACCAACGTCCGTCAGCCGCTACGTAAGGTCGAGCCGCGCCCCGATCCCCTGCCGGTATCTTACGGCCAGCAGTTGATGTGGGTTGGGCAGAATACCCGTGGTGATAATTCATCGCTCAATACGCCGATTGTCGTCTCGCTTGAGGGCGAGCTGGATCAGGCGGCGTTAACGGCGGCGCTGTACGATCTGGTGGAGCGTCATGAAACGCTGCGCACCCGTTTTGGGGTGGTGGAGGGGCAACCGGTGCAGGTGGTCGCGCCATTCGCCGATGTCCATTTCGACATCCCGTACAGTGAAGTGAGCGCGGAGCAGGTGCATCAGGCGGTATTTACCGCAATTACCTCGGTGTTCGATCTGTCGGTTGATCTGCCGTTCCGTCCTTCGATACTCCGGGTCGGGCCACAAACCCACATTCTGGTGATGCTATTCCACCATATTGCCTGCGATGCGTTTTCGCTGGCACCGCTGACACGGGATCTCACGCGTGCCTATCAGGCGCGTCTTGCCGGCCACGCGCCGCGGTTCGCTCCGTTGCCGGTGCAATATGCCGACTACGCGGTGTGGCACCGTGAGCTACTCGGCGATCCGAATGATCCGAACAGCCTGTTTGCAGAACAGTTGGCGTACTGGAAGACAACGCTGGCGGGCTTACCCGCGACGCTCGCGCTGCCGGAGGATTACCCGCGCCCGGCAAAACCCAGCTATCGCGGCGAGATGTTGCCTTTGCAGATCGATGCTCGTTTGCACCGGCGTTTGAGCGCCCTTGCGCGCGATCGCAATATGACGTTGTCGATGGTATTGCAGGCGGCGCTGGGCATCTATTACACCCAACTGGGCGCGGGCGAAGATATCCCGCTTGGCGCGGTTTCCGCAGGGCGTAGCGACGACGCGCTGAATGAGCTGGTGGGATGTTTCCTGACGCAATGGGTGATGCGTGTCGATACCTCCGGGAATCCCCGTGTTAATGAGGTGCTCGAACGGGTACGCACACAGGCGTTAAGCTCGTATGGTCATCAGGATATTCCTTACCTGAAGCTGGTCGGCGAATTATTGCCGGTGCGCTCGCCGTCGCATTATCCGCTGTTCCAGACCATGATGATTCTGCAAAACGCGCCATCGGAAACCTTTGATATTCCTGGCCTGAAGGCGCAGGTCTACCCCGCCCACAGCGGTAACGCCAAGTGGGATCTCTATTTCATGCTGTACGAAAAATACAGCGAGGACGGTGAGCCGCTGGGTATGGATGGCATTCTGGAATATGCCGTCGATCTGTTTCGCCGTGAAACCGCCGAGCGTATGGCCGTCGGCTATCTCGCCACGCTTGAAGCGATGGTTTCCACCCCGGATGCGCCGATCGATCAGCTTGATGCGCTCTGTCATCCGGCGCCCGGTGAGGCTGGCGCGAAGCAACGCCCAGCGGCGCGCTCAGTTGCCGCGGCGACGGCTGATTTCAATCCGCTAATCACCTTGCAAAAAGGCGCGGCCAATGGCACGCCGCTGTTTTGCGTGCCCGGTGCCGGGGCGGGCGTTACGGATTTCATGCCGTTCGTACAGGCATTGCCCGGCGGGCAGCCGGTTTATGGCTTGCTGCCTAAAGGGATTGATGGCGTTGACGTCCCTGAGCTGTCGGTTGAAGCGGCGGCTGCACGTAACCTGGCGGCTATTCGTCTGGCGGGTATCAGTGAAAAGACGCCGATTCATCTGCTTGGTCACTCTTTCGGCGGGCAGGTTGCGTTCGACATGGCGCGCCGATTAACGGCCCAGGGGGGCCGCGTGGCGTCGTTGACGCTGATCGATTCCGAAGCGCCTCTCGGCAGTATGGATGCCGCCGTAACGCCGAGCCTGGCTGCGTGCCTGCGCGAGTATGTCGAAAGCATCGGGTTCAATTTAGAGACGACGCTGGAGATTGATGAATCCCTTTACGGCAGCCACGACCTTGAACAGGTGTTGGCTGCCGTGCACCAGCACCTGCATCGCGCGGGGAAAATTCCGGTCAATTCGTCTTCGCGGCTGCTGCAAGGCTCGTGGCAAACCTTTTATGCCGCGCGACAAACGCACTATCTGCCGGCGGCACGCTACCGCGGCCAGGTAAACCTGATACAGGTGCGCGATCCGTGGAGGGATGCCGACGAGGATCGTCATCGTCGAGGTGAAGATGCGGCGGGATGGGCCCGCTGGGTTGAAGAGCTGGAAACCATCGCGGGACCGGCGCAGCACTTTACCGTGCTGAAAGCCCCGCATGTCACCGAGCTGGCGCGATGGTGGCTTCAGTTTGTGCATGTGGGCGCAGCCCAGTAAAGGCTTGCGTCCGCGTACCATGGAAGGTGCCGGAATTCGTCAATAGGCCCCTTCTGCGGCCATGTGCTGCGGCATTATCGAAGCACTATCGAAAGTGTTGCAGCACTGTCTAAAAACGTAATGAGTGGATGAAAATGACTAAACAATTACAGGATGTTTTTGAGGATATTGACGCGGTCCCGTTGGAGAAAATCAACCCGGCAAGTCGGGATCGTTTCATTAATGCTGCCGAATTGCCGATGTTTGAACGTCTCAGACGCGAAGACCCGGTGCATTTCACGCCGGAAAGCGAATTTGGGCCTTACTGGTCGCTCACGCTGTGGGAGGATATTCGCGCTGTTGGCAATAACTATCGTGATTTCACCTCCACGCAGAACATCGATCTGAAATCGATTGAAGAGAAGATCAAACTCGAAGCGGCGCTGCAGGCTCTGGGCCATGAACGGCGCAAAAACGTTGGCTTCATCACGATGGATCCCCCTGAGCATACTAAACACCGCAAGGCGGTAACACCGGCCGTGGGGCCTTCCAGCCTGGCTCAAATGGAGCCGATAATGCGGGAACGTGCGGGAATTATTCTCGACAGCCTGCCAATCGGCGAGCCTTTTGACTGGGTGGATTTGGTATCCAAGGAGCTTACGGCGACAGTACTGGCGACGCTGCTCGACTTTCCGTTTGAAGAGCGCCGTAAGCTGACATTTTGGTCTGACCTGCTGATGTTCGAGCCGGGGCATGGCCTGGTGAAAAGCTGGGAGCAAAAGGCGGAAGAAACCGTTAAATGCTATCAAGTCTTTGAGGCGCTGTGGGAAAAACGCCGTAATGGGCCGCCAAGCTATGACCTTATCTCGATGCTGGCTCATCACCCCGACACGCGCGATATGACGTTAGAACAGTTCCGCGGCACCATTGTGCTGCTGATCATCGGTGGTAACGACACGACGCGTAACACTATCTCCAGCAGCCTTTACTTGCTTGATAAATATCCGGAAGAGTTCGCCAAACTCAAAGCAAATCCTAAGCTGGTGATGCCGATGATATCGGAAACGCTGCGCTTTCACCCCCCGGTCAACTTTATGAGCCGTGTTGCCACCCGCGATGTTGAAATCCGTGGCAAAAACATCAAGGAAGGCGACCGTGTCGTCATGTGGTACACGTCCGGTAACCGCGATGCCTCGGCGATTGAAGATCCCGATACCTTCAGCATCGACCGTGAACGCGCCCGCCGGCATCTCTCCTTTGGCGTTGGAGTACATGCCTGCATCGGCAGCCGGGTTGCCGAAATGCAACTGACGGTTATCTGGGAAGAAATTCTCAAGCGTTTTTCCAGAATCGAAGTACTTGAAGAGCCGGAACGTAGCTACTCCAATTTTTTACATGGTTTTGAAAATCTGAAAGTCATCATTCCTAAAGCGTGAGCCTGGGAGAATGGACTAATGACAGTATTAAAATAACCAGAAATAGGTTCGACGATATCGGCATAGTACCGTCGGTATCGCCGGAATTGGATTGCCGGCGTCACTAAATGGTTAGGCATAGATGCCGTTATTCCGTCAGGTGCAGGGGATAATACGAGATCCAAATTACCGTGCTGTTCCTTAAATAACGATGTCTGGTTGTGATTCCCGGTCGGGAAATAATGCCTTTTGCCATTGACGGTTTGGAGTAGGTGCTATGTGGCTGAAAAATAAGGTGACGTCGTCGGCGTTAGCGTGCGCGATGTCATCAGACGATATCGCGGTGACGACACTCAAGGTTCGCCGTGGTCGCTTTATCAATAACAACTATATGGTGCTTAACCGCCGCCTGAACCAGGCGTTGCTGATTGATCCGGCATGGGAAATAGACACACTGGAAACCGCGTTGAAGCATGCTAATGCAGAGCTTGTGGGAATATTGATCACCCATGCTCATCCTGACCATATTGATCTTGCTGAGTCTTTGGCGAATAAACATGGTTGCCCGGTGTGGATATCACGTAAGGAGGCGGAATCTTCGGGATTCTGTATTCCAGCAATGCGTATGTTTGAAGATCGCTCCTGGGAAGCGGCGGGGATGCTTATTCGCCCGATCATTACGCCGGGCCATACGTCGGGAAGTACTTGTTATTGGATCGGTCCGCACGTCTTTACTGGCGATACGCTGTTCATTGAGGGCTGCGGGCTGTGTTCCAATTATGCGGATGCGGCAAGCTTATTTTCGAGTATTGAACGTCTTAAAGCGATGTTACCCGAAAAGGCCCGCATTTATCCTGGGCACAGTTATGTGTATCCACCCGGGTTAACGTTTGCACAGGTGTTTCGTTATAACATTTATTTGTTTTTCGACAATGCGGAAAATTTTGCAAAATTTCGTATGAGGCGAGTTAAAAATAAAACAGGTTGGATGGCTTTTTCATAGACTGTTTCTAATTTTAATCGACTGTGGCGTATGGGAAATACGGCGCATCGGGGTACTTGGCTGTTAGCATCCGGAATATATATTCATGTTGGTAAGGGAGGCGATTTAATATGCATGATGAAAATTATTCAAACGACTATTTGAGTAGTGTTGAGGAATACGTTACAGGAAGCGAGGTGAGGGATGTAACACCATCGAAACTGTATTTCGATGACCTTAAAGTCGGTCAGGTCTTTTATAGCTCTGAATATCATGTCAGTGTGGATGAAATCACCGAGTTTTCGATGAAGTATGACCCGCAGCCTTTTCATATGGACGATAGGCTGGCAAAAGACTCCATCTTCAGAGGGCTGGCCGCAAGCGGGTGGCACACGGTAAGTATTACCATGAATCTACTGGTTAAAAGCTTACCTCTGGCGCATGGCATTATTGGCACTGGGGTTGAGAAGATCAACTGGCTTCGGCCTACACGACCAGGCGATATATTACGAATAAAAGCAAAAATTACTGCAATAGATATATCTTCCGCCAAACCGGACAGAGCATTAATGAGTATTCATATTTGTACGTTGGGTCAGGATAACAGAACTCGTCAGGAACTAATCGGCAAGCTTCTTGTTTTTCGGGTGAGCGATTGCTCTGCATCGCCTTAATCGTATTAATAATTACACAGTGATGAAATTATATTGCCGGATGCGCAATGCATGAACTTTGTTTTTGATATCCCGTTCTGGATAAGACGGTAATGATTGATCACTCAGGCTTCCTGGCTTCCGGTATGGCGCCATGATGGTGTCGCCATCTGATTGCGCTCGATTTATTTGATATGACGGTAAGCTTTCCATAACCATTTACAGTAAGGGATTACGTCTTGTCTTCTGAACTCTCCAGTGAAACATCAAACACCTTGTTGCAAGGTTCGATATTACGCTCGCTGATAAAGATGGGCGTGCCCGTTATTTTGGCCAATCTGTTACAGTCCGGATACATCATGACCGATGCTTTCTGGGTGGGGCGTTTGGGGGATAAAGCCGTCGCGGCAATATCGGTAAGCCAGCCTATAATTTTTCTGGCTTTTGCTTTAGGTATTGGCTTGAGCATAGCGGGTACGACACTGGTCGCGCAGTGTATTGGAGCCCGCTTGCATCGCGATGCCAACGCTATTGCGGCCCAGGTATTCATGTTGTCATTGCTATTTTCAATACCTATCTCGGTGGTAGGATATTTTCTTACGCCCTGGATGTTGCATACGCTCGGTACGCAGGAAGATGTATTTCCTCTTGCACTCAGCTTTTTGCGCGTTCTCATCAGTGGTCTGGTATTTACCTTTGGCTTTGCGATGCTGCAATCCCTGATGAGGGGCGCGGGCGAAGTCCGTATTCCATTATTGATCACGCTGGGTACGCTGATTCTCAACGCCATCATGGATCCGCTATTTATCTTTGGTTATGGGATTATTCCCGCATTTGGCGTAACGGGTGCTGGTATCGCTACTCTCATTAATCAAGGCATTGCGATGGTAGCAGGATTTTTGGCCTTACGTTTCAGCCGTATCAGCCTTAAGATTTATTTCCGCGCGATGAAACCCAGATTCGATATGGTTAAATCTGTCGTTCGGCTGGGAATGCCTGCGTCAATTGAACTCTGTGCTCATGCATTGGGTGCAAGTGGCATGATGTCTCTGGTGACCGAGCTGGGAACGGCGGTTACGGCAGCCTACGGTGTGGTGATTAATATTAATGCGCTGGTTATTGTACCGGCTATTGGCATGTCAATCGCCACCGCAACACTGGTTGGACAAAATGTTGGGGCGGGAAAATTTGAGCGTGCGCGTGCGATTGGGCGTTTAAGCGCAACGATCTCATTTTTAACACTGACAATGATTGGCCTGACAGGATTCGCTTTTGCGCCTGATATTATTGGTTTATTTGCGCCCGAACAGACCCAGGTTATTAATCACGGGACGCTTTTCTTTCATATCATCGCGCCAAGCTATGGGTTGATTGGATTGCAGATGGCTCTAAATGGTGCTTTTCGCGCCACAGGACGCACCATGACGACCATGACGCTGGCGCTGATTTCTCAATGGCTGGTGCAGATCCCGCTGGCATGGGGATTATCCCACTATACTTCGCTAGGTATCTCCGGCCTGTGGTGGGCATTTCCTATAACAAACCTATTAATGGCAGCTATTACTATTATTTTGTTTGAGCGGATCGATTGGGAAAGCTCCAGACTGTATCCCCCAATGACACAATCATCTGCGAAACAGCCGGATACACAGTAATAGCGCGTTGCCGGCCACTGCATGGCATGAGATGACCATGGTTGGGAAAGGAGGGCGCCAGTCTGGTAGGGTACGCTCAAGGTTCTGTGAAAGCGCCAGGTTTGTGGAGCTCGGAAGGTGAAGGATAGGCGGGCATTTTGCATAAATGCTTATAGGAAAAAATTGCATAAAGGGTCTTGCCATATACTCAGAGTTAGTCCATAATGCCGTCCATCCTGTTAAGCAGGATGCGAAAAACGATTTGAAAACAAAGGGTTATGAGTTAAATTTTAGTCTCGTTTCCCACTAGAAATCGATTTAGCAGTAATCAAGGTAAGGCGCGTTGGCAGAGTGGCCATGCAGCGGATTGCAAATCCGTCCACCTCGGTTCGACTCCGGGACGCGCCTCCAAAATCTGAGCCCAGATGGTGGAATCGGTAGACACAAGGGATTTAAAATCCCTCGGCGTTCGCGCTGTGCGGGTTCAAGTCCCGCTCTGGGCACCATGTGCTAACGCCTTGATGAATAATAAAATAATTTAAAGAACATGACCGCCACGAGGCGGTTTTTTTGTGCCTGCAATTCTCTTTTCCTAATATTTTTCCTAAAATGATTTTTCTTCATCGTTAGATATGCACTTACTTTAATTGTTTATTCTGACCGCCGACCGCCAGCACAATCGGTATTTTGCGGTCGTATCGTGCCGTTTGGCTGATTGTCATGTGTCCAGATATCGCCTGTTCCTTTGCTAATGTCCCTCCCAATCAGAAACCCCTTTGCTTTCAGAACGTGAAATCAAAACGCAGATGCACTACTTGCCATTCGGCGCATAATCGCCAGTGTTTTTGGCGGTATGCCGGCCACGCTGCCTTTGCTCCGGTGCTTATAGTCAAAACGGTTTTCCCGTGCGTTTAGTTCAATGATTGAACAGGAGAGGGCATGTAAATGCGTGAAATAACAACAAGCATTCATTGATTACCTATGATAATGCTTTATCCGGAATAATCTTAGCGATATGCTGCGCCCATTGATAATGAAAAGGAGCCCTTATGCTTAAGAATTATTTTTATGATCAACATGATGTCGCAAGAAGTGATGAAGAGAAAAGAGAGATAGTCGTCTCCGCTATCCTCGAAATCATCAAAGAGGGTGCCAGCGAAAGTGGTGTGCAAGTTGCTCTGGATGCGATCAGTACTAGAATCACTCAAACCGCCGATATCATTCAGCGTGCGTTAGAGAACGATTAATTATCTCGACGCGTGATGGCCGCCTTCGGGCGGTTTTTTATTGCCGCCGCGGCAGGCCTATTGCAATAGCGTAACCACTGGATCGGGCATTACTTCCAGCCCTGCTTTTACCTTTGTTCCCGTAAAGATGAATATTCAGACAACACCTGCGACCCCAATGCACTGTTCTGAAAAGCATAAAAATTCGTTGAAAGGTTCTGTCAGAGAAAAGCTGTGCGGCCGAACGAAAAAGCATAGGCTTATAAATAGCGAACTCTTTGATAACGGCCTGACGGCACCAGAGAAAACACGACCTGATTTGGGGGGGAGCTATGAGCGACTGACTTGAATGGGAATACCTCAGTTTCCTGGCTCAGTCGCCCTGACATCCAAGTCTGAAACATCGTTTCCCAACGTTATCTTCCAATGGCTTACCCGGCCTTAAAGACGAGATCATTGTGGCGCCGGCGTACCAATTCCTGTCGAATCCTGTTTGCCCGTTTGTTTCCCTGATGCGACAGTGGCGCCGGGCGTTGCATCGCTTTTTGCCTGGCAGGCAATAATGGCATCCACCTGGTCGGCGCAAGTCGCCAGCGCAGCTTCAGTTTCATCCAGCAGACTATTCAGCTCACCGTTGGTTTGCGGACTGGCCGCCGGGAACCGACATGGCGTCAGTCTGGGACAACCATTCACGGTAAGCGCGACCACCGGCGAAGGCGGGGTGCTGACGCAGCCGGATAATATCAGCAGGCAGGTCAGTGTCAGCCCAGCGTTTAAGCGCGTCGTTTTCATGTTGTAACCTCATCACCATTTTTTGCCGTTCAGAGAGCGCTGCCTGCGTCTCGGCGGCCATGTCGCGCAGCCGCGCCTGCTCAAGATTGTTGCGTTCAGCTTGCTCGGACAATGCTTTCAACTGGCCGGATTTTTCATCCAGCGCGGTCTGTTGCAACGACAGTGTCTGCGCTTGCTGTTCGGTTAACTGGCGGGTGTTGTGCAACCGCCAGGACTGCACGCCGACCCCAGCGCTAAGCGTCATCATGATGGCAGCGATGATCATGGCGCTTTTCATGCCAGTTTTCCGCCCGCTTGCCGGTACACGGCGATCAGCCGCTCGGCGTTATGCTCACGCTGACCATAGCCAGCCCCCGGCAGCGAAGCCCAGATGTTGTTGCATCGGGTAATGGCGCTGGTAAGCCGGCCTTGCATAATGTCGTCCAACGCGCGTTGCTCCCGAATCAGCTGGATCGCCAGCGTATCCTGCGAATCAGGTCCGAAATCCGGCAACGCCAACTGTGTTTTGTAGGCTGGCCAGTAGCGGTAGAGCTGTTGATAGCGCCCGGCAGCGGTGGAGCGCTGTCCCTGCTTATTGAAGATTTTTCCCGGACGGCCATTGGCGAATGGATGATCCCGGTAATCGGTGAAAATCTCTGGTTTGCCATCAATCCCGGTAACAATGACATCGTAGCCGCGATTACCGGTGAGCGGATGTGTTGCGGTCCCTTCGGAAAAAGCCAGCATGTCCAAAAACGCAATAAGGTTAGGATTATTGAGCATCGTTATTTTTCTCCGGTGTGTTTTTTTTGCCCAACTGGCGAACACGGCGTTGGATAAGCAGTTCGATAGTTTGGTAGCCGGCGATGCCCAGTGCGGCGCCAATGCCGTTGATAGCAACGGGCGACAGGTCAGGGAACTGTACCAGCGCAATGCCTGCCATCATTGAGACAAAACCTCCCAGCATCACGCGACCAATAAACAGCCGCAGTGTGATGGGCTCACTGCTCGCCAGCACTTTGCCGGCGGCAATCAGTGTGCCGATGATAAATAGAGAGACGATGCTTTTATCAGTTTCATTCATGTGTGAGTCCAGTCGTTGGTTTTTCAGGCAGAGTAATAACGGCGGAGATAACAGGATGTTTTCACGCGTTGTCTCGCGTTATATGCCCGTTATTAAACCAGTTGACGTATGGCGATGGGCAGCGATGGGTGATGGCTCAGTTATCAGCAAACACAGGATGCGGTAATGCGGGGATGGACAATCGGCATTGTCGGTCACGGTGACGGCAAGGCATCAGCGTGGCAATATTTTTATCTGCTATTAAATATAATGGTTATTCTATTTGCATATAGATGATGCTCTCAATATTAAATTAATACACTAATAATGTGATTTTTATTTAGATGAGCGAGAAATGGTTTATTTTTTATTTTTCCTGATGCTTTATCATGGCGTATGCGCCGCGAATGGCATATATATCTTTAACCGTTGAATATCACTCGGCTGCAGTCAGTATTCATATACCGTAAACGTAGTATACTCACGCCACCTCAATATGCAGGATGCAACGTACTCGGAACAGCCTCTGTTCAGGGAAAACCGAAGGAATAGTACCCTTCCAACGTAATTTCACAGTGACAGGCTGATTCATTGGGCTATCGATTTTAGAGGCTGCGGATCGCAGCCTTTTCCCCGCTTGACGATATTTGCCGAAATATGCATCTTGAGGACAATGGATAAATGATTTTTACAACATCATGAGGCAAAGGATGAAATATTTAAATTGCTTTATCAGTACCGGCTTAGCAGCATTTTTTCTGGTAAACAGTACATCAGTTCTGGCCGCGGATTGCAGTTCGGATCTCACTAGCGGAATTAGCACCAAGCGTATTTATTATGTTGCGCCAAATGGCAACAGCAGCAATAACGGCAGCAGCTTTAATGCGCCGATGAGCTTTTCCGCTGCTATGGCGGCTGTTAACCCCGGTGAGTTGATTCTGTTGAAACCGGGAACCTATACCATTCCCTATACTCAGGGTAAAGGGAATACGATCACATTTAATAAATCCGGGAAAGATGGCGCGCCGATTTATGTGGCCGCCGCCAATTGCGGCCGGGCGGTATTTGACTTCTCATTCCCTGATAGCCAATGGGTACAGGCGTCTTATGGGTTTTATGTGACCGGCGACTACTGGTATTTCAAAGGCGTTGAGGTAACACGAGCCGGTTATCAGGGGGCTTATGTGATTGGTAGCCACAATACCTTTGAGAATACGGCGTTCCATCATAACCGTAATACCGGCCTTGAAATCAACAACGGCGGTTCATACAACACGGTAATTAATTCAGACGCCTACCGTAATTATGACCCTAAAAAGAACGGTAGCATGGCTGATGGCTTTGGACCAAAACAAAAACAGGGGCCGGGTAACCGTTTCGTCGGTTGCCGCGCCTGGGAAAACTCGGATGACGGATTTGACTTATTCGACAGTCCGCAAAAAGTGGTGATTGAAAACAGCTGGGCTTTCCGTAACGGTATTAATTACTGGAATGACAGCGCGTTCGCCGGCAATGGCAATGGGTTCAAGCTGGGAGGAAACCAGGCGGTCGGCAATCATCGCATTACCCGTTCCGTCGCGTTTGGCAACGTGAGCAAAGGTTTTGACCAGAACAATAACGCCGGCGGCGTCACGGTAATAAATAACACATCATATAAAAACGGCATTAATTATGGTTTCGGGAGCAACGTCCAGTCAGGGCAGAAACATTATTTCCGCAACAACGTGTCTCTGTCTGCTTCTGTAACGGTCAGTAACGCGGATGCGAAATCCAACTCATGGGATACGGGACCGGCGGCTTCCGCGTCCGATTTCGTCAGCCTGGATACCTCGCTGGCTACCGTATCTCGTGATAATGACGGCACGTTGCCGGAAACCTCGCTGTTCCGTCTGTCGGCTAACTCAAAGCTGATTAACGCGGGTACGAAAGAGAGCAATATCAGTTATTCAGGCAGCACACCGGATTTGGGGGCTTTTGAACGCAATTAAGTGATGGAATGTTGCATATCAGGGCTGCAATCGCAGCCCTGTTTTTTGGGGTGTGAAAAGATTAATCAATTAGTTACAGCTACCAACCTGCGTCCAGGAGGAATCGCTGCCCGGAACGGATGCGGTGTACCAGTTTGCGGTATACAGGTTGCCTTTGTAGACGATCGATTGGCCTGCTTCGTTATGGGTAGGCTGCCCGCCCGCCCAGTCTTTGCTAACCCAGTTGGGGTAAACGTTGGCATTGGCGCAATCAGCGGTTGCCGGTGTGTCGGTTGTGGTCGGTTCGTCAACGGTGGTGTCAGTGGTGGTATCGGTTGACGGATCGGTTGTTGCACTGGCGGCGCTGCCCGCTTTATATGGCCAGCTTTGAATGATCGATTTTACTTTTTTACCCGACTCGGTCAGGTTTGTAGAGTCCGGATAATAGGTTGATGCCCCTTCGTTTTTATCATTCAACGCCCAGTTTGCGTTGCTGATGTTGTTGTCACGCATGAACGTTACCCAGGCGTCGGTTTCTGTCTGGTTCACTCCGCCATTGCCGTCTGCGTTAACGGTGCCCCACTCGGTGACGAAAAGCGCAATACCGTTATTTAACGCCTGACGGGCTTTATTGCGTAATGACTCACCATGGGTTCCCGCGTAGAAATGCAGCGTATAGGCGATATTCTTGGCGTTGATTGGATCGCGCGACGCTTCATCAACGTTTTGCGACCAGCTGGGCGTACCGACAATAATCAGGTTATCCGGGTCAATGGCGCGAATGGCGGAAATTACGGCTTCGGCATAAGGTTTAATGGTATTGCTCCATGAAACCTGAAGCGGCTCGTTGTAGATTTCATAAATGACATTCGGCTTGTTGCCATATTTGCGCGCCATTTCCTGAAAGAAACGAATGGCTTCACTGCGATTGTTTTCTGCAGAATGCGAGTGCCAGTCAATAATCGCATACATATCGTTGGCGATTGCGGCATCCACCACTCTTTCAACTTTGGCCTTGTTGCCAGCCGGGTCCTGCAGATAACCACCGCTTTCCTGAACGCCCATAGCGGTGCGAACAATGCTGGATTTCCAGTCTTTTTTCAGCGATGCAACAGTATCGGCTGTATAGAATTTTTCTCCGCCCCAGCCATTATTACTCCAGAATAAGCTGTTGCCGGCAAAACTTTTGGCTTTTTCACCTGCGTAGATTTTATTACCGTTAACGGATAACGGTTCAACGCTCGCCCAGGCATTACTGGAAAGACAGGCAAGGCTTAATCCAAAATAGGCACAAGATAAAAACAATTTTTTACGTAGGGCGTGTTTTTTGCTATCGATGACTGGATTGTTATCCAAATAAGAGAGCGGCATACATGAATCTCCATTTCATATGACGATGTGTCAGTGTTAACTGTAAATAGAATAGGCGATTGGTTTTATTCTATTCAGTCGGTGTGTTCATCAATATTGCAATACTTGCACATGATGAAACTCTCTAGTTTATAGTGGATTTTCTACAGTAGGTCCAGATACCTGATTCATTCTCGGAATTTTCAATACGCCCTCTACCGATGATGTTGATTATCATAGTGAATGCGTTATCGTGTTATTTCCCTGATGATGCTCAGTGGTTTCCTAATACCTTCGCCGGAAGGAATAATTTCGCGATATAAGTCGATGAAAAAAGAGTCGTTGCGTTGTTTTATTAATGACTGGCGAGGAAGAGGAGGAAGGCCGCAGCAGTGATAATAAGCCTCACCGCTGCGGTAGCAGGTGAATTACACGCCCAGTTTTTTGTGGTACTCGGCGCGGGTTTTTTTCAGTTCATCCGTAGCGGCTTTGGCTTCCTGCAGTTTGCCTGCATCAACCAGCGCGATAGCCGCGTCGATTTGTTTGAGCAGTTTCTCCAGACCTTCGTTAAACACCGCACTATTCGGGCTTTTATTGAAATCCGGGTCTGCTTTGGCCTTGGTCGCATGGGCCTTCATGTTTAGTAGATCGGCTTTCAGCGTGGCGGCATCATTGGCGCTGGAAGCGCTTTTGTAGCTCTTCGCCATGGCGCCCATTTCGTCTTTGACGGCGGCCTGGCTGGCGAACGGCAGGGCTACAGTAGACGCTGCGATTGCCAGACCGATAGCCATAATTGTTTTTTTCATTGCTCACTCCTGTTAGTTAGCCAGATGGCGGGGTTTATACCCTTATTAGTTTTTGGCAGTATTCACGACCCAATATGCATGGTCAAATGGATTTTATATTTCAGGATAATGATAATTATTTAAAATAAAGGGAAACGTGACATTTCCTTAGTCAAATGATTAGCTGCTGTGATGATTTTATTCTTATTGAAATATTGAAAGCCGCATCCCTAAATACGTTTGTGGGGATGCGGATTTTCTTACCTGTCCTGGTTAACCGAGGGTTTATAGCGCCATAACCATTTGCCGCTGATCATTCGCTGATAAAACAGCGCGCCACGGACGATCCAGTCGAGAAACATCCCCATCCAGACGCCGATCACCCCAAATCCCAGCATGATGCCTAGAATATAACCGGCGATAACCCGGCACCCCCACATGCCAGCCAGCGCGACCCACATAGTATAGCTGGCGTCTTTGGCTCCCTTCAGGCCGGCGGGCAGTACCCAGGATGCGGCCCATATCGGCATGAACAACGCGTTCAGCCAGATCAACTGTTTAACTACGGTAATGACATCAGGTTCGTTGGTGTACATGGAAGCCATCAATCCGGCGGTAGGCACAGAAAACAATGCCAGTGCGCACAGACCAACGTTGGAAAGCCAGAAGATATACTTCAGTTGCCGTTCCGGTTGCATGCGTTGCCCTTTACCCAGACGCGACCCGACAATGATGGTAGCGGTTGATCCCAGGGCGTTACCTGGCAGGTTAATCAGCGCGGCGATAGAAAAGGCAATAAAATTGCCGGCGATGACCTCGGTCCCCATGCCGGCGACAAAGCGCTGGGTGATCAATTTCCCCACGTTAAACATAACCGATTCGATGCTGGCTGGAATGCCGATACTGAGCACTTCATAGAGAATCGTGGTGGTGAACGGCGCGAAGTAGCTCTGAAACGGGATGCGCAGCGCGCCGTTGAAGCCTTTGGTCAGGGCGAGTACGACACATAATGCGCCCAGATAGCGAGAGAGCGTGATCCCCAGACCTGCGCCGATGAACCCCACGCCTTGCCATGAGGCCACGCCGTAAATCAACACGCCGCTGAGCAGAATATTCAGGATATTCATCCCAATATTGATGATCATCGGCAAGCGGGTGTTGCCGGCGCCGCGTAACGCGCCGCAACCGACCAGCGTGATGGCCAGCGCCGGGTAACCCCAGACGGTAAGGCGCAGGAATGTCAGCGCCAGTGATTTCACGGCCGGTTCGGCATTATAAGCAATCAGGTCGATGATGGTTTGACCGGCAAACTCCACCAGTCCCACCAGCAGCAGGGAGATCAGCACCAATAATGAGATCGATTGCCGTGCGGCTTGTCGGGCCTGTTTGCGATTGCGTTGACCAAGACTGAACGCCACCACGACGGCCGTCCCCAGCGCGACTGCAGTGAAAAACGCAATAATCAGCATGTTGAAGCTGTCCGCTAACCCTACGGCGGCCATGGCTTCTTTACCAAGCCAACTAACCAGAAAGGTGCTGAATATCCCCATCAGCACCACGCACAGCCCTTCGATAAAAATGGGAACCGCTAATGGCGTAATTTCACGCCAGAACAGGACCCGATTGGAATGACGCTTTTTGTACCAGGAGGTGCTTCTCAGTGTACTCAACAGCTGTTTGGCTGTATTCAAAATCATGTTACCTATCTTCGTATCACAGGCAGAAGGAGGACAAATGTTGCGCGCTTTTTTCATCACGAACCGCGGGATGAGTGTGTATCGCGTCTAAGCCGGGCAATAACCGTCAGGCATAAGCCGAGGTCCGACAGGCCTTGCGTTATCGCGTGAACATGGCGGTTGAATTGCATGTTCATAAAACTATTCACCGTGGTGATTATAAAAGTATGTTGGGCAAGGTGGAGCCGGAGATATCAGAAAAACAGCAATTCAGATGAAACGATGTTTTAAAAGTGTGCAGCGATATATTCATCTGTTAATGGCGTAAACGTAGCGCTGATGTACCAGATATAGCGGTAGATAAAACTGAGATATTCCCTATTCGTCCGGATATTTACGCTATATATATTCCTTATGGTTTCCATTCCTTATAAAGGTCGTACCATGTCTAAATACTCTTTTTCTGTGCTGGCGATGCTGCTGGCTACCTCTGTTTTTTCGGTTTCGGTGCCGGTATCGGCGGAGCCAGGTGGTAAAGGGCCGGGCAATGGCGGACCCGATTATCAATGGCAACGCGATAACCCTCACCAGCAGGGTGGGCATCCGGGTCCGGCTCGGTCATCTATGCCCGATAATGGCGGACGATCGCCGGATCATAATCGTTTCTCCTATAATGATGCGCGGCGTCTTGCCGTCGATCATGGCTTCACCGGCTATCGCGGGCTTCCCCCCGGCGTAGCGAAGAATCTGGCCAGGGGGAAACCACTGCCGCCGGGGATTGCACGTCGTGCCGTACCGCCGGAAATGTTGCGCGGGTTGCCGTCTTACCCAGGGTATGAGTGGCAGATTGTCGGTAAAGACTTGGTATTGATTGCGCTCAGCACGGCGGTGGTGACCACCATTATCAATGGCGTGTTTGACTGATGGCCGCGTCTGGCGCGTGAAATGGAAATAAAAGAAAAGCGATGTTCAGTCATATCATCCTCGGTGCCCGGGATATCGACCTTATGGTCCGCTTCTATGCCGCTATTCTGGGTGAGCTTGGGTTTGTCCCGGTTGAGGAGGAGCCGGGAGGCCCGGCGGGGCAAGGGTGGCATATCCCGGGGCGACGCTGGCCGCAGTTCTATGTTCAGGTTCCGCTAAATGGTTTGCCGGCAACCTGGGGAAATGGGGTGCAGGTCAGCTTCGCCGTCAGTTCGCCGCAGGCTGTGCGTCACGTTTGGGAAACCGCGTTATCGCTGGGAGGCGGCGACGAAGGCGCGCCAGGGCTTCGCGCGCACTATGCCCTTGACTATTATGGCGCTTACTGCCGTGACCCGGAGGGAAACAAGCTGTGTTTTGTCTATACCCCTGAGTTTGACAATACCGTCGGTGGATTGGCATAAGTGTTTTCGTATGGGCCGGATGACAAGGCTGGAGCGAAGAGGAAGAGGTGGGCGATTGAACGTAAATGATGTGGTGACGGTAAAGACCGATGGCGAAGTGCGCAGAGAAGGGGTCATTCTGGCTGTGGAACCGTTTCAGGAAGGGACCATGTACCTGATCGCGCTGGAGGATTATCCCGAGGGGATCTGGTTCTTCAACGAGCTTAGCAGCCCGGAAGGGGTCTTTGTCGAACCGCGTCAACCTGCGGACAAATAATGCGGGCAAATAAACAGGCCGATACAGTTATCTGCATCTATCTGCATCGGCCTAATACATCAGAAGGTTTCCCAGTTATCGCTGCCGGGTTTAGCGCTGGAAGACGAACCCAGCCCGGCGGTTGACGTAGCCAGCAGTGGCTTCTGCGCAAGAGGGGCCTGAGCGTAAGCCTTATCCTGATGGCCGGTGAGTTTGAAGGCGGATACCGCGCGGGTCAGCACCATCGCCTGTTCTTCGAGCGATGCGGCGGCGGCAGAGGCCTGCTGCACCAGCGCGGCGTTTTGTTGCGTGACGCTATCCATCTCGGAAATCGCCTGTCCAACCTGAGTAATGCCACGGCTTTGTTCGTCGGAGGCTGAAGCGATTTCATTCATAATGTCGGTCACGCTGCTCACGGCCTGAACGATTTCGTGCATGGTTTGACCCGCCTTGTCTACCAGTTCTGAACCGCTATGAACCAGCGAAACTGACTCGGAGATCAGACCCTCAATCTCCTTGGCGGCCTGGGCGCTACGCTGTGCCAGGCTGCGCACTTCTCCTGCTACCACCGCGAATCCCCGGCCTTGTTCGCCGGCACGAGCCGCTTCTACCGCGGCGTTCAACGCCAGGATGTTGGTCTGAAAGGCAATGCTGTTGATCACGTTGGTGATTTCAGAAATTTTGCGTGAGCTGCCGGAAATGCTGTTCATGGTGTTAACCACATTTTCGACGATGTCGCCTCCTTGTTTCGCCTTGCCGGAGGCATTCGAGGCTAGCTGGCTGGCATGGTGCGCGTTGTCGGAGTTCTGTTTTACGGTTGCGGTCAACTGTTCCATGCTGGCGGCGGTCTCTTCAATCGCTGCGGCTTGTTGCTCGGTGCGGGAGGAGAGGTCGCTGTTGCCAGCTGTGATTTCAGTGGTTCCCTGATAAATGGAGTCTGCGCTGTCGCGCACGGTGGAAACCGTATGTACCAGCGATTCCTGCATCTGCTGGATATTCTGGCCCAAAATACCGATTTCGTTCTTACCATAGACTTCGTTGGGCTGGGTCAGATCGCCATGAGCAATGCGCTGAATGCGTTGCACCAGGCGGTTCATCGGCTTAATCAGCGTACCGCGCAGGAACAGGAAGGTCAGTAGGGTCATGGCGATGGCAATGGCGAAGCTGACGGCCATCAACGTATAACCCATCATGGCCTGATATTGCGCATTGCTATTAAGCGCCTTGGCACGTTCGGTACGAAAGGCAATCGCTTTCAGCAACGGTTTATTGTAGGCCTCGTCCAGTACCCGGACCTCTTCCGATTCGTGCGTCAATATTTCTTCGAAATAACCATCTTTCGCTGCCTTAAGCATCGGCATGATGCCTTTTTCGACGTAATCGTTATAGGCCTTATTCAGTTCCGGCTCCAGTGCCAGATCCGTGTCGGTTTTGACGGCACGGTTCTCATACACTTTGAAGGCGTCTTTCGACGAGGCAATGCGCTGTTCCGCCTGTTTCAGGTTGTTATTGAATACTTCCGTGTCTCCAACACGAACGGCGGCGCCAGCCTGGATTATGAGCAGACGGGCGGTTCTGAGATGGTTGGAACTGTTTGACAGCCCGAGGCGGACGTCAATTTCCTGAGTAACGTAATCCAGGCTCTGATTGGCGCGCACCAAAAAATAAGCTGGCGGTGCCGATGGCCAGGGCGAATAACAGCATGATCCCGCCCAGAATGATGACAAATAACGGCACCAGTCCAAGATTACCCAATATGCCGGTTTTACCCTGTTGTTCAGACTTTGACATCATTTTCATATCCATTCGCTCATTTTCAGGAAAAATATATGTACATCAACCGTACTACGCGCAGGTGTAGTTTGGGTGTTTTTTGTTTCTGGAAACAGCTGTGTGGCGATCCTTACTCAAATACCAACATAATCTAACATCGGCATATAATGTGAAACATTCATGAATTTCAATGCGATGTCGATCACGAATCTGGCGGCAGAGGTATATCAGATCCTGTTATTTATATATTTCAATTATTAGGCAATTAATCAGCGTGACGGATGTCTAAAAACGGGAAGGCGCGTACCCGAAATGGCATACGCGCATGACGTACGAACTGATGTATTCATTTAATCAGGAACGGTGTTTTAATAACTTTGACGCAAAATCCGGTGGGCGGCGGCGCGGTCAATATCCTGGTGTTCCCCCTGCGGCAACAAATGAAATTTGTCCAGATTCGCCAAAATATCGTCAATGGCGGATTCGGACAGGTTGTAGTCGCGCATGCGGGTTTTTACCCCCATGGACTCAAAGAAATCTCGTGTTTTCTCGATAGCCAGTGAAATCAGGCTATCCTCATCCGCCGCGGTAAGATTCCATACCCGGAGGGCGTACTGCACCAGCTTGTCATGCTTTGTGCGCCGCTGCACATCAAGCAAGGCAGGCAGAAGAACCGCCAGCGTTTGCGCATGGTCCAGTCCGAAAAGCGATGTTAACTGGTGACCGATACGGTGCGTTGCCCAGTCCTGCGGTACGCCGGCGCCGATCAACCCGTTGAGGGCCAGCGTGGCGCTCCAGGTAAGCGTCGCGCGAACATCATAGCTTTCCGGTGTCTGTATGGCTTTGGGGCCTTCTTCTATTAAGGTCAGCAGTAACCCTTCTGCAAACCGATCCTGCACTTTGCCGTAGACCGGATAGGTCAGATACTGTTCCAGTACGTGCACAAATGCATCCACTACGCCATTAGCGACCTGACGCGATGGCAAAGTGTAGGATTTCCGTGGATCGAGAACCGCGAATTTGGGAAATAACAGTGGGTGACTATAGCCGGCTTTGGCGCCGGATTGCTTGTGGGATACCACGGCTGTGGCGTTCATTTCCGAGCCGGTCGCCGGTAATGTCATTACGCACCCGAACGGCAAAGCAGACTGGATTGGCGCCCTGGCAAGCCAGGTATTCCAGATATCATCCTGTGTGCTTGCGGCGGCGATGAATTTTGTTCCGTCAACCACCGAGCCGCCGCATATCGCCAGCAAAAAGTCAATCTTGTTGGCTTTCACGACATCGACGGCGCGCATCAACGTCGCATATTGAGGGTTGGGTTCGATACCGCCAAATTCGAAGCAGGTATAATGGTCGATTAATGTCTGTCGGATTTCATCCAGTGTGCCGTATTTTCTGGCGCTGTCTCCGCCATAAGTTATTAGTATGCGGGCATTTTCTGGAATGTATTTGACAATCTCAGTCAGTTTTCTTGGCCCAAACAGGATTCTTGTCGGGTTGAAATACTCAAAATCCAGCATGAAAATGGCTCCTGTGTTTCGTTATATCGACATAAAATACACGAACGAAATAGTAACTTAAGTAATAAAATTAGAAATATTAATGTAAATCAAAGTGGTTGTAGAGTCGCGGTTTAATCTGATAAGCAGCTGTGGTGTTTTTTTTCTTTTAAAATCAGTTAATTGATTTTATGGTTTCGGGCGAAATTCTATTGTGGGGAGTTTTTTTCTCCTGTTGTGATCATATTGTGTTCAGGAAAATTTCACTGCGGGGTAAAAATCAGTGAAATATTATGTTTCGCCTCTTTCATTTTTGTGACTAAGGTCACATAATTATCAAAATGCTTATATGCCTGCGTTGTATGAGTTAGGCCGAAGGCGGTACAGTGGCGGAGGATTAGGATTAATCCTACGTTCTATGTTGGACGCAATACAGAGAAAGGATGAGCCTGGCGTTATGAAGAGATGGAACCTCAGACGCATCAATGTTGATGCTGTATTTTTCGTCATATTAGAAGATTATAAAGTAGTAGAATTATCTGGCACCGATAGTTTTCATGCCACCTATGGAGAGTGATTGTTTAGCGGGTGAGCAGTCTATCACCTAACTTATGTTTGAAACATAGTCTGTCGGGATGGGAATATGGGTACCTCTGAATTGCTCAAGCACATTTATGACATCAATTTGTCTTATTTGTTACTGGCTCAGCGATTAATAAATGACGAAAAAGCATCAGCAATGTTTCGGTTGGGTATCAATGAAGAAATGGCCGAAGCATTGATGCAGATGACTTTGCCGCAAATGGTAAAGCTCGCTGAAACCAATCAGTTAATATGTCATTTCCGCTTCAGTGATCACAATACGATTAAGTTATTAACACAAGAATCCCGGGTTGACGATCTGCAACAGATCCATACCGGTATTTTGTTGTCGAGTCATTTATTACAAGAGCTGTCTTCAAAAGAAGAAGGCTTGCCTAAGAAAAGGGCATAATGATGGCGGAAAAAAGTATTGTTCAGGAAGCTAAGGATATCCAGCTGGCGATGGAGCTCATTTCACTGGGCGCGCGTCTGCAGATGCTGGAAAGCGAGACGCAATTAAGTCGCGGTCGCTTGATCAAGCTGTATAAAGAATTGCGAGGTAGCCCTCCGCCGAAAGGAATGCTGCCGTTTTCTACCGACTGGTTCATGACATGGGAACAGAATATTCATTCTTCCATGTTCTATAACGCCTATCTGTTTTTGCTCAAAAATGGACAATGCACCGGCGTCGAGGCGGTAATCAAGGCTTATCGCCTTTACCTCGAACAATGTGCTCCCCAAAGCGATGTGCCTTTGCTGGCGTTGACCCGCGCCTGGACATTGGTCCGTTTTGTGGATAGCGGCATGTTGCAACTGTCCGCATGTAATTGCTGCAAGGGAATGTTTATTACCCATGCGCACCAGCCCAAGAATAGTTTTGTCTGCAGTTTATGCCAGCCACCCTCCAGAGCAGTAAAAAGACGTAAACTTTCGCCGAGCGTTGCCGATATCATACCTCAACTGCTGGACGAACAGGTTAAACATGCAGTCTGAGCCTGATGGCGATTTTGTGGTTCTGTCATCGCGTGTTCATTGCCCGATGGCAGTATTCCCTCCAAATAAGTCGTTGGTAAGACTGCATTTATAACTCTCTCCGCCACCCTTTTACTATCTATAAGGAATTCTTGTGCTGGTTATATTGGGTTATCTTGTCACTATAGGCTCCATACTTGGCGGTTATCTTATCGTGGGTGGCGAGTTGGGGGCGTTGTATCAGCCTTCGGAACTGTTGATTATTGGTGGTGCGGCTGCTGGTGCGTTTATTGTTGGTAACAACGGCAAAGCGATCAAGGCGACGCTGAAAGCGCTTCCCACGCTGTTGAAAGGCTCCCAATATACGAAAGCCGTATACATGGATCTGATGGCGGTATTATTCCGGCTGATGGCCAAGTCCCGTCAGCAGGGGATGCTCTCACTGGAGTTTGATATCGACAACCCAAAAGAGAGTGAGATTTTCTCCAATTATCCCCGCATCCTTTCTGATGACTATATCGTAGAATTCGTCACGGATTATTTGCGACTGATGGTTAGTGGCAACATGAATGCGTTTGAAATCGAAACGCTGATGGATGAAGAGATCGAAACTGTCGAGCATGAAGTCGAAGTGCCGGCCACCAGTCTGAACCTGATGGGGGATGGCTTGCCCGCATTCGGTATCGTGGCGGCGGTCATGGGGGTTGTGCATTCACTGGCGTTTGTCGATCGCCCTGCCGCAGAGCTGGGGATGATGATCGCCCATGCGATGGTGGGGACGTTCCTGGGTATTTTGCTGGCTTATGGCTTCGTGTCGCCGCTGGCGTCGCTGTTACGCCAGAAGAACTCGGAAAAGATCAAGGTCCTTCAGTGCATCAAGGTGACGCTGTTATCCAGCCTGAATGGTTATGCGCCGCAGATTGCTGTTGAATTCGGTCGTAAAACCCTTTACTCAACAGTGCGTCCTTCGTTTACCGAAATGGAAGAGCATATTCGTAATGTGAAGGCACCGGCACAGCAGGCATCGGAAAATGACGCATGAAACACCAGCATCCCATTATCCGCAAAAAACGTAAATCGGGGCATGCCGCTCATCATGGTGGTTCATGGAAGATTGCTTACGCCGACTTCATGACTGCTATGATGGCTCTCTTTCTGGTCATGTGGCTGATCGCCATTTCCTCACCTTCCCAGTTGGCTCAGATTGCCGAATATTTCCGCACACCATTGAAAATTGCCATTACCTCTGGTCCGAAGATGAGTGATGCCTCCAACCCCATTCCGGGCGGTGGTTCGGATCCCACTCAGCAAGAAGGCGATGTAAAGCGGCAGATTGACACCATGGACGGCCGTCTTGAGGAAATCAAACTGAACAAACTGCGGGAGCGGCTCGATCAGTTGATTGAGGCTGATCCCCGTCTTAAAGCGTTACGTCCGCACCTGTTGATTGAAATGGTGGATGAAGGACTACGTATTCAAATTATCGACAGCAACAATCGCCCAATGTTTAAAACCGGCAGCGCCCAGGTTGAGCCGTACATGAGCGATATTTTGCGAGCTATCGCGCCAATTTTGAATGATATTCCTAATAAAATCAGTTTATCGGGCCATACTGATGATGCTCAGTATGCGATGGGGGAGCGGGGCTACAGTAACTGGGAATTGTCGGCCGATCGCGCTAATGCTTCCCGGCGTGAACTGATTATAGGTGGACTGGCTGAAGGTAAGGTTCTGCGCGTAGTTGGTATGGCCGACACGATGAATCTAAAGCAGGCGAAGGGCGGCAGCGATGCCATCAACCGGCGTATCAGTCTGGTTGTCCTTAACAAGCAGGCGCAGGAAAACATTGAGCGTGAAAATGCTGAAAGCAGCGCAGTAAACATTGATAAAATAGAAAATTTACAAAACATGGGGATGGATAAGGCCAAACCTGCTACCGCGCCTGCCGATAACGGTAACAGTACGGCTGCACCACAACCCGAAACCAATGGGACGCCTGTATCTGGCTCAACTGTGGCTCCTGCTCAGGCACCGGCAACGACGGCGCCGGCATCGGGGGCGAATGGCGCGTCGACGACAGGACGTCGGCAGCCTACTACAGCTTTGCCCGCAGCACCTGATAGCCAGGCGACACCTTCTTCAACAAGCCGCGATTCACAGCAGAGGTGACCCACGTGAGCATGGACATGAGTGCTTTTTATCAAACATTCTTTGATGAAGCAGATGAATTGTTGGCGGACATGGAGCAGCATTTATTGCAACTTGATCCGTTAGCGCCCGATACGGAACAGATGAATGCCATATTTCGCGCTGCTCACTCGATTAAAGGGGGCGCGGGAACGTTCGGTTTCAAGGTATTGCAAGAAACCACACACATATTAGAAAACCTGTTGGATGGTGCCAGGCGCGGTGAAATGCGATTGAGCACTGATATTATCAACCTGTTTTTGGAAACCAAAGATATCATGCAGGATCAGTTGGATGCTTACAAAACCGCGCAAGAGCCCAACGCCGAAAGCTTTGAGTATATCTGCCAGGCTCTGCGCCAGCTTGCTCTGGAGTCCAAAGAAGATGGTGCTGCCGGAGCTGTCCCTGTCAAGGTAGCGGCTGAACAACCGGTTTCCGCGACCCCTGCACCGGCTTCCGCCGGCGGTCATTCGGGATTGCGTATTGCCCTTACCAATCTGAAAGAGTCGGATATTCCCCAGTTGCTTGAGGAACTGGGAAATCTGGGTACGGTGAAGGATACGGCGCAGACTAGCACTAGTGTTGAACTAACGCTGGATACGTCAGCCAGTGAAGATGACATCAGCGCTGTGCTGTGTTTTGTGCTGGAGCCGGACCAAATCAACTTCAAATCTGTCGCTGAGGCGGCGCCAGCCGACGCGGCACCACCCGTTGCACCGGTCGAATCTGCGCCTGCTGCGCCCGTTCAGCCTGTTGCGCCAGTGGCGTCTGCACCGACGGCCAAACCGGCAGGCGGCAATGACGCGGCCAAAGGCAGACAAAAAACTGGTGATACCAGTATTCGTGTGGCGGTGGAAAAAGTTGACCAGCTCATTAACCTGGTTGGTGAGCTGGTGATTACTCAGTCGATGCTGGCTCAGCGTTCCAGTGCTCTGGATCCGGTCGCTCATGGCGACCTGCTTAATAGCATGGGGCAGTTAGAACGCAATGCGCGTGACTTGCAAGAGTCCGTGATGTCCATCCGTATGATGCCGATGGAATATGTATTCAGCCGTTTCCCGCGTCTGGTTCGCGACCTGGCCGCCAAGCTGGGCAAAGAAGTTGAACTGACCCAGTTGGGGAGTTCAACCGAGCTGGATAAGAGTCTGATCGAACGCATTATTGACCCGTTGACGCACCTTGTGCGTAACAGTCTCGACCATGGTATCGAATCACCGGAAAAACGTATTGAAGCGGGCAAGTCGGCCGTGGGCAACCTGACGTTGTCTGCGGAACATCAGGGCGGCAATATCTGTATCGAAGTAATTGACGACGGCGCCGGTCTGAATCGCGAACGTATCCTGGCCAAAGCCCTATCTCAGGGGATGGCGGTAAGCGATAGCATGACTGATGAAGAAGTCGGCATGCTGATTTTTGCTCCCGGCTTTTCTACTGCTGAGAAAGTGACAGATGTGTCGGGCCGTGGCGTTGGCATGGATGTGGTGAAACGGAATATTCAGGAGATGGGTGGGCATGTTGAAATTCATTTCGTGAAAGGGAAAGGAACCACCATCCGCATTCTTCTGCCGTTGACGCTGGCGATCCTGGATGGGATGTCGGTCAAGGTCAATAATGAAGTATTTATCCTGCCGCTTAACGCGGTCATGGAGTCCTCGCAGCCGCAGGCCGAGGATTTGTATCCTCTGGCGGGTGGGGAGCGTGTGCTGCAGGTTCGTGGCGAATATCTGCCACTGGTTGAGCTGTATCAGGTGTTCGATGTCGCCGGAGCAAAAACGGATGCCACTCAGGGTATCGTTGTTATCCTGCAGAGTGCCGGTCGTCGTTATGCCTTGCTGGTTGACCAGTTGATTGGTCAGCATCAGGTTGTTGTGAAAAACCTGGAAAGCAATTATCGCAAGGTGCCAGGCGTTTCAGCCGCAACTATTTTGGGTGATGGTAGCGTAGCGCTGATTGTGGATGTTTCTGCGTTGCAGGCGCTTTATCGGGAAAAGCGTGTGGTTGAAACCGCAGCTTAACAGCAAATTACAGCTATAGATTAAAGGTGAGAAACATGACTGGACTTGCAAATGTCACAAAATTAGCAGGCGAGACAGTAGGTCAGGAATTTTTGATTTTCACGCTGGGTGACGAAGAGTACGGCGTGGATATTTTGAAGGTTCAAGAGATTCGCGGTTACGATCAAGTCACTCGCATTGCCAACACGCCTAGCTTTATTAAAGGCGTTACCAATCTTCGCGGCGTCATTGTGCCGATTGTCGATTTGCGCATTAAATTCATGCAGCAGGAAGTCGACTATGATGACAATACGGTCGTCATTGTTTTGAATTTGGGGCAGCGTGTCGTGGGTATTGTGGTTGATGGCGTGTCTGACGTGTTGTCACTGACTGCCGATCAAATTCGTCCGGCGCCGGAGTTTGCGGTGACCCTGTCGACGGAATATCTCACCGGTCTGGGTTCTCTGGGCGAACGTATGCTGATTCTGGTTGATATTGAGAAACTACTCAGCAGCGAGGAAATGGCGTTGGTTGACAGCGTCATGAAGGTTTAATAAACCAGCCATATTGGGCCACTTCGGTGGCCCATGTCATTTGATACCCTCAATCTCTGGAATTCAAAAGTTATAGAGATGCTCAAGCATCAGTGATCGTTGTTATTAAGGCTTAATATGCTGAATCGTGTAAAAGTTGTTACCGGGCTCGTTATTGTTCTTGGACTATTCATTGCTCTTCAAATCATTTCTGGTGGGTTATTTTTTAATGCACTGAAGTCGGATAGAGATATCTTCACGACAACGCGAATTATTAATCAGCAGAAATCAGAACTGGAATCTACCTGGTCTTATTTATTGCAGACGCGCAACACGTTAAACCGTGCCGGAACGCGTTATGCCATGGACGCATCAGGCGGCGCTTCTGGCGGCGTGTCAGCCAAGGAACTGATTGAACTGGCGAAAAAACAGCTGGTTATCGCTAATACTCACTTCGCCAACTATGAAAAAATCCCTTATACCAATCAGCAGGATCCGGCTGTAGCTCAAGTGGTGAAAGATAATTACACCGTATTGAACAGCGCATTAAGTGATCTGATTGTTTTTATTTCCAATGGCAAGCTGAAGGAGTTTTTTGATCAGCCGACCCAAAGTTTCCAGGACAAGTTCGAGAAGGCCTATTATTCTTACAAAGAATCTTACGACAAAGTCTATGCCAATGCCGTGGAGGAAAATAATTCGGCTTATTCGACGGCATTATGGCTGCTGATATCGGTAGCGATACTGGTTGTCGTGATGGCGCTGCTCGTCTGGCTGGGTATCAACCGTTCGCTTATTCAGCCATTGACTAATCTTATCGAACATATCCGACATATGGCGAAAGGCGACCTGACTACCCGGATTGATTTCCATGGCACGAACGAAATGGGGATCCTGGCCGATAGCCTGCGTCACATGCAGACTGAGTTCTTTACGACGGTCAGCGCGGTTCGTCAGGGGGCAGAAGCCATTTATACCGGTGCATCGGAAATCAGCGCCGGCAATAGTGACTTGTCCTCAAGAACCGAACAGCAGGCTGCCGCGCTGGAGGAAACCGCAGCCAGCATGGAACAGTTGACATCCACCGTGAAGCAGAACGCCGAAAATGCGCGTCAGGCAAGTCAACTGGCGTTGAGCGCCTCTGAAACAGCGCAGAAAGGCGGTAAGGTTGTCGATAACGTGGTGAAAACCATGCATAACATTGCCGGTAGTTCGCAGAAGATTGCTGATATCACCAGCGTGATCGACGGTATCGCTTTTCAGACCAATATCCTGGCGCTGAACGCTGCTGTCGAAGCGGCCAGAGCCGGGGAGCAGGGAAGAGGCTTTGCTGTTGTGGCAGGAGAGGTACGTAATCTGGCACAACGAAGCGCTCAAGCGGCAAAAGAGATTAAATCTCTGATTGAGGATTCGGTAAATCGGGTTGAAGAAGGCTCTGTACTGGTTGAAAGTGCGGGTGAAACCATGGGCGAGATCGTTGGTGCCGTTACACGCGTTACTGACATCATGGGGGAAATTGCTTCGGCGTCTGAGGAGCAAAGCCGCGGTATCGATCAGGTTGGCCTGGCGGTAACCGAGATGGACCGAGTGACCCAACAGAATGCTTCGCTGGTGGAAGAGTCGGCTTCTGCGGCGCACGCGCTTGAAGAGCAGGTTCGGGTGCTGAATCAGGCGGTGGCCGTATTCCGGTTGTCAGACAACGCGATGGCTGGACGCCCAACTGCGATTGCCTCGCGGGCGCCGGTCGCGAAACCAGTTCTTCTGGCAACGTCGGCTTCTGCAGAAAAAGAGCAAAAGGCCAGAACCAGTAAAACCACCGAGAACTGGGAAACCTTTTAATCGCTGAGTCGGATGGGCCAGGTTATCGGCCCATCCGATAAATAGACAAGCAATAATGAAAACTTATCCTGAGCAACAATAACAATGCTGAGCATAGATTTTCATCTGATGATTTTTACAGCTTTCTTTTTTCTTACTAATGAAAGCTGCATCACGGAACAAAAAAATGGCAGGGAGACGCTATATTGGATGATGTTTACTTAAGATATTTTTAAGGGATTCTGTGCCTTAATGTTATGCAGGCGGTATTGATACGGCTGCGGTTTTGAGACAAAGGTTGCAGTTTTAATTTTTGTTACCGTTATGACGCTTCTTTAGTTAAAGAAAGGTTTAATACGGCCGATTGATATAAGTAATGCCAACTGTATGGGCATATTTTAACGGGATTCTGAACGTGGTTGCTAGTCAGATACGGGTCGGCAGCGCTCAGGAGCGAATGGTGACTATATGCATATGGTGACAATATAGAGTGGCATTACTTTTCGGTGAGCAATCTTCACGGTGAACAATGCCGAAAAGGCATCAATGTAAACCATCGCATGATTACCGCCATTAATCCGTCGGAGAAGGGCTGATGAAAGCACGCTTCCCGCTGGTATTATGGATGGTACCCGGTTCATCGTATAAGAAGATGCCGGAGATTAAAGCATGAGACCTGTAATAGCTATAATGGGAAGTCTGATTGGAAAACAATAAAATCATCTATCCATTTTCGGGCGGTCAGATATGAAAAATACACCATCGCCAAATCGTTCAGGTTCTACATCTATTTTAAGTCAGATGGTTGAACGGTTGCCGCTGTCTGATGTTCATTTTCGAAGAATCAGCCAGCTTATCTATCAGCGTGCTGGCATCGTGCTGGCTGACCATAAACGTGAAATGGTCTATAACCGCCTGGTCAGACGGTTGCGCTTACTGGGAATCAACGATTTTGGCCAGTACCTTGCTTTGCTGGAGTCGGATCCGAACAGTGCTGAATGGCAGGCATTTATTAATGCGTTAACGACCAATCTGACCGCGTTTTTTCGTGAGGCACACCATTTCCCCATTCTTGCCGAGCACGCACGCAAGCGGCCTGGCGGATACAGCATCTGGTGTACTGCCGCGTCTACGGGAGAAGAACCCTATTCACTGGCGATGACCCTTGCTGAAGTCTATGGTGACCGTGCCAGTAACTGTCAGATCATAGCCAGCGATATTGATACACAGGTTTTAGAGAAAGCGTCTGCCGGCATTTACCGGCAGGAGGATCTGCGTTCGCTTTCTCCACAGCAGATGCAGCGTTTCTTTTTACGGGGAACCGGGCCGCACAGCGGGCTGGTCCGCGTGCGGCCGGATCTGGCGAACATGATACATTTTCAGCAAGTGAATCTGTTGGCTCCCGAGTGGTCTCTGCCAGCGCCTTTTGATGCGATTTTTTGTCGTAACGTAATGATTTATTTTGATAAAGAGACTCAAGAGCGCATTTTACGTCGTTTTGTTCCGCTGCTTAAACCGGGCGGATTATTGTTTGCCGGGCATTCAGAGAACTTCAGTCAGATCAGTCGGGAATTTTACCTGCGCGGGCAGACTGTTTATGGGCTGGCTAAGGAAAGATAATGAGCAAAATAAAAGTATTATGTGTTGATGATTCTGCGTTAATGCGTCAGATCATGACCGAAATCATTAATAGTCATCCCGATATGGAGGTGGTTGCCACTGCACCTGATCCTTTAGTGGCTCGTGATTTAATCAAGAAGTTCAATCCGCAGGTGTTGACGCTCGACGTGGAAATGCCGCGCATGGATGGCCTTGATTTTCTTGAAAAATTAATGCGACTCCGTCCGATGCCAGTGGTAATGGTGTCTTCGCTGACCGGCAAAGGTTCGGAAATTACTTTGCGGGCGCTTGAGCTCGGGGCGATCGATTTTGTGACCAAGCCTCAGTTAGGTATTCGCGAAGGAATGTTGGCATACAGTGAGCTGATTGCGGAAAAGATCCGTATGGCTGCCAAGGCACGTTTGCCCCAGCGCAACGCGGCGCCGGCGCCTACGGTGCTGATTCCCAGCACACCGTTGCTCAGTAGTGAAAAGCTGATCGCGATTGGCGCCTCAACCGGCGGCACCGAGGCGATCAGGCATGTCTTGCAGCCGTTGCCGCCGACCAGCCCGGCGTTGCTGATTACTCAGCATATGCCGCCGGGATTTACCAAATCTTTCGCTGAGCGGTTGAATAAACTGTGCCAGATTACAGTGAAAGAGGCCGAAGACGGTGAGCGTGTCCTGCCAGGGCATGCGTATATCGCGCCGGGTGCCCGCCACCTTGAACTGGCGCGTAGCGGTGCGAACTATCAGGTGAAATTGCATGATGGCCCGCCGGTTAATCGCCATCGTCCTTCTGTTGACGTACTGTTCCACTCTGTTGCACAGTACGCCGGGCGAAATGCGGTAGGAGTAATCCTAACCGGCATGGGAAATGATGGGGCCGCGGGAATGCTGGAGCTTCATAAAGCGGGAGCGTATACGATCGCGCAAAATGAAGCCAGCTGTGTGGTATTCGGTATGCCGCGAGAGGCTATTGCACTCGGTGGTGTCGATGAGGTGGTGGATTTGCACCAGGTGAGTCAGCGGATGCTGGCACAAGTTTCTGCCGGACAGGCATTACGTATATAGCAGCTCCGGGTGAGCAATAATATTAGGAGTAGGTATGGCTGATAAAGAACTCAGATTTTTAGTAGTGGATGATTTTTCGACGATGCGTCGTATTGTTCGAAATCTACTAAAAGAGCTGGGCTTCAACAATGTGGAAGAAGCGGAAGATGGCGCTGATGCTCTGAACAAGCTCCGTTCGGGCGGTTTCGATTTTGTCATTTCTGACTGGAATATGCCTAATATGGACGGACTTGAGCTGTTACAGGCTATCCGTGCCGATGGTGCGCTTTCCAAGCTTCCCGTACTGATGGTAACCGCTGAGGCAAAGAAAGAGAATATTATTGCTGCAGCACAGGCTGGTGCCAGTGGTTATGTTGTTAAACCGTTTACTGCCGCTACGCTTGAAGAAAAACTGAGTAAGATTTTCGAAAAGCTTGGTATGTAAGGAGATGCCATGAATCCACATCCGATGCCCATTAACGATCATGCGTCTGCCACAGAGATTATTTCTCGTATCGGGCAATTGACACGCATGCTGCGTGACAGCCTGAAAGAGCTTGGTTTAGATCAGGCGATCACTGAAGCGGCGGAAGCGATTCCTGACGCTCGCGATCGTCTTGATTATGTAGTCCAGATGACCGCGCAGGCGGCAGAGCGTGCATTGAGTTGTGTTGAAGCAGCTCAACCGCGTCAGAATCAACTGGAAGAAGAGTCTAAATCCCTGAAGGTTCGCTGGGATCAGTGGTTTGAAAATCCGATTGAACTGTCGGAGGCGCGTGAGTTGGTTACCGATACGCGTAACTACCTCGAATCCGTCCCGGACCATACTGCGTTTACCAATGCGCAGTTGCTGGAAATCATGATGGCTCAGGATTTCCAGGATTTAACCGGACAAGTGATTAAGCGCATGATGGATGTTGTCCAGGAAATCGAAAAACAACTGCTGATGGTCTTGCTGGAAAACATTCCGGAAAAACCGTCTGAAACCCGTCGTGCGAATGAAGGCCTGCTTAATGGGCCCCAGGTTGATAAAACCGCTGCAGGTATTGTTTCTAACCAGGATCAGGTTGATGACCTGTTGGATAGCCTGGGTTTCTGATTTTCCCCCGACACCCATTGCATCCGTATGAGTGGGCATCGTGGCGTAAGGTATGTGGATGTTTACGATCGGGCGTGTCTCGATCGTAAATTCCTGCGCCCCGTCTTATGCAATAAAATAAATAGCCGCTTATTTTCTCCTTTTTTCTACCCATCGCGATTTGCCGGATTTGTCATGCTAGCGGTGTATAACTTTATGTCGGCGAGCATTAACAGGAGCGGCTGTAGTGGCAGACGATAGCGATCTGGAGAAAACAGAAGCTCCCACCCCCCAACGAACGGAAAAAGCTCGAGAAGAAGGTCAGATCCCCCGATCGCGAGAATTGACGTCGGTGCTTATGTTGATCGCCGGCCTGGCGATTTTGTGGGGCAGCGGCTCCGGCATGGCTGCCAGGTTGACGGATATGATGGCCAAAGGATTGATCTTTGACCATAACTTCATCAGTGATGAGCGGTTAATCATTTCCCATGTCGGCTCGCTGATCGAGCAGGCGGTGATGGCGCTTGTTCCCATCTTATTCGGTCTGGTGCTGGTTGCCCTGGCTGCGCCGGTATTGCTGGGGGGACTGATTTTTAGCACCAAGGCGATCAGCTTCGATTTTGGTAAAATGAATCCGCTATCGGGGTTGAAACGTATGTTTTCAACTCATGTATTGGCCGAATTATTTAAAGCCATCCTCAAAGCCGTCATTGTCGGCTGCATTACTTTCTGGTTTCTCAAGCACAACTGGAATAGCATGCTGCACCTTGTGTCAGAGCCATTGGGGAGCGCGATAAAAGATGCGCTGAACATTGCTTTCCTGTGCTGCTTTTGGGTGATTCTGGGGCTGTTTCCCATGGTGGCTTTTGACGTGGGCTGGCAGATATGGAGCCATATTAAGCGGCTGCGTATGAGCAAGCAGGAAATTCGCGACGAATACAAAGAACATGAAGGGGATCCGCATGTCAAAGGCCGTGTTCGTCAACAGCAGCGTGCGATGGCCCAGCGCCGAATGATGGCGGATGTGCCGAAAGCGGATGTGATTGTTACCAACCCGACCCACTATGCCGTTGCACTAAAGTATGATGAGAAAAAAATGCATGCGCCCAAGGTGCTGGCAAAAGGCGCCGATCAGATAGCGCTGCGCATTCGTGAACTGGGGTCAGAGCATCGTATCCCGATTCTGGAAGCACCACCGCTGGCGCGAGCCCTTTACCGCCATACTGAGATCGGGCATCACATTCCTACCGGACTATATGCGGCGGTTGCTGAAGTGCTTTCCTGGGTCTACCAGCTCAAGCGCTGGAAACGTGAAGGCGGTTTGATACCGCGTAAACCTAAAAACTTACCTGTGCCGGATGCACTGGATTTTTCTAAAGAGAAAACAACCGATGGCTAATCTGGCCTCTTTGCTTCGCCTACCAGGCAATATGAAAGGTTCACAATGGCAGATTTTGGCAGGACCTGTTCTGATATTGCTCATCTTGTCGATGATGGTTCTGCCGTTGCCACCGTTTGTTCTGGACTTGCTGTTTACGTTCAACATCGCACTGTCCATCATGGTGCTGCTGGTCGCCATGTTTACCCAGCGCACACTCGATTTTGCCGCCTTTCCCACCATCCTGCTGTTTTCCACGCTGTTGCGTCTGTCGCTCAACGTGGCATCGACACGTGTCATTCTGATGGATGGGCATACCGGCGCCGGCGCCGCCGGACGTGTGGTTGAAGCATTCGGCCATTTCCTGGTCGGCGGCAACTTCGCTATCGGTATTGTGGTGTTCATTATCCTGGTGCTGATCAACTTTATGGTTATCACGAAGGGTGCTGGCCGTATCGCTGAGGTGGGCGCGCGCTTTACGTTGGACGGTATGCCGGGTAAGCAAATGGCCATCGATGCCGACCTGAATGCCGGGTTGATCGGTGAAGATGAAGCCAAGAAGCGGCGTTCTGAAGTAACCCAGGAGGCGGATTTCTACGGCTCTATGGATGGTGCCAGTAAGTTCGTGCGAGGTGACGCCGTCGCCGGGCTGATGATTATGGCTATCAACATCATTGGTGGGCTGCTGGTAGGGGTAGTTCAGCATGATATGGTGCTGGGGCAGGCGGTTGAGAACTACACGCTGTTGACCATCGGTGATGGTCTGGTGGCGCAAATCCCTGCTCTGGTGATTTCAACCGCGGCCGGTGTGATCGTGACTCGCGTCAGTACCGATCAGGATGTTGGCCAGCAGATGGTGACTCAGCTGTTCAATAACCCGCGCGTCATGATCCTGAGCGCCGGGGTGTTGGGGCTGATCGGTTTGGTCCCCGGCATGCCTAACTTTGTTTTCCTGCTTTTCACCGGCGCGTTGTTAGGGTTGGCCTGGTGGATGAAGAAAGGAGAAAGCAAAGCGGAGTTTGCGGCGAATGAAGCGGCGGCTACGGCACCTGCTGCACCGCAGGTGGTGGAGGCCAGTTGGTCTGATGTACAACTGGAAGATCCGCTTGGCATGGAAGTAGGGTACCGCCTGATTCCGATGGTCGACTTTCAGCAAAATGGCGAGTTGCTCGGGCGTATTCGTAGTATCAGAAAGAAATTTGCTCAGGAAATGGGCTTTCTGCCCCCGGTGGTGCACATTCGGGACAATCTGGATCTGCAACCGGCCAGCTATCGTATCCTGATGAAAGGGGTTGAGATCGGCAGCGGAGAAGCCCATCCGGGGCGCTGGATGGCGATTAACCCCGGCAATGCGGTAGGCACCTTGCCAGGGGATTTGACGAAAGACCCCGCTTTTGGCTTGCCTGCGATCTGGATTGAAAGTGCGCTGAAAGAGCAGGCGCAAACACAGGGGTACACCGTGGTTGAGGCCAGCACGGTCGTGGCTACGCACCTGAATCATTTACTCAGTCTGCATGCCAGTGAGTTGTTCGGTCGCCAGGAAGCGCAGCAATTGATGGACCGTGTGTCTCAGGAAATGCCGAAGCTGACCGAAGACTTTATTCCGGGCGTGGTGACCTTAACGACCCTGCACAAGGTGCTGCAGAATCTGTTGAGCGAACAGGTTTCGATTCGGGACATGCGCACGGTTATTGAAACACTGGCCGAACAGGCACCGGTGCAAACCGATCCCTATGAACTGACTACCGCGGTGCGTATTGCGCTGGGGCGGGCTATCACGCAACAGTGGTTCCCGGGCGATACGGAACTGCAGGTGATTGGCCTTGATAGTGCGCTGGAGCGTCTGTTGCTACAGGCGCTTCAGGGCGGCGGTGGACTGGAACCTGGATTGAGCGACAGATTGCTGGAGCAGGCAAAACAGGCATTACAACGACAGGAAATGCTGGGAGCACCGCCGGTGTTGCTGGTTAACCACGCACTGCGCGGATTATTGTCACGTTTTCTGCGCCGCAGTCTGCCGCAAATTGCGGTATTGTCGAACCTTGAGATCAGCGATAGCCGGCAGATCAGAATGACGTCGATGATTGGTGAGTCTTCCTGATGAAGAAAGTGTTGATAGCCGGTTTTATTAGTTTAGCGGCAGGGGCGTTTTCATTCAGCGCCCACGCTCAACAAGGCGGGTGGAATACAAACCTGACCGGGCCATCATTTCAATACAAGGGGGCGCTGGCTTCTTCGCCGGCGCTACTTCCTCCCTCGGGATTGGGCGTAACGGCAGCCCAGTCCGTGACGGTAATCTACTGGCGATACCAACTGAAATCTCCGGCCCCGATAGATCTTGCCGTCAAGCTTTGCGCTGCTAATCGTTGCGTCAATCTGGATGGCGCCAGCGGGCAAACCTACGGATTGCAGGGCGTACCTGCCAACAGCGAGTTTAGGATGTTGTTCTATGTACCCGGAAGCGGGCGGATGGTTACGTCGGTGGATGTGGCATCCAATGAAATATCGGTGAACTATAAATAGTGCATTACGATGATATGCACTGGCATTTCTACGACTAGATATGTGAGTAAACCGACTGGCTCAAACCAAATCAGATACTGATTCGCCGACCAGAAATCGAATTGCTGCGAGATTGGCCGTCCGGCCCGTACAGAGACTGTGCGTGACGAGGTTTCAGCACCGCCAACGCTTTTTCATTATGATCGAGATGATAACCAAGCAGTAAGCCGTTGTGCTGGTTTTTATCGCGCAGTGACTCACTTAACGCGGTGATCTGTTGCCAGGTTTGCTCCAGGGCGGCATGGTTAGAATAAGGTGCTTTCACACGCAACACTGATTCTCCCTGCAGGCGAATTTTATCCAAATGCTGGATAGTCGATAATAAAGAACCCTTTTTATCGGTAACCACTTGCAGAGCTGGCCCATCAACATGGCCTGCGCAGAGCAACAACTGCTCATCAGACAGCACAGCTTCAAGTTCACGCATGTTGAACAGAAGTTGCTCCAGCAGCTTTACAAGTTTTTCCATAGGGTTAGTCGCCTGAGATTAAGTCCTGAGCATCTTTAATTAATGCATCGGCAATTTTACCAACGTTCATTTTTAATGAGCCGTCACGAATAGCCTGCTTCAGGGTTTCCACGCGCTGCATATCGATGTCCTGCGACGACGGTTGCATCAGCTTGGACTGTGCATCGCTCAGTTTAACCTGAGTTCCGGTCACACCGCTTTGCTGCCCTGTTTCTTCCTTCCGCTTCAATTTTGCTACGTCGCCGGTATCCCGGGGTTGAACCTGGCTTACCGGTTTGACTGACTGGGTCCGATCAATGCTCATGGTAGTGTGCTCGCGTCATGAAAAATATAAATGATGATAATCAATGAGATGGTTAACACCATCTAAAGCTGGCATTTATTTAACCAGTATATCATCAGCGACTATGTACATCATATCGGCAGCATTGAGCATTACTTTAGCAAATTATTGCGAGATCAGAATAATCCCATCGTCGGTGGCGATGCCGGATACAACCTGCCCTGAAGCCGTGCGGGCTCTGGCAGACTGACCTGAAGCCGCATTGTTCATGGCCTTTCCTTCGCTACGTACGCTAAAGCCATCCCCCTGGGCCAGAATCTGCACGTTTTGCCCGGCACGGATCACCCAGGGTTTCCTAATCATGACCTGGGTAAGGGCCTGACCTGGCGCGATATCCCGCAACGCCACCGCGCCTTGGGCCTCTTCCGGGGTGAACAAAGCACGGGGAGGAAGTTGATCGATCCTGCCGCGGATGGTTCGAATATCGCCGGATGTCAGCTCAGCTCCCCGGCCGATAGGCGCTGCGGCGACCACATAGTTCCCAGTAACCTGTACTTCAACCTGAACAAAACGCCGCTCTTGGCTACAGCGCACAGACACCGAAAGATTGCCCCACATTTTGGCATTACCCGGCAGTGAAATTTGCGGATTTTCACAGTCGAGCCATTGGGCCTCAGGCGTCTTCACCACCACATTAATCGTATTGGATGAACCTTTAAAATTATCCGAAAAGAAACGGGAAATTTGTGATGCAAGATCGGCAGCATTCACCAGTACCGGGGCAAACAGGATGCCCAAAATCGATAACTGTATGTATTTTCTGATATCCGGCATCAGTCTTACGCTCTCCAAAAACCGGTTAATTTCACGCTATTAGTGTAACGGTACTTGCTTACAGTTAAGGCAATAAATAGCGCTTCATTTTATGTCTATTCTTGCGATGATTTTTACAGGATGAGAATTATCCTACCAGCACTAAAGTTTAAATTGCGGAGGGAGCATGCTCGATAAATTGGATACCGCGCTACGGTTTCAGCAAGAAGCATTGAATCTCCGTGCCCAGCGTCAGGAGATTCTGGCTGCCAACATTGCCAACGCGGATACTCCTGGTTATCAGGCGCGTGACATTGATTTTGCCAGCGAACTGAACAAGGTCATGGAGCAAGGGCGTGCCAGCGGTCAATCCGTATCGCTGAGCCTGACGTCTGCACGTCATATTCCCGCTCAGACAGTACAGCCGCCCGAACTTGATCTGCTTTATCGTGTCCCGACTCAGCCGGCTCTTGATGGAAACACGGTCGATATGGATCGCGAGCGTACCAACTTCGCGGATAACAGCCTCAAGTATCAGAGCAGCCTGACGCTCATCGGCGGGCAGATCAAAGGGATGATGTCGGTACTTCAGTCCGGGTCATCATAACAGCATTGGCGACAACTATAAGGTTGATGTCTCATGTCGTTACTTAATATTTTCGATATTTCCGGCTCGGCGCTTTCTGCCCAGTCTCAACGCCTTAACGTCAGCGCCAGTAACCTGGCCAACGCCGACAGCGTTACGGGCCCCGACGGCCAGCCCTATCGCGCCAAGCAGGTGGTTTTTGAGGTTGATGCAGCGCCGGGGCAGGCGACTGGCGGTGTTAAGGTCGCCAAAGTGGTCGAAGATCCTTCTCCGGAAAAACTGGTTTATCAGCCGGGAAATCCGCTGGCCGATGCCAAAGGCTATGTCCGCATGCCGAATGTGGATCCCGTCAATGAAATGGTTAACACCATTTCGGCGTCCCGAAGCTATCAGGCGAACGTGGAAGTATTGAATACCACAAAATCGATGATGCTGAAGACATTAACCATTGGTCAGTAATCTGGAGAACTCATGGCTACCACCTCTTCTGTCAGTGACGTCCAAAGTACATCGTCCACATCGACATCATCATCTATCAGCGGAAGTAGCAGTGCCGATTTACAGAATAGCTTCCTGACTTTGCTGGTTGCCCAGCTGAAAAATCAGGATCCAACCAACCCGATGGATAACAACCAGTTGGTCTCTCAGCTGGCTCAGTTAAACACGGTGAGCGGCATCGAGAAGCTGAATACCACTCTGGGATCCATTTCTACGCAAATCAACAGTAACCAGTCCATTCAGGCTGCATCATTGATTGGTCATGGCGTGCTGGTGCCGGGCACCAAAGTGTTGGTGGGCAATGAAACGACTACGCCGTTCGGCGTTGAGCTGGAAAATGCGGCGGAGAACGTTACCGTCAATATCACCGATAGCTCCGGCAAAGTAGTTCGCAGTATGGAACTGGGTTCATTGAGCGCCGGGGTTCATGCCTATTCCTGGGATGGCAAGGCCTCTGACGGTACCACCGCGCCAGATGGTGCTTATACAATCTCTGTTTCCGCTACCTCAAATGGGACTCAGCAGGTAGTAGAGGCTCTGAACTACGCGTACGTGAATGGTGTGGTTACCAACAGCAGCGGAGCATTACTGGATCTGGGCCTGAGCGGCCAGTCCACGCTGGATAACGTACGTCAGATTTTGTAGCAGTTACGGATATAACGCGCGTCACTTTTTAGTGAATAACAGTTCATCAATATTCAGGAGAGCACTATGAGCTTTTCTCAGGCGGTCAGTGGTTTAAACGCTGCCTCTAACAATCTGGACGTGATTGGCAACAACATTGCCAACTCCGCTACCGTTGGTTTCAAGGCCAGTAATATCTCTTTCGCCGATATGTATGCCGGCTCCAACGTAGGCCTGGGGACCCGGGTTGCATCCGTACTGCAGGATTTCAGCAACGGTTCTATCACCAGTACCTCTCGTTCATTAGATGTGGCAATCAACGGTAATGGTTTTTACCGTCTGCTCAATAGCAATGGCAGCGTCGTATATAGCCGTAACGGCCAGTTCACGCTGGATAGCAGCCGTAACATCGTTAACGCGCAGGGTTTGCAACTGACCGGCTACCCGGCTACCGGGACGCCGCCAGCGATTCAGCAGGGCGCGGATCCGGTCGGTTTGAGCATTCCGGAAACCACCATGTCGGCCAAGGCCACCAGCACTGCGTCGATCATCGCCAGTCTGAACTCGTCAGACAGCACGAATACCTGGGATCCTACCGATCCGACTAATACGTCAAACTATAAAGGTTCTATTACCACCTACGATAGTTTGGGTAACGCACATAACTTCGCGTTGTATTTTGTGAAATCAGCCTCTAACAGCTGGGATGTCTATGCTCAGGACACCAGCATTACCGGTGCGGGTTTCCAGGGGCCGACCACGCTGTCTTTCAATACCAGCGGTGCGTTAACCACCACGACTCCTGCTACGATTAGCATGGCGACGCTGAACGGTTCTGCCGCCAGCACGTTCAATCTGTCTTTTACGGGTACCGTTCAGCAGAATAGCGGTTCCAACAGCACCAAAACGCCGACTCAGGATGGCTATGAGCCGGGCGAACTGACCGGTTACAGCATCAGCGAAGACGGCAGTGTTGTTGGTTCCTATTCCAACAAGAAAACCCAGCTTCTTGGGCAGATTGCTCTGGCTAACTTCGCTAACCCGGAAGGGCTTTCTCCGCAAGGCGACAACGTATGGGCTGCAACCGGCAATTCTGGTCAGGCTGTGGTTGGATCGGCGGGTACCGGCAACCTCGGGAAACTGGTGGGTAAGGCAACGGAAAGTTCTAACGTCGATATGAGTAAGGAACTGGTTAACATGATCGTTGCTCAGCGTAACTACCAGTCGAATGCCCAGACCATCAAGACGCAGGATCAGATCCTCAACACGTTGGTTAACCTGCGTTAATTATCATAACGAGGATATTGCATGGATCACGCTATCTATACAGCGATGGGCGCGGCGAGTCAGACGCTGGAGCAACAGGCCGTTACGTCGCATAACATGGCTAACGCCTCTACGCCGGGCTTTCGTGCGCAACTGTCTGCAATGCGTGCCGTGCCAATCCAGGGCGTTACCAATGAGACGCGTACACTGGTGATATCTTCGACTCCTGGGGTGGATACCACCCCAGGTTCGATGGATTACACCGGGCGTTCCATGGACGTTGCTCTTTCGCAGGATGGCTGGCTGGCGGTGCGTTCTGCGGATGGCAGCGAGGCATATACCCGCAACGGTAATATGGAAATTAACGCCAATGGGCAGTTGACCATTCAGGGCAACCTGGTGATGGGCGACGGTGGCCCGATTGACGTTCCGCCTCAGACGCAGCTTACTATCGGCCCCGACGGCACCATCAACGCGCTGAACCCTAGCGATGCCGCGAACACAGTTACCCAGATCGGGCGCCTGAAGCTGGTCAAGGCGACAGGAACCGAAGTGACCCGTGGCGACGACGGCCTTTTCCGCGTGTCCCCGGCTGCGCAGCAACAGCGCGGTGCGGCATTACAGAATGACGCAACGGTCAGGGTAATGCCGGGGGTACTGGAAGGCAGTAACGTCAATACGGTTGAATCGATGGTGGAGATGATTTCCAACTCGCGCCGTTTTGAAATGCAGATGAAAGTGATCAGCAACGTTGATGATAATACGCAACGTGCTAATCAGATACTTGCAATGAATTAAGTGCCCTTGCGCACAGGAGTGACTCGATGATCCGTTCTTTATGGATTGCCAAAACCGGTCTGAACGCCCAGCAAACCAATATGGATGTTATATCCAACAACCTGGCGAACGTCAGCACCAATGGTTTTAAGCGTCAGCGTGCCGTATTTGAAGACCTGATGTACCAGACTGTTCGTCAGCCGGGGGCGCAGTCTTCAGAACAGACCACGCTGCCGTCAGGTTTGCAACTGGGTACTGGTGTGCGTCCGGTGGCGACCGAGCGCATTCATACGCAAGGCTCCTTTTCCGAAACCGGTAACGTGAAGGATATGGCGATCAAAGGTGCCGGTTTCTTCCAGGTGCTGATGCCGGATGGAACCACGTCGTATACTCGTGATGGCTCTTTCCAGCAGGATTCCAACGGTCAGTTGGTGACATCCAGCGGCTTTCAGGTTCAGCCGGCGATCACTATCCCGGCAAACTCCAGCAACCTGACGGTTGGCCGCGACGGGGTGGTCACTGTAACGCAGCAGGGGCAGACCGCGCCGGTACAGATCGGGCAGCTTAACCTGGCTATGTTCATCAACGAGGCGGGTCTGGAAAACCTCGGTGAAAACCTGTATGCGGAAACCGCCAGTTCCGGTGCGCCGACCCAGAGCACGCCGGGCCTGAACGGCGCGGGTCTGATCTATCAGAAATTCGTTGAAACATCGAACGTGAACGTCGCCGAAGAGTTGGTGTCAATGATTCAGACTCAGCGCGCGTATGAAATCAACAGCAAGGCGATTTCTTCTACCGATCAGATGTTGCAGAAATTGACCCAGCTGTAATCTCTCCTGGGTAGCGCTTGTTAAATAGGGTGGCGTTTTACTGATTTGCGGCTGGAATGCAGATGGGTAAAGTGGCCACCTTGATTCAATATGTGGATAGATTACTGAAAGTAAGGCGATATCCGTAGTGATGATGAATACGAAGTCGGTTGCAGCGTTGCAGCCATGTCGGCCCCGTCTGCTGGCATACGTGATGATGTTAACACTGTCCGGTTGCGCCTATATACCTCACGACAAGGTGGTGACCGGCCCAACGACAGCGCAGCCTGCACCGCCTTTACAGGCTATTCCCAACGGATCCATTTTCCAGACCGGTCAGGCGATGAACTATGGTTATCAACCGATGTTTGAGGATCGCCGCCCGAGAAACGTAGGGGATACGCTGACCATTGTGCTGCAGGAAAACGTCAGCGCCAGCAAGAGTTCGTCGGCAAATGCCAGCCGTGATGCTTCCGGCTCGTTCGGCATGACCACAACGCCGCGTTTGCTGGAAGGCCCACTGGGCAACAACCGGGCCGCATTTAACGCCACCGGCAAAGATGATTTTACCGGGAAAGGCGGTGCCAACGCGAATAACACCTTCACCGGTACGATAACGGTTACCGTGGATCAGGTGCTGACGAATGGCAACCTGCATGTCGTGGGTGAAAAACAGATTGCAGTTAATCAGGGAACCGAATTTATTCGTTTCTCCGGGGTGGTGAACCCAAGAACTATCAGCGGCAGCAATACCGTACCGTCAACGCAAGTGGCGGACGCGCGTATGGAATATGTGGGTAATGGCTACATTAATGAAACGCAGACCATGGGCTGGCTGCAACGGTTCTTCCTTAATGTTTCGCCGTTCTAAATTGATGAGGCATACAATGCGGATCACTTCAATCTTTACCGTTCTTCTTGCTTTGCTGATGGTGGTGGCTCCGCCAGCATCGGCTGAGCGTATCCGCGATCTGGTGAGTATTCAGGGCGTGCGTGATAATGCTCTGATTGGCTATGGTCTGGTGGTAGGTTTGGATGGCACCGGTGACCAGACCACGCAGACGCCGTTCACCACTCAAAGTCTGAGTAACATGCTGTCCCAGTTGGGGATCACCGTTCCGGCCGGCACCAACATGCAGTTGAAAAACGTAGCTGCAGTCATGGTGACGGCTAAGCTGCCGGCGTTTGCCCGCTCCGGACAACCAGTGGATGTTGTCGTTTCTTCCCTGGGGAACGCCAAGAGCCTGCGTGGCGGTACGCTGCTGATGACGCCGTTGAAAGGGGTGGATAATCAGATTTATGCCATCGCACAGGGGAACGTCTTGATCGGCGGCGCTGGCGCGTCCGCGGGTGGCAGCAGCGTGCAGGTAAACCAACTGGCGGGCGGCCGTATTAGCGGCGGTGCAGTCATCGAACGTGAACTGCCCAATACCTTTGGCACCGGCAATACCATCATGCTGCAGTTAAATCAGGATGATTTCACCATGGCGCAGAGCATCAGCGATGCCATCAACCGTTTTGGTCGCGGTGGTTCGGCAGCGCCGCTGGACTCGCGTACTGTTCGGGTTGTGGTGCCTGCCGGCAACAGTGCTCAGGTGAGGTTCCTGGCCGATATGCAGAATATTGAGGTGAATGTCGGCACGCTGGACGCCAAGGTTATCATTAATTCCCGTACCGGCTCGGTGGTCATGAACCGTAATGTCCAACTGGAAAACTGCGCGGTCGCGCAGGGCAACCTGTCCGTCACCATCAATCAGCAAAATGTGGTTAGTCAGCCGAACACACCGCTGGCGGGTGGGCAAACGGTAGTGACGCCGCAGACGGAAATCTCCGTGCGTCAGGAGGGCGGCGCGCTGCAACGAGTAAACTCCAGCGCCAACCTTAACAGTGTGGTCAGGGCGTTGAACTCGCTTGGTGCTACGCCGATGGATCTGATGTCAATTCTTCAGGCGATGGAAAGTGCCGGTTGCCTGAGAGCGAAGCTGGAAATTATCTGATGAGCGATATGAAGACGTCTAACAATGCTGCTTATGAGACACAGTCACTTAACGCGCTGAAGCGGGATGTATCCAGTCATCCCCAGAGCCGGGAAGGGATCCGCGCTGTGGCTAAACAGTTGGAAGGCGTCTTCGTGCAGATGATGATGAAGAGCATGCGTGACGCGTTGCCGAAAGATGGTATTTTCAGCAGCGATCAAACCCGCATGCTCACATCAATGTATGACCAGCAATTGGCCCAGCAAATGTCGTCGGGCAAAGGGCTGGGATTGGCTTCCGTGATTGAAAAACAGATGATGGGTCAGGGTATTGCCGGGAACGAACCTGCATCAGCGGCACCTTTCAAGCCCGATGGCCAATTAGCCCGTGCCATGCCCTCGTTTGTACTGGAACAGATGGTGCGTAAGGCGGTACCTAAGCTGCCGGAGAAATCGTCTGCGCTGCCGATGAGCAGCACCGATTTTATCTCCCGGTTGTCCACACCGGCCATGCTGGTTAGCCAGCAAAGCGGTATTCCTCATCACCTGATTATGGCGCAGGCTGCACTGGAGTCCGGTTGGGGACAGCGTGAGATTCCTACCGCCGATGGGCGCCGCAGCCACAACATTTTTGGTATTAAAGCCGGCAGTAGCTGGGATGGTCCGGTCACTGAAGTGACTACGACAGAATACGAGCAGGGTGTCGCTAAAAAGGTCAAAGCGGCCTTCCGCGTATACGGCTCTTATCTGGAAGCATTAAACGATTACGCCAAATTGCTGACGCAGAATCCCCGTTATGCCGGCGTTTCTGCCGCGTCCACCGCGGAGCAGGCTGCGGTGGCATTGCAACAAGCAGGATATGCGACCGATCCGGCTTATGCGAAGAAACTGGTAAGCATGATTCAGCAGATGAAAAATTCGGGCGAAAAGGCAGTTCAGGCTTATACACACGACCTGAGCGGGATTTTCTAATTCTCCTCAAGTTTTCAGCCCGCCTGCCGATAGCTATACAAGTTAATTTATAACGGCGATATCTTTTTGTGCCCGGCAATAGGTACTTTCCTGTCTGTGCATGAGTAAGAGTAAAAGGAACCCAGCATGTCCAATCTGATTAACACCGGAATGAGTGGTTTAAGCGCTGCCCAGGCGGCGTTAAGTACCGTCAGTAACAACATCAGTAACCAGGCTGTTACAGGGTATAGCCGTCAAAATGCACTGTTGGCACAGAACAACGGCACCAATATTTCCGCCGGTTACATTGGCAATGGGGTCACCGTCGTCAGCATCAATCGTGACTACAACGATTTTATTGCTAAACAATTACGTGCAGCACAAACAACAAGCAGCTCGACCACGTCGTATTACAGTCAGATCTCCAAGATAGATAACTTGTTGTCGAGCAGCTCATCCAGCCTGTCCACCACGATTCAGGATTTCTTCAAAAACCTACAGAACCTGACCAGCAATTCCAGCGACTCCTCAGTACGTCAAACCGTGCTGGGTAAAGCTGAAGCCTTGGTCAACCAGTTCAAGATCGCCGATCAGTACCTGCGCGATATGGACAGCAATATCAACGGCGAGATTTCCATCACCGTTACGCAAGTTAATACTTATGCCAAGCAGATTGCTGATATCAACGATCAGATTGTTCGTCTGAAAGGTGCCAATAACGGTGCGGCGCCGAATGATCTGCTGGACCAGCGCGATAACCTGGTTAATGACTTGAATAAGTTGGTTGGTGTGGATGTGGCGGTTCAGGACGGCGACGTTTACAACGTCTCACTGAAAAATGGCCTGACCCTGGTTCAGGGCAAAAGCTACAATACGCTGGTTGCGACCCAATCCAGCACCGACCCGACTCGCACCACCGTTTCTTATAACGATGCGATTGCCGGTGCGAGCGAAGTGAAAGAAAGCACCATCACCGGTGGCTCTCTCGGCGGTTTGCTCAGTTTCCGCACCAGTACGCTGGATAGCGCCCGCAATCAGTTGGGACAGATGGCGCTGGCGTTTGCCGATGCTTTCAACCAGCAGCACAAAGCCGGGTTCGACCTGAACAACGCGCAGGGTGGGGATTTCTTTGGCGTTGGCTCATCCGTCACGTTAAAGAGTGCCAAAAATACGTCCGCTACCGAGTTGACCTCTTCCTACCTGAGCGATACTTACTCGATGCAGTACAACGGGACGTCCTGGAGTGTTACCCGCTCTGACGGTACGACAGCCGCCTCAACCCTGTCAGGCTCCGCATTGACCTTTGATGGTTTCACTATCGATATTTCCGGTTCGGCCGCATCAGGCGATACTTTCAGTTTCAAAGTATCACCGGGACAATCAGCAATTTCGCAGACTGCCCCGACAGGCTCTACTTCCGCTGCCTCACTGACCCGTAACGACACCAATTACATCAAGGCGAGCGACTATAGCGTCAAATTCGTTGGTCCGTCAGCTAATGACTGGTCGGTCACGCGCTTGTCGGATGGAGCTGACCTGTCTTCCTCTGCGACGTATACCGCCGCCAGCGGCTCGACATCGGCCAACCTGATTTTTGACGGCATGAAACTGGATATCTCTGGTACGCCGGCAGCGAAAGACCTTTTTACGGTCAAGGGTGTTCGCGATGTTATCGTGGATATGTCGGTAAAAGTGACGGATTCATCCAAGATTGCAGCGGCCGGCGTCTCGTTGACGTCAACTGGTGGCGGCGTGAGTGATAACACCAACGCCAAAGCGTTGTTGAATCTGCAAACTACTAAGGTTGTCGAGAACAAATCCAGTGTCAGTCAGGCTTATGCCAGCCTGGTCGGGGATATCGGCAACAAAACCAGCACCGCCAAGGTTACCGATACCTCGCAGAAAAATGTGGTGTCGCAACTGACTACTGAGCAACAGTCTGTATCTGGTGTCAACCTGGACGAAGAGTATGGTGACCTGGTTCGTTTCCAGCAGTATTACATGGCGAATGCCAAGGTAATCCAGACTGCTTCGACGATCTTTGATGCCCTGTTGGCGATCCGTAGCTAAATTTGTGACGGTAAAATAGTAAGGAATAAGTTATGCGACTGAGTACCAGTATTATTTTTCAGCAGAGTATGCAAGGCGTCACAGATGGATTATCAGCCTTTAGCAAGACGGGGCAGCAACTTGCCAGCAATACTCGTGTGCTCACCCCTTCTGATGATCCGATAGCGGCGTCCAAGGCGGTTATGGTTAACCAGGCGCAGGCTCAGAATGAGCAGTATGCGCTGGCGCGTACTTTTGCCGAAAATGGTATGAATAGCGAGCTGTCCGTGCTGACCAACGTGGCAACCGCATTGACCTCTGCCAGCACGACGCTGTTAAGTGCCGACGGTACAAAGAATGATAACGATCGCCAGCTTATCGCAACGTCTCTGCGCGGCCTGAAATCTCAGTTGCTCAATCTGGCTAACAGTACGGATGGCAATGGCAGTTATGTTTTCGGCGGCTACAAGACCGACTCTCAGCCGTTTACTACCAATGCGTCCGGCACCGTTAGCTATGTGGGTGGTAATCAAGCCATTTCCCAGCAGGTGGATGCTGACCGTGTCATGACTGTCGGGCATATCGGTTCCGACGTATTTAACAACGCGGGCGGCACCGCGGATATCTTCGGTGCGCTGGATAGCGTGATTAGCGCGCTGGAAACCCCACTGGAAGGCGCCACCACCGCAGTCAAAGACGCGAATCTCGCTACTATCAACGCAGCCAGTCAGGAGCTCAAGAACGCGCTGACCAACGTGTCGTCGGCTCAGGCAACGTTGGGCGTTCAGCTGCAGGAAATCGATACGCTGGATAGCATTGGTACCGATCGTACTACGGCGAACAAACAGACACTGAGCGACTTGGTTGACATCGATATGGTTGCGACCATCTCCACGTATATGATGCAACAACAGTCTCTGCAGGCGTCATACAAGGCTTTTAGCGATATGCAGAGTCTTTCGCTGTTCCAACTGAATAAATAAAACGGAATAGCGAACCGTATTTGGATACGCTTAAACCGGGCGTATTCTTTTTGGCATGTCATCCTTCATAAGATGACATGCTTTTTTTTGCTGCGTATTTTTCGATGCGATGCGAATCAGGTAATTTGGGATACGTCGTCGGGAAGATACAGGGAAGAACGGAAAAAATGAGCGGGCTACCCGACAAAGCGGCTCAATAAGTCAGCCAGCAGATCGTAGGTTTCACCAAACAGTTTTTCTGCATAAGGCGAGAGCAGGAAGATGAGAAAGCCCACGGTGATGATTCCGGCGAAGAGGGTGATGGGGAAGCCGATAGCGAAGATGGTTAGCTGTGGTGCGAGCCGGCTTAATAAGCCAAGCGCCATATTGATAGTCAGCAGTAGTGTGATGAGTGGCAGGGCAAGCATCAGCCCGTTAGAAAATATCCTTCCGCCAGCCTCGGCCAGAGTCATAAATACATTACCGCTGATAGGTTCGGCACTGATGGGGATGGTGTGAAAACTGTCGACCAGTAGCGATATCAGCCATAGATGCCCATTCATGCTCAGAAAAAGTAGCAACGCCAGCAAGTTCATGAGCCGGGCGATCACCGGCATATTCGGGCCGCCGCTGGGGTCAAAGAAGGTAGCAAACGAAAGTCCCATCTGCAGGCCGATAATATCACCGGCCAGACGGATAGCTGCAAACGCCAGTTGCATGGCGAAACCCAGCATCACGCCTATCAACACCTGCTGGAATAGCATCCAGATACCGGCGGCGGAAAATACTGGAATCGAGGTGTGAGGGATACTCGGCGTAATGACAATGGTGATCAGCACTCCTAGTCCGATCTTTACCCGACGAGTGATAGAACGTTCACTAAAGATAGGCGCGGTGCTAATAAGCGCGAGGATCCTGACCAGTGGCCAGAAAAACTGGTTAAACCAACCGATCATGTCGATGCTGCTGAGGGTGACCATGTTTATCCAATCATGTTGGGGAATTGGCTGAACATTGTGCGCATATAATCAAGAATGACGCTGAGCATCCAGGGGCCGGCAACCACCAACGTGAAAAACACTGTCAGCACTTTGGGTATGAATGACAGGGTCATTTCGTTGATTTGTGTGGCGGCCTGGAGCAGGCTGATAATCAGGCCGCTGACCAGTGCGGCGACAAGAGGAGGGCCTGCCAGCATCAGCGCTATTTTCATTGCTTCATAGCCTAAAGCCATGACGGATTCAGGAGTCATACGGGCATTCCTCTGACGTGGTGAACAGCAGTAACCGCACCGACTAAGTATAGAAACTCTGGGCCAGCGACCCCAGCAACAATTGCCACCCGTCAACCAGCACGAAGAGCATCAGCTTGAATGGTAACGAGATGGTGGCCGGGGGAACCATCATCATACCCAGCGCCATCAGCACACTGGCGACAACCAGGTCGATCAGCAGGAAAGGAATGAAAATCGTAAAACCGATCTGAAAGGCGGTTTTCAGCTCACTGGTAACATACGCCGGTACCAGTACCCGCATCGGAACCGCTTCCGGGCCTTGCAGTGAAGGAATTTGCGCCAGACGGGTAAACAAGGCTAAGTCCGCTTCCCGAGTCTGCCGGAGCATAAATTCACGCAACGGCTGTGAGCCTTTCTCGATAGCCACTTCCATACTGATTTTATCTTCGCTGAACGGGCGATAAGCTTCGTCATAGATGCGGTTCAGCACCGGCGACATCACAAAAAAAGTCAGAAACAGGCTAAGTCCCAGCAACACCTGGTTGGGCGGCGCGGTTGGCGTTCCCAATGCGTTGCGCAGCAGGCTCAGGACGATGATGATACGGGTAAAACAGGTCATCATCAGCAATACAGCCGGAATAAAGCTCAGCGATGTGATGAAAACCAGCGTTTGAATCGGCAATGACCAGCTCTGTCCGCCATTGGCCAAGGGTTGGCTGATAATACCGGGAAGTTGTGCCAGTGCGTGGGGTGCGATCAACAACAGAATAGAAGCCGCAGGATAACGTAGCAGACGCAGCCATGCAGAGAAAGAAGTCGGACGCAGGGTGGTACTCATTCGGTTTTTTCCGGACGCGTGGTCGCTTTCTTGAGAAACTTGAGAAAATCGGCTGGCGCAATTTTTTCTGCCGATGTCGCATTGCCAACAGGGCGCGCGGGCAGGGTATGCAAATGGGTGATCTGCTGAGCCGTTACCCCTAATACAAGCCAGGTATCGTCAACTTCAACAATTACGATACGTTCACGCTGCCCGACCGCGCAAGACGACACCACTTTCATAACATTACTGCTTTTTATCTGGGGCGCGATGCCCAGTTTTCGTAGCAGCCAGGCGACCAGCAAGATCAACAACAGCACACCGCACAAGGCGGTGCCGATTTGCGACAATAGCGCACCGCCGGAAATAACGGATTCAGCAGCCGCGGGCGGCTGCTGAATCGTAGAGACAGTCTGTTGTGCGGTACCCGTCATTAACGGCCTAACCTGCGCATACGTTCTGACGGCGTAATAATATCGGTAATACGTACGCCATACTTGTCAGAGACGACGACTACTTCACCCTGAGCAATCAGATACCCGTTAATCATGATATCCAACGGCTCACCGGCCAGGCCATCCAGCGCGACCACGGAGCCCTGCGACAAACGCAGCAACTCTTTGATGGTCATTTTGGTGCGGCCGAGTTCTACCGTTAGTTTGACCGGAATATCCAGAATCAGATCGATATCCTGCATTGAACCCTGAGTGTCCTGCACATCAAAGTTCTTGAAGATACCTTCGGTACCACCCGGCGCGCTTTTTTCTGCCGACTGCTGCTCGTTAAATGCATCAGCCCACAGATCGTCCACGGAATCCGTTTCTTCGGACGGTTTCTTGATGTCACTCATTGAGCGGTTCCTCGTCATTCAGAGAATTTAAAATTGGATTAATCAAGTGTTCAACACGCAAGGCATATTGGCCATCTAACGTACCGTATTGACAGGTCAATACTGGCACACCATCAACATGAGCCACCAGGCGTTCAGGTTTATCAATCGGCAAAATATCTCCGGGTTTGAGTTTCAAAACCTTTGACAGTCGAACCGGTATATCAACAAAGTTGGCAACCAGCTCCAGCTCCGAGTGCTGTACCTGTTTTGCCAGTGTTTCACGCCAGTGCTGATCTTCCTGCTGCGAGTTCTCCAACGGCGGGTTGGCCAGCAATTCGCGTAAAGGCTCAATCATGGAGAAGGGAATACAGATACTGAATTCGCCGGTCAGAGTCCCGATTTCCAGATGGAAAGGGGTTGTCACCACGATATCGTTGGGCGATGTAGTGATGTTGGTGAATTTTACCTGCATTTCCGAACGCACGTATTCCACATCTAGCTTGTAAATCGCATTCCAGGCATCACTGTAGGATTCGAGCGCCAGTTTAAGCATCCGGCGCACAACACGCTGCTCGGTATGCGTAAACTCACGACCTTCAACCTTGGTGGGGAAACGACCGTCGCCGCCGAACAGGTTGTCAACGGCAATGAAGACCAGGCTGGGGGAGAACACAAACAGCGCCGTGCCGCGCAGAGGCTTCAGATGTATCAGGTTGAGGTTGGTCGGAACCGGCAGGTTACGCGCAAACTCATGATACGGCTGAATCTTGATGGCCCCGACGGTAATATCCGGGCTACGACGAAGCAGGTTGAACAGCCCCATGCGGAACTGACGTGCAAAACGTTCGTTGATGATCTCCAGCGCCTGCAGACGTTCACGAATGACGCGCCGTTGTGTATTGGGATCGTAGGGTTTGACATCCCCGTCTTTCTGCGAAGCAGCGTTGCTGGCATCAGCGCTATTATCGCTACTGTCACCGTTTAGCAGAGCGTCAATCTCTGCCTGTGAAAGAATGCTGTCACCCATAATGATTACCGCAAAATGAAAGCAGTGAACAGGACATCGCTGACTACCTGGTTAGGTTGTCCAGGAACCAGCGGTGGGCTTAATACCTGCTTGATATCTTCAACCAGTTTTTGCTTGCCTTGTTCCGTTGCCAGAACAGACGAGCTCTGACGAGAAAACAGCATAATCAAACGACTGCGAATTTCCGGCAGATAGTTGGTCAGGCGCGCACGAGTCGCTTCATCCGGCAGTCGCAGGGTGATCCCCACATACAGCACCCGATCCGGGTTGTTATCCGCAGATAACAGGTTAACGGTGAATGTATCCAACGGCATAAATACCGGCGCAGGCGGCGGAGGCGGCTCGCTGGCTGCCATTTCGGTTTTTTTATGACTCAATAACCACCAGCCAGCACCCGCTGCGGCAGTGGCTGCCAGGGCGATAACAATCAAGAGTATCAGCCAGAGGGACCTCTTATTACCGCCTGACTGGGCTTTCTTATTAGACGTAGCCAATGATATATCCTGTTATTTATCAGTATCTAATGGCAAAGGCAGCTATTAGATAAATGCGTGATATCACGATTATCCCGCCTATTCACCGCTTCAATACAATGAATAAACAATAAAAAAAGCGTTAACTTCTTCATTAGGCAAAGATATCAACGCCATTAATACCCGTTGCCATTGACTGTAGCCGTGCCGGTACCGCCAGTGGTTCAACTTCGGCGGCGTTATGCTCAGATTGGCCGAATTGCTGCTGATAAGACGAGGCGTTGCCGCCGCCGTTACCATTGGCGTTGCTTGCCACTTGCTGCTGTGACTGCTGCCAACTGCTGGCATCCGACCCTACGCTGCTTTGTCCCAGGTTGATGCCGCTCTCGGCCATCGCGCTGCGCAAGTGGGGGAGTGCGGACTCCAGTGCGGAGCGCACCTGGCTGCTACCGGAAACCAGGTGAATCTGCGCCTGATTGTCTTCGATTTTCAGCATGATATGCAGTGAGCCCAACTCTTCCGGGTGAAGTTTCAGTTCTGCAGTCTGCTGACCGTTACGGCTAAACATCACGATCTGCTGACCCAGCGCATCATTCCACTGTTGCGTACCCAACGGCGCATTGATCTGGCTGGTTACGTGCTGGGCGGCAGGTTGCGTTGGCGTGGCATTGTTGGCGAACAGTGACGACAGCGTGTGCAATGACGAGTTGGCGCCGGCATCGGCCGGCGCGGATGCCGCTATCGGATTACTGGCGCTGTCTTCCTTACGGGATGCCAGCAGGGAGCTATCTTTGGCTTGGTCAGCCTCTACCTGCAGCCCGTTATTTTTGGCGGCGGCAGAGGTACCTGCGGCAGCCAGGGATGATGCGGCCGTACTATCCGCCGTTGCGGATCCATTCAGCGTAAATTTATCTTGTGACGATGCGTCGTCGGTTTTCGCCGAGTTCAGCAACGAGCTCAAAACGCTGTTGCTGGTCTTGCCGTTTTTCAACTCGCTCAACGCGTCGGATAAAGACGAGTTGGATGCCGTACCTTCCGTTACCGCTTTTGTCTGAGCCGTAGTTTGTACCGGAATCATGGCAAACAACGCCTGCATAGCCAGCGCATCGTTATCAGTCGTTTTCTCGTCCTTTGCACTGACTTTTTTCTGAGCCTTGGCCAGCAGCGATTCAAGAGAATTGCCTGATTGCAAGTCAGCCAGCGTCAAGGTGCCTTTAGTCAAGGCGCCCAGGATGGCATTCAATTCGTCACTGTTTGCTTCAATGCCGCTTTTTGCCAGTGCGTCTTTGAGATCGGCGCTTTCCTGATCGCTGATAATGGTCTTTTTGGCGGACTGTGCCGATGACAGTTTCTGCGAGAGCAACTGAACAAAATTTTCCGGTAGCTGGTCTTTGCCCAGCAGCGCAAGTAAAGAATTCCCCTGAGGCGCAGTTGTGCTTGCATCAGTCGTAGTGGTGATCGGCATTGCTGGCAAGTTCATAATTATGTTTTCCTCATTGATGCGCGTTGGGCGAATTCATCCATCCGCTTTTGTTCCAGGCGATTTTCATGCGCCAGCATTTTAGTCTGTTCGCGCTGTTGTAAGGTACTAAATGCATTCAGTCGCTGTTGCTTTTCCTGCCAGGCTTTCATCGCCTGATTCAAACGAGAAGACCAATTTAATAACTGATGCTGGTGCTGCTCAATCGCTTTTTCCAGAGTCAAAATAAATTGCTGATAATTTTGCCAGGAGGTATTGGCCATGCCTTCGGTCATTGAGTCATTGAGCCGCTGGCGATAATCATCATGGTAACCTAACAACGCATTAAGTTGCTGTTCAGCCTGCAAATAGGCTTTTTGTATCTGACCCAGATGCGTTGTCGCGGCATCAACCTCTTTTTGGGCCAAATCACGCAGCATGACGAAAGTAGACTGAGTCCTCATTCGTCCTCCTACCGATTATACGGGAAAATGTTATCCAGTGCCTGACAGGCTTCCTCAAATGAGCTTCGCTCAAACATTCCCTGCTGCAAAAAGTGTTGCATCTGCGGATAAAGTTGTATTGCCCGATCCAGCAGCGGATCGCTACCGGCGGCATAAGCGCCGACATTAATCAGATCGCGGTTGCGCTGATAGCTGGATAGCGACTGCTTGAATTGCCTTACCGCAGAATAATGGTTTTCATCTATTAACGCCGTCATCGCACGGCTAATAGACGCTTCGATATCAATGGCCGGATAGTGCCCGGACTCCGCCAACTGGCGGGACAGCACAATATGACCGTCCAGAATGGCGCGAGCCGAATCGGCAATTGGGTCCTGCTGGTCGTCGCCTTCGGTCAACACCGTATAAAACGCCGTGATAGAACCGCCACCGGAAATACCGTTGCCTGCACGCTCTACCAGAGCGGGTAATTTAGCAAAAACCGAAGGCGGATAACCTTTGGTTGCGGGCGGTTCGCCAATCGCCAGTGCGATTTCACGTTGAGCCATCGCATAACGCGTCAGCGAATCCATAATCAGCAATACATGATGACCACGGTCGCGGAAATCTTCTGCGATGCGCGTAGCATAAGCCGCGCCCTGCATACGCAGCAGGGGAGAGACATCCGCCGGAGCGGCGATCACCACAGAGCGGGCAAGCCCCTCTGTGCCGAGAATATTTTCGATGAAGTCTTTGACTTCTCGCCCACGCTCGCCGATCAGGCCGACTACGATCACATCGGCTTGAGTATAGCGCGCCATCATTCCGAGCAGCACACTTTTACCAACGCCGGAACCGGCGAACAGCCCCATACGTTGACCGCGGCCCACCGTCAGCAATGCGTTAATGGCACGCACGCCGACATCCAGAACGTGTTCAATCGGCGTACGCTGAAGCGGGTTGAACGGCGCGGTCACCAGTGGCGCGGTGTAGCCGGTATCAGGCGCCGGAAAGCCGTCCAGCGGCTTGGCGCTGCCATCCAGCACGCGGCCCAGCAATGCCGGACCTAGCGGTAGTTGCTTGCCCTGGCTGCTGCCGGAAAGGCCGACGCGTTCATAGACTCTCGCTCCCGGGATGATCCCCTCGACTTCTTCGAGCGGCATCAGGAACAGTTTCTGGCCGTTAAAACCGACGACTTCGCTTTCTACTTCGTCGACCTGATTGCCGGTCTGGCGTTCAATCAGGCAGGTTGAACCCAGCGGCATGTGCAGGCCGGTCGCTTCAAGCACCAATCCCGTCGCACGCGTCAGCCGTCCGTAACGGCGTATCGCAGGCGTATTGGCGATACGCTTTTCAAACGCATCGATAGAAGAGAGCCAACGGGAAAGACGCACAGTCATCAGAGTTCTCCCGGTGCTGCCAGTCGGCAAAGTTCATGCCAGCGCGTGGCAATGCTGGAGTCCAGATCCCCTTCTTCGGCGCTGACCTTGCAGCCGCCCGGGTGCAACTGGTTATCCGCCAACAACCGCCAGCCATGCAGGCTGAGAGTAGGGCCGAGGTGCTGTTCCACCCGATCCAGATCCGATGGGTGTACGCGCAACTGCGGCTTGCCGCTGAACATCGGCTCCTGCTGGATCAACTGCTGTATTTGCCCCATTAGCGCCGTACCGTCACAAACCGGTGATTGGCCAATGACCTGCTTGGCGGCGGTTAAGGCCAGTTGCATCAGGCGTGAGACAATGACGCTGTCCAGAGCGTCCAGCGTTTGCTGGAATTCATTGACCATTTGTTGCATCTGGGCAATCACCGGCTGCTGCTGCTGAGCGGCATCCTGTAAACCCTGCTGCGTGCCAGCCTGAAGTCCGTCCTGATAACCGGCGGCGTAACCCTGTTGCTTGCCTTCGGCGAACCCGTTCTCCCGCGCCTGTTGCAGCACCTGCTCGCGCAGGGTTGCCAGGTCATCCTCCGGCTGCTGAAAGTCGGACATACCGAAAAAGTCGTTGTCCCCAGGTTGCGCCGACGGCGAAGCCGGAAAAGACGATGCCGGCGTCACCACGTCCGCGACAGCAGGCGTAGGGGAGGACAGGTCATCCAGTTTCCATGGCTGCCAGTCAAGATTGCTGGAAGAGTTAGACGAACGCGTCATCGCCACCACCGATAATCATTTCGCCGCTGTCTGCCAGGCGACGTACAATGAGCAAAATGGCTTTCTGTTCGTTTTCCACCTGGGACATACGTACCGGACCACGGGTCGCCAGATCGTCGCGCAAGATTTCCGCCGCACGTTGCGACATGTTGCGCAGGAACTTCTCGCGCAGCGGCTGTTCGGCGCCTTTCAGCGCGATCAGCAGAGACTCGGATTCCACTTCCTGCAGCAGACGCTGGATACTGCGATCGTCCACTTCCACCAGGTTTTCGAACAGGAACATTTCGTCGATAATTTTCTGTGCCAACTCGCCGTCGAATTCGCGCACGGCATCGATAACCGCTTCTTCGTGCTGCGTTTTCATCAGGTTGATAATCTCTGCCGCAGTACGAACACCACCCATCTTGCTGCGCTTGAGGTTTTGACCGTCCAGCAGCCCGTTAAGCACTTCGGTCAGTTCCGCCAGAGCTGACGGTTGCACCCCGCCGAACGTGGCGATACGCAGCATAACGTCATTACGCATGCGTTCGTCGAAGTGGGCCAGAATATCCGCCGCCTGTGCGCGTTTGAGGTGCACCAGGATGGTGGCGATAATCTGCGGGTGTTCGTCGCGGATAAGGTCGGCGGCGCTTTGCGGCTCCATAAAGTTGAGCGTTTCCATACCGGTAGAGGTTTCCTTGCTTTCAAGGATATCTTCCAGCAGGCTGGAGGCACGCTCTTCACCCAATGCTTTGACCAGGACAGAACGAAGGTATTCGCCGGCGTTCACACCCAACGCCGCATACTGCTCGGCCTCAATATCAAACTCGCGCAAAACTTCCAGCAACTCAGACTGAGAGACCTGTTTCATGTTGGCCATCGCAGTACTGAGGTGCTGCACTTCGCGGGTTGAAAGGTGCGTAAAAACTTCTGCCGCACGGTCTTCGCCGATAGTCATCAATAAAACGGCGCTCTTTTCTGTACCTGTCAGACTCATAGTTCGTTACTCATCCAGTGGCGGATTACCAGCGCGACGACGCGAGGATCATTCTCGGCCAGCTCACGGACACGCTGGCTGTGCATTTCTGCATGAGCCCGCTGCTCGGATTTCCGCTGCAGTTCTTCTTCCATTGTACTGAGCGTGACGGTGACATCCGCATCCTGACCGCGCAACGAGGCTGCCGCTTCGGCTGCTTCCTGCACCTGAGCACGTCTCTGCAACTGCGGACGCACCAGTTTACGATACAGAATCCAGCCAACAATCAGCACCAGCAGCCAGCGGCCTACTTCTGTCAGCAGATCGAAGAACGCCTGTTTCTGCCAGAAGGGCAGTTCGCCGCCAGTGGCATCGGTGATGGTGAACGGTGTATTAACCACGTTCAGGGTATCACCACGATCATTGGAGAACCCCATGGATTCACGGACCAGTGCTTCGATTTTCTTTAGTTGGTCGTCATTGAGCGCAGCCGGTTTGCCGTCTTCGCCCTGCGTGTAGTTAACCACGACAGCGACGGACAAACGCTGAACATTGCCGGTGTTTTGTTTGGTGTGCCGGATGGTGCGATCAACTTCATAGTTGATCGTCTGATCATGGCGGCTGTTGTACGTCTGATTGGCCGCGTTGCCGGCGGATGTCTGAGTATTGGTACCCGCCGTATTGGCATTAGCGTTGTTCGCATTATTGGCATTGTTCGCGTTATTAGCGTTGTTTGCCGGCGGGGTAGAAATAGGCGCGGTCGGCGCCGGTGTCGGTGTATTCGATAATGCGCCAGGCACGCCACCTACGTTAGGGCCGCCGCGCTGATCGCTCTGACTGTTTTGCTGAGAACGTACCGCAGCCTGATTCGGCGTCTGGTTAGGTTGATACTGTTCATCCGTCTGTTCGCGGCTGGCGAAATCGATCTGGGCGGTGACTTGCGCATGGACATTGCCCGCGCCTACCACTGGCGTCAAAATCGCTTCAATCCGGCGCTGGTAATTACTTTCGACTTCATTGGCATATTTCAGCTGCGCGGCATTGAGGTCGCGTCCTGAGCTGTCATTTTGCGTCAGCAGCTTACCGGTCTGGTCAACGACGGTGACCTTGTCGGCCGGCAGACCGGCTACACTGCTGGAAACCAGATAGGTAATGGCACTAATCTGGCTATCGTCAAGCGCTCGACCCGGTTGCAGAGTAACGGTAACCGCTGCGGAAGGGGATTTTTGTTCGCGCACGAACAGCGATGGCTTGGGGATGGCCAGATGTACGCGCGCATTCTGGATCGGCCCCAGGGTTTCCATGGTTCTCGCCAGTTCGCCTTCCAGCGCGCGTTGATAGTTGATTTGTTCGCTGAACTGGCTAATGCCGAATTTTTCCTGGTCAAGCAGCTCAAAGCCAACAGCGCCGCCTTTCGGTAACCCCTGCTGGGCGAGTTTCAGGCGTGTTTCATAAACCTTGTCCGACGGGATCATGATGGCCGCGCCGCTTTCGGTGAAGCGGTAAGGGATATTCATTTTGCCCAGTTCGGAGACAATACTGCCGCCATCACGTTCATTGAGGTTGGTGTACAGCACCCGATAGTCGGGGCCGCGAGCCCACAATGACAGGGCGACAACAATCGCAATAGTCGCAGCGGAAGCAATCAGTAAAGGAATTTTAGGGTTGGCACGCAAACGGTTGAGTATCTCGCCAAAGCTTTTCCCACCGGTTGCGGCGCCGGATGTTAAGGCGTTCATACTCTATCTCTGCCTGGTTGCTGAACGATATGGGTAACGTTGTAACGTAACAAAACAGAACTCCCTGATTGCGCAATCATAAAAACTCATCGCCTACATTTACCGGCATGCCATTATTTTCCGTTACGCAAAATTTGATGGGTCGATAAGCTGGCATTTTTAATGTCATTTATACGATTTACTACCTTATGGATATGGTAGCGTATTGAACCTGTAAAGAGATGTATGTGAAATAAACGGTGCTGATGCCGTAGTTCGTTTGCTGCATATACATATGTTTATCATTTATTTGGTTTTTATATCATTCTCAATCTTTAGTTGAGGAAGCAGGCATGTCTATTCAGGGTATCGACGCGGTATTGCAGCAGATGCAGATTACCGCAACCAAAGCAGCCGGTGGACCGGATTCCAACGTTGCGTCCCAGGCTGGTTTTGCCAGCGAGCTGAAAGCGGCGCTTGAGAAAATCAACGAAACCAGGACGCAGGCTCAGACGCAAGCCGAAGCATTCACGTTGGGCAAACCTGGGGTCGCTCTGAATGACGTCATGGTTGACAACCAGAAGGCCTCGATTGCTTTGCAAATGGGGGTTCAGGTGCGTAATAAACTGGTCTCGGCTTACCAGGAAGTCATGAATATGACGATATAGTCGGCAAGCAAAACGCTGTTTTATTATATCTGCTTTTATTGATTGCTGTGTTTTTATTGATCGTTGTATTCGGCAAGCACTTCGAGAAAAGGGTGAATGACCATGGTTATTCACCCTGATTTTTTTGGAATAAAAGAGCCCCTTTTGGGGAAGTCAGGGCTCGTATGCAAGGGCTGTGTTAATCAGGGCTGCGGTTTTCCCGGGAGAATATCGTCGGAAAACTCGGCATAAGTGTTGTTAATCGATTTTTGATTTTGTGATTGCTGGATGAGTACCGCCAGCTCCTGCATTCTGTTCTGCAGCAGCTCTTTCACCTGTGATTCCGTATCCAGTATGTCCTGAAGAAGCTGCCGGAACTGTAATTGCACAGTGCTGGGAATATTGGCTGGAACGTTAATCTGGCTGATTCTCTCTATTGACTGGATATAAACTATCTCCTGTTCAACAACATCATCCCATAATCCGTTAAGCGCCATGGCCTTGATATTTCGGATGAGTTTGAGTAACCCCTGATACTCAATTAGTAATGGAGAGAGGTTTTCCATTAGCGCGTTTCCGTCGTTGGTTGATAACCAGGTCCAATTTGTTTCCATGCATCCGCAATATTACCGAGAAGGGCTTCCACTTCTATGATTGCCTGCAAATCATTATTAATATTGGCATGCAATAACCGACGCACCATGTAGTCGTAAAGATCGGAAAGGTTCTCTGCCAGTTCGCCGCCTTTTTCCATATCCAGTCCGAGTTTCAACCCATTACTGATAATATCGATGGCCTTGGATAGCGCGTTCCCTTTACCGACGATGTCATTCTGTTCAATAAGAATTCTAGCCCGGACAAGCGCGCTCTTGGTACCCTCAAACAGCATAACAATGAGCTGATGTGGACTGGCGCTCATCACCGCGCTTTCCACACCGACCTGAGCATAAGCCTGACTGACATTCTTTCTATACATGACCATGCGTTGGATAACCGATTAACAATAAATAAAAAGATAATAATATCTGTATGTATGACGTGCCCTAAATGCAACGCACGTCATACACCACCTAGCTTAATTAGCTGGAACTGCTGGTTTTATTAAACTGTTGTGTCAGGTAAGAACTGGTTGACGACAGTTTGGACAGCAGAGTATTGAGATTAGTAAACTGGGTCTTGTAGCGCGCCATCGTGGAATCAATACTGTCCTGGATGCTGGCGAGCTGTTTAGTTACGCTAGCCTGGCTGGTTTTGATACTCGCCTGGGCCGATTTGATCAGACCATCTGCCGAATCCACTGTCTGGGTCAGGTAATTTCCCGCTTGAGTGGCAAATCCAGTGGTGGTGCCGTTGCCAACAAAGAATTGCGCCACGCTACTGGCGCTGCTTTTCAACGTGCTTTCCAGTTTGGTGTTGTCGACAGTCAGTTTACCGTCATTGGTCGGATCTTGGGTAATTCCCAGATCGGCCATCGTGTTCAGTGAGCCGCTACCCTGAAAGTTGCTCATCAGGCCCTGTAACTGTCGCTTAATTGCACGAATGGTACTGTCACTGACCAGCGCACCATTGCTGGATGACTGGGTGCCGTCAGACTGCTCGGTTGATGTCGGCGCAGTGTAATTGGTCTGGGTCTTGATGACGTCCAGCACATTGTTATAGGCGGTCACCCAATTCTGAACTGCTTTTTCAGTATTGGTGATATCCGATGCAATCGTCAGGCTTTCCGCGTTTGAGCCGGTAGTGGAGGCCGCTTTAAGGTTCAACGTCACACCGCTGATGGCGGTAGTCACCGTATTGCTCTGGCTGGTTACTGACACGCCGTTGATCGTGAATGAGGCATCTTTGGCTGCAACCTGCTCGGTGAAACTGCCCAGTGAGCTGGAAAGCGAACCACTGACTGAGATGCTCATCGCGGATTTCGTGCCAGTGTCTTTTGCCGTCAGAATCAGTTTGTTGTTGGTGCCGTCGTTAAGGATAGTGGCGCTGACGCTACCGCCGGCGTTGTTAATAGCATCACGGATATCGTTTAATGACGTTTTGTCATCGGTTAGCGTAATCGTCAACGGCGTAGACTGGCTGGATTGCGTAATCGTGATCGTGCTGCTGGTGCTGGAAGTCCCGCCTGATACCAACGCGGTTGATGCGCTGCTAAAATTACCGGAGATTTGCGACTGCGCCTGCGCGATATTATTGACGAAAACACTGTAGGAACCCGCTACCGCAGTACTGTCGGTGCTGGCGCTGAATGCGGTATTGGTGCTGGTCACGGCCGTTGACGTGATGGTCTTCATGTTTTGCAGAGTCGTGGTAGCACTCTGCAAGTTCTTCATCGCCGATTCAACGGTGGTATAGGCGGTTGCCTGCTTGCTCAGCGAGGTCTGCTTATTGTTATAGGGGGTCAGCCGCTGCTCTTCAACGGTTTGCAGCTTGCTTATCAGTGAACTCAAGTCAAGTGAAGAACCACTGACTGACGTACCCAAGTTCATACCTATCGATGAAATGATGTCTGAGTTACTGCTAACCGTCGTAGCCATAGAGATACCCTTCCGTTTAAATTGTGAACTGACAGTCTTATCGGCACTGTATACGAAAAGTTTACAGACGTAATGTAAATTTCAGCGTAATCGTTACCATCCCTGATTTTCATCGCGCATGAACTGTCTGCGGATTTTATCCCGTCACGATGCGTATGTGCCGGGAGCAACAGTTGCAATCGAGTGTTTTCGGCTTGCCGCCGGCATTGAGTGTATCGCTGCTGGCTGCATGTTAGAAGCCGATGACATCATATCTACTCACTGGCGACGTATGTCCTGACCACAGACTGTGTTACTGACTGATATTTGGGTTTGCGTACGATGAAACCTTAACGCGCCCATGCCAGCATGACTAGGTTGATACGCAAGATACCTTATAAAGTATAGAGGGAGAATGAAGCGGCAATGACATTTTATAGCAGGCTGTTAAATGCGGTATGAGTGGTTATCACATTCCCTGCAAATTACCGTCTTTCCTTTATTCTACTTACCGCAGGTGCCGGCCTGACTGGTTTTTCCCGGGGGATACGAAAATTTCAAAAAAAACTAAAGGTTGTTTTACACCGGCCGATACAGTTAGTGACGGTGATGACACCGGGGGCAACAGCCCATCCCCATTAATAGAGATGAAAGGAATATAATTATGGCAGTCATTAATACTAACAGTATGTCGCTGTTGGCCCAGACCAACCTGAACAAATCTCAATCTTCCCTGCAGACTGCTATCGAACGTCTGTCCTCTGGCCTGGCTATCAACAGCGCCAAAGACAACGCAGCGGGTTCTGGTATCGTTAACGGTATGACCGCTCAGATCAAAGGTCTGACTCAGGCTTCTAAAAACGCTAACGACGGTGTGTCTCTGGTTCAGACCGCTGAAGGTAACCTGGATACCATCAACGACAACCTGCAGCGTATCCGTGAGCTGGCCGTACAGGCAGCGAACGACACTAACGGTACTAACGACCGTACTGCAATCCAGACTGAAATTAACCGTCGTGTTGATGAAATCAACCGTGTTGCCGCCAGCGCAAACTTCAACGGCAAAGCGCTGCTGGACGGTACTGTTACCGCTACCGGCTTCAACATTCAGGTTGGCGCAGGCACCACTGCTAACGACGCCATCTCTGTGGGTAGCTCTGCACTGATCAACGCTACTTCTGGTGGCCTGGGTATCACCACTACCAATACCGACGTGTCTACAGCTGCAGGCGCTACTGCACTGGTTTCTGCGATTGATACTGCTCTGCAGACCATCAACACCGCTAAAGCGAACATCGGTGCGACGCTGAACCGCTTCCAGTCTACCATTGACAACCTGAGCAACACCATCAACAACCTGAGCAACGCACGTAGCCGTATCCAGGATGCTGATTACGCGACCGAAGTATCCAACATGAGCCGTGCGCAGATTCTGCAGCAGGCTGGTACTTCTGTACTGGCTCAGGCTAACCAGGTACCGCAGACTGTTCTGAAACTGCTGCAGTAATCCCTGTTTACGCAGTCGCAATAGCGAATTAAAAAAGCCAACCCTTCGGGGTTGGTTTTTTATTTTGTGACACGGTCGGGATAAATAAATTTATCAGAATAAAAATCGGCTTCTTAAGCGGCGAAATAGGGAAGTTATAATTTGATGCTCAGAGGATTGGTGAAAAGGGTTTTCTTATATACTACAAACAATTTTATCTCCGCATAAAGTATTGAAGGAAATTCCTTGTGACCATGCCAGATACACAACCTTTAGCGAATAATGACGACCTGGGTGACGATACTGGTAAAATTCCATTGAGTTCGATGGCCCCTCCCGTTCCTTACACCGCGCCTTTCCATCTGCAAGCTACCGCACATCTTTATGGCATCAAGTCGGTTGCGCCGGAAAATGCACGCGTGCTTGAGATTGGGTGCAAGGATGGCGGCAATTTGCTGCCTTTTGCGCTGGCTAATCCACAGTCGCAGTCTGTCGGGGTCGATCTTGATGCGGAGCAAATTGAAAAAGGCAGTGCTCTGATAAAGCAGTTGGAACTGGACAATATCGCGTTATTTGCCCTGGACCTCGAATCTCTGCTGGCTTGCGATCCTGGAAAATTCGATTACATCATTATCCACGGCCTGTTCAGTCTTATCGGTGGCGAGACGCGGGAAGCGCTGCTGCGATTCTGTAGTGAGCACCTGACCGCGGAAGGCATCGTCTGCTATTGCTACAACACCTATCCAGGGTGGAAGACCGGTGAAATCCTGCGGGACGCTATTCAGCTTCACAGCAGCCTCGCTAATGATGAAAAGACGGCGCAAACCAGCGCCCGCGCGATGCTGACCTATCTGTCGTTGGGAACATCCCCGGATAATCCCCAGAATGCGGCGCTGAAAACCTTTATTGAACAAGCGGAAAAACAGTCCGATGTGGATTTTGCGCTGCATTATTTGCAGGGGCTGAACCAGCCTTGTTATTTCGTTGATTTCTATTCACAGATTACCCAAACCGGCTTTGCCTATGTCGGCGATGTTCGCGCCTACACAGAACTGGCGGGGCATTACGGCGATCAGGTTTCGCGCTTGCACGAGACGATTTGCCCTGAAAATACCACCTATCTGCGCCAGCAATACCTCGATTTCGCCGTTAACCGCTCCCAGCGGTTCAGTATGCTGGTTCCACAGGCGAGGGCGGAGGCGGTGCTGCCGGCCCCCGAGCTTTCCCGGCTGGCGGATTTCAACTGGGCGGGTAATTTTCAACGTGTTACGGCAAGCAATGGCGCTACGCTGAATGCCCACCGATCCGGTAACGGTGAGACCATCAGCACGGAAAACCCGGTGGTATTAAGTATTCTGGATGCGTTGGGGGAAGCCTGGCCGGCCAGTTTGACTCTGGATCAATTGGTCTTTAATACCCTGCTGCCGGAAAAGGAAGCTGAGAATCATCGGCAGAATGTGCTGGATGCGTTAAAGAACCTGTTTGTGAAAGGGATCGATGGCATTTACACGCGGATGGGGAATTGTACTTACCGGAACAGTCGACATAAGACGCTGACTGGGTTGCCCGGTATTGCCACGACCGATCTGGCATTCAATTTCTGGCATGAACCGGTGTCGCTTGATAGTGACGAGCGGCGGTTCCTGCAACAGCTGTCATCATCGACTCTGAACAAGGATAAGGCGTTTTACAGCCAGCTTTGGGCGCTGCGTAATAAAGGCGTGATATGGGGAACGCCGCGCGCGTGGCGAGACTACTTGCAGGAAGCGATCGTAGAGGCCGATGCCGGGCAGGTTGCTGTTTATATTCAGTCGCTGGTGATGTACATCAGTGAAACCAGTGCGGGCGGCTTTGTTGAACCGGAAAAATCGTCGGCGCATAAAAAGAGTAAGCCGCAGGATAGAAACACGCTCAACCGGAAGGTGTACGAAGAGATTGATCGGCTAACCACACTGGGGCAGTTTGCCGATGTCAGAACAAAAGCGGAAGAGATTATCAGTACCTATCCCGACAACCTGTGGGTCTGGTATCCCTTCGTGAATACCTATGTCCGTACCGGCGATTTTGATGGCGCGCTGAGCATCATTACCAGAGCAATTGCGCTGATGCCTTTCAACTGGGATTTTTATATTGATCTGGCGGTGTGCTTCTGGAAAAAGAACGAACTGCATCAGGGCATGGCGCTGACCAGAAAAGTCTTGCGTTGTGATAAGCAAAAAGGGCTGGCGTGGGACACGCTGGCAATTTTGTTGAATCTCACCCATAACCTGGATTCAGCGTTTAAATGTATGGAGAAGGCTCTGCAGATTGAGCCGGAAAACCCCAATTTTATCAGCCATATGGGGATGGTTTGCCATAACCTGGGGCGAAAAGACGCCATTCAGTACCATCGTAAAACCATTGAGCTGATGCCCCAGGCGTTTCATCTGTACAGCAACCTGCTGCTGGGGCTGTCTCACGATGTCAATGTGACGCCGCAGGCGCTGTTTCAGGAACACCTGTTATTCGGTAAGCGCGTGGAAGAAGCGGCCGAGCGCCATCACTGCCAGTTTGCCTACTCCCTTGATAAAGCCGCTCAACGCCCGCTACGCATTGGTTTCGTTTCCGGCGACTTTGGCAACCATCCGGTGACGAATTTCCTTGAACCTATCTGGAATTCGCTTGATCGAGGCGCGTTCTCGCTTTACGCCTACTCAAGTTTTCAACGTAACGATGAAAAGGCCGAGAGCCTAAAACAGACCGCGGCTGGCTGGCATGATGTCGACAAGATGGGCGACCTCGAATTGGCGACGCTCATCAATAAGGACGAAATCGACATTCTGATCGATCTGTCCGGACATACCGCTTATAACCGGTTGCCGGCGCTGGCGCTGAAACCCGCCCCGATCCAGATGACCTGGATCGGTTATCCCGGAACCACCGGTATGAAGAGCGTTGATTACATCCTGCTTGATTTGCATTACATCCAGGGCGGTGCGCTCGATCCGTATCTGACGGAAAAAATCATTTATTTGCCTTCGGTGAAATATTTTGAGCCGGTCAAAGATAGCCCGGAAGTGAATGAACTGCCGGCATTGAAAAACGGTTATTTGACGTTTGCCAGTTTCAATCGTCCGCAGAAAATTACTGACGAAACCCTGGCCCTGTGGGCGAAGGTTCTGACGGCGATGCCGGATTCCCGGCTAATCATGGGGTACATGACGGGTCAGGAAACCATCGACTACTTCCGTGACCGGTTGGTCGAGTTCGGGGTGAAGGAAGAGCAACTGTCTTTCCGCATGCGGACCGGCTTGAAAGAATATCTGGGAATGCACCGCGAAGTAGATCTGCTGCTGGATACCTATCCGTATACCGGTGGGACCACGGTGAGTCACGCCGCCTGGATGGGCGTACCGGTGCTGACTCGTGAAGGCGAGTCCATCGCTTCACGTCAAGGCAGCGTCACCATGCGTATTCTGGGGTTGGATGACTTTATCGCGACGGAAGAAGACGAGTTTGTACAAAAGGCGCTGTACTGGCGTCAATCACTGGAAAAACTCAGCGACGTGCGCGCCGGAATTCGTGGACGCATCGCCGCCAGAATGAATTCCGTTTTATCGCCGTCTATTTATTTCGAACGCGCCATACGCAACGCGTGGCAGATTTATTGCGAAGGAAAAGAGCCCAGAACATTCAGCATTGACTGGGAAAATGAATCATAAGCTTACGTAAAACCCGAAGGGGCTGCTTTTCACCTGGATGACAAGGCGGTGGCGGCAGCGGTAATAGCGATAATAAACAGACAATGCTGCTTTATGTATGGCGACATAAGCGCAAGGACAGGTCAATGATGAGTAAGAACATCTACGTAACGAGCCCTTTACTGCCTCCGCTTGATGAATTTACGCCCTATCTGGAAAAGATATGGGATAACAAATATCTGACGAACGGTGGGCCTTTTCACCAGCAACTTGAGCACGCTCTGGCTGAATATCTGGGCGTTAAACATCTGTGTCTGTTCACGAACGGCACGCTGGCGCTGCTGACGGCGCTGCAGGCGTTGCGTATTACCGGCGAAGTCATCACCACGCCTTATTCGTTTGTGGCGACCTCTCACTCGTTATTGTGGAATAACCTCAAGCCAGTTTTTGTCGATATCGATCCGGTTACCTGTAATCTGGATCCTAAAAAGATTGAAGAAGCGATTACGCCGCTCACGTCCGCTATTCTGCCTGTCCACTGTTATGGTATTCCTTGCGATGTCGATCGAATCCAGAATATTGCGGATGTTTACGGCCTGAAGGTGATTTATGACGCCGCACACTCTTTTGGCGTGAAAAAGGATGGCGACAGCATTCTGAATTATGGCGATCTCTCAATTCTGAGTTTCCACGCGACCAAGGTGTTCAACACCATTGAAGGCGGCGCCATTATTTGCCCCGACGCAAAAATGAAGAAACGGATCGATTATCTGAAAAACTTCGGCTTTGCGGATGAAACCACTGTGGTCGCTCCCGGTATTAACGGCAAAATGAACGAAGTGCAGGCGGCGTTTGGCCTGTTGCAACTGAATTATATCGATCAGGCGCTGGAAGACAGAAAACGTATTTATCGCTACTACCGTGATGGGTTGGCTCAGATTAATAGCATCAGGACGCTGAGCGTGCCGGATTCCATCGACTGGAATTATGCCTACTTCCCGCTTTTTGTTAATGATTACTCGTTCGATGTGCGCGAGAAACTTTATGACGCTCTGAAAGAGCACGGCATCATGTCACGCCGGTATTTCTACCCGCTGATCAGCAGTTTTCCGATGTACCGTGGTCTCGGCAGCGCGGGCGCCGAGAATTTACCGGTGGCGACCGACATCGCCAACGCTGTGCTGTGTCTGCCCATTTATCCAGGTCTGGAAAGCGGCGATCAGGATCGCATCATCGAGATTATTGGGCGCACGTTGAGTGAAAACGGGCGTTAAGTGACAGGCTTGCTTCGCCCTAAGGGGCGTGCGCGCTCCCCGTTGTAGCGGGAAGCCTGAGAAAATATTGGTAACAGAGAATGGATATGTCGACTATAGATGCCTTAATGCTTGATGCGGGTTTTTCTGCGCTGCCTCTGCTGGAAGCGTGCCTGGAACAGGGCGTTGCGATTGGTGTGTGCAGCGGCAAACCCGGTGACCCTGGTCATATCCGGGCAACCCGGTCGATTGTCGAAGATTATTCGGACAAAGAGGCCATTCTCGGCATTGTCAGAAAGGAAAATATTAAGGCTATTTTGCCGGGCGTGACGGATGTCTCTTACGAAACCGGCGCCTGGGTTGCGCAATCGCTGGGTATGCCCGGTTTCGATTCGGTTGAAACAACGGCGATCCTGCTGAAAAAGGATGCGTTTCGTGCTTATGCACAGCGTAAGGGACTGCCCATTCCTAAAGCGGTACGTGATATTGGATCGGTGGGGCAACTGTCGTATCCGATTCTGGTCAAGCCGGTTGATGCCTACAGTGGCCGCGGTATTACTCAGGTTCAGCGCGAACAGGATATTCTGCCGGCTTACCAGTCGGCCGCATCGGCATCGGTAAGCGGTCAGGTGGTGATAGAAGAATTCAAGCAGGGCTCGCTGCACAGCCATTCGGCGTTTATTCGTAACGGCGAGATTGTTTGTGAGTTCTTTGTTGATGAATATTGCACGGTCTACCCTTATCAGGTGAATAGCAGCTGTGTGGCTCATCAAATGAGTGAAACGCTGAAAAATGCCGTCAGTGACTGCATCAACAGTATTGTCGCCGACCTGAAGCTATGTGATGGCTTGCTGCATACGCAATTTATCGCCAATGGCGATGATTTTTGGCTGATTGAACTGACCCGGCGCTGTCCGGGTGATTTATATTGCCAGCTGATCCGTTATTCCACCGATATCCCTTATGCGGAATATTTTGTCGCGCCTTTCCTGTCGCTGCCGTCGACATTCGCCAGTAAGCGGCCGGCGGCTCGCCATTATGTAGCCAGACATACCGTATCGGTGGCTGAAAAAACGATCTTTAACGCACTGCGTTATCACCAGTTGCCCGGTGAGTTACTGGAAAGTGTCGTGCTGAAAAAAAGTGGTGAAGTGCTGAATCCG
>NZ_CM001976.1:2706478-2711236 GCF_000406145.1 Dickeya dadantii NCPPB 898 | reverse complement strand
ACTGAAAAGCGCCGACCTGGCCGGCATCCCGCTGCCCTGGCCGCAGGCGACGCCGCCGGCCGGCTGACTGAAATGCAACGGTCAGGCGTTCGACAAAAACGCCTTCCCCAAACTGGCGCTGGCGTACCCCGGCGGCGTCCTGCCGGATCTGCGCAGCGAGTTTATTCGTGGCTGGGATGATGGGCGCGGGGCGGATGCGGGGCGAGCTCTGCTTTCATTTCAGAATCACGAAATGCTTTCACATACTCATGGCGTTCCAATCAATGGAACTGCTGGTGAGAACTGGACCAATTTCCCACGCGGAGATAGCACCAGTACAGATGGCTATGTACAAACAACGCCGACTGGCGGTACAGAAACCCGCCCGCGCAATATCGCCTTTAGCCATATCGTAATGGCTGCCTGAGGACGGGAGAACCTATCTGAAGTTGAGCCTGATGGGGCGCCAGATACCGGCGGCTTCCCGGATAAATCCGGAATATAACCGGTAAACTACCGCGCGGTGAGGAGACTCACCGCGTTTTTACACTGTGACCGGCAAGGTGATATTTCACCGTACTCCCGTTATAGTAGGCGGGTGGTTTGGATAAACGCGAGTGACATGATGAATCCTGATGAAAAAATGCTGTTTCTGGATGCCATGGACGATGTCAAACCGCTGAAGCCGTCCACTACCGTCGTTCATCTTAAGCCCGTCTCGGCGAAAACCGTCCTTCCCCACATCGATGAAACAGAGCCGGATAATTTTCTTATCACCGGTTTTCTCGATCTGTTTTCATGCGAAATTCCGCTGGAGTTCAGGCGGGAAGGTATTCAGCAAGGCGTGGTGGATAAACTGCGGCAGGGAAAGTATCCGCTGGATGCCAGCCTCAACCTACTCCGTCAGCCGGTTGATACCTGTCGGCAGCATTTGTTTGCGTTCATGTTGCAGGCTCAGAAGGATAACTTGCGTAATCTACTGATTATTCATGGCAAAAGTCGTCATGAAAAATCACACGCCAATGTCGTGCGCAATTACCTGTTCCGTTGGTTGCAGCAGTTTGACGCCGTGCAAGCCTGTGGTCAAGCAGAGCAACCGTTTGAACATCGCCGCGCCGGTGCCTGCGATGAAACAGCTAAAAAAATCACACCGAGGATACCGCACGAAACTAATCACTGACCAGACAAACTAAACGCATGCACAAGACAACATAGCTGCTCGCCAAAAGCCTAAAACGCCCGGATAACCGGGCGTTGGCGTATGGGCGTTAGCATATTTAGTAACTGAGCTCTGCAACGGCGGGCCGGCTATAACCGAATTGTCCCTTGGCGAGAATCATCAGCGACGTCAACAGTGCGGGAATAGCCAGAATAGTAAACATGGTGGTCAGCCCCCATCCCATACTGACCACCTGCGCGCCGGCAAACGCGCTCATGATGGCGCCCATGCGGCCAACTCCATGCATCCAGCCTGAGCCGGTGGCGCGGGCTTCCGTCGGGTAGTAACGGGCGGAAAGCGCATTCATGCCGGTGTTGGCGCCGTTGAGGCAAAATCCGCTGCTGAACGCCACCACCGCCAGAATTACGAAATAAGCGTGGCTGAAACCAATCATCGCGGTGGCTACGCCGCCGGCGGCGTAAATCATGCCAAGCGCCAGATGCGGGTTAACGCGGTCCATCAACCAGCCGGCAAACAGCGAACCGAACGTGCCGCCTGCCTGATACAGGGCGGTAATAATGGTGGCCTCGGTTACGCTCATGCCGGCTTCTTTGATGACGGTCGGCAGCCAACTGCCCAAAAGATACACCATGAATAGACCGAAGAAATAGCCGCCCCACAACATGACGCTGCCAAAACGGTAAGAGCGAGACAGCACCAACTGAACGGCAAACGCAGGCGTTTTTTCTGCTACGGGCATGGCGAACCGGCTGTCGGCCTGACTGATGCCAGGAGCGATTTTCTCCACGATATGATGAATCTGGCGTGAATCCGCCCGCTTGCTGACCAGGAACCGCACCGACTCCGGCAGCTTCAGCAGCAGGAACGGCACCAGCAGCAACGGCAGAATACCGCCCATCAGCAACACGGAATGCCAGCCCCACTGCGGAATCATCCAGGAGGCGGCAAATCCGCCGCTGGCCGCGCCGAAGCTGAAGCCGCAGAAGACCACGGTGATGATGAAGGAGCGTTTTTTCTCCGGCGCAAACTCCGATACCAGCGTACCGACATTCGGCATCGCCGCCCCCAGACCTAAACCGGTTAGAAAGCGGAAAATCACCATGTGCTGCAGGGTTTGAGAGAAGGCGGTCAATAAGGTCCACAAGCCGAATAAAAATACGCTGGCGATAATGATCGTTTTACGGCCACGCCAGTCCGCCAGTGGCCCGGAAACCATCGCCCCGATGGCCAGGCCGATCAACGCCGCGCTGATAACCACGGCCAGCTCCGCGTTGCCGATTCCCCAGGCTGCTTTCAACGATGGCGCGATAAAACCCATGATGGCGATGTCCATACCATCGAGTGCAATAATACAAAAGCAAAGAAAAACAATCAGTTTCTGGTAAGCGCCAAGAGGACGCTGATTAATCAGCTGGCGTACGTCAATCGCGGTGGAACCTGTCACGCTTTTTCTCCAACAATACCGCAAAAATGTTCAAAATGGCTTACACTGTAAACAATTATTTCCGATAGGGAAATATAATGGCGGGAAAAAATTTTAGAGGTCGGATAAATAGCCGGATAAATAAAAGCGGCGCACCGTAAATGGGTGCGCCGCCGAACAATAAATGCAGGATGGACTAGTAGAGCGGCTGGGGAAGGTGGATGAGCCACAACTGGCTGACGGCGTCATCTTTTGGCAGCGGCTCCAGCTCCAGACGGGTGTCGACCGGCTTGCCATCCAGTAGCAATGCACCATCAACGCCTACCTGATATTTACCGATCTTCTTTACACCTTTGACGGGGTTGACCAGCACGGACTGTAAACCAAAATCGTTGTCGTTGGTGACCGCCAGCGTACGGGCATCGATTAGCGCTAACCCTTCTGCTTTCTCAGGTTTCCAGCCCAGTTGGCGCAAATCGACCAGTTGCTGCTTTTTCGCCAGTACGACGCCGCGTTTCGCCAGCGTTTCGGCATCATTCCACTCTACTGACTGTTTCGCATCCAGCGTGCTCAGGTCGCTGGCCTGGCTCAGGTCAACGCGGTAAATCAGGTTACGCATCACCTTGTTTTTATCCGCGCCTTGTTCAATCACCAGTACTTCATGGTCGTTGAGCGCCACCATGTCACCAATTTTGGCGTCACCGGTTTTTTGCCACTGATCCGCATCCAGCGGATAGCCGTACATGGCGGTTTTGCCCGTTGCCGGATCAAAGCTAACCAGGCGAGTCAATAACGCCTTGTTTTTGGTTTTCCCCTCGATATCCAGCGTGCTTTGCACCGCCGCCAGAATGCGGCCGTCAGGCATGCGGGTGATGCCTTCAAAGCCCCGATTCGGCTGGCGCCATTTAAGAATATTGGGTAAGCCGCTGGCTACGCCTTGTTCTCCGTTGAGCGGCGTAGGGCCGACTTTCTTCAGGATTTTTCCTTGCGCGTCCACCTGAATCAGGAACGGACCGTATTCATCCGATAGCCAAAATCCCCCCTGACCATCCGGCGTAATGCCTTCGGTGTCCAGCCCACGGCGGTCATCGGTTAATTTTTGCAATCCATCGCTGAGTGCCACTTCATTGGTGGTGCCGACCAGCGAACCGGGTAACGGCAAGCCGCTGATAGCGCCGGCTTCATCATGCAATTTGTGCAGCGCCGTGGCTTGCGCGCTTTTGGCATCCACGGTAATGGTCATGATGGAGGGAGTAAAATCAGGTGCGGCGAAGATTTTCGCATCTTTGCCCTGATATTCCGGCGCATCGGCGTTCGGGCCGCGATCGGTAACGGTAACAAACGTCAGTTTATCGCCATCCCGCCCGATAAATGATAATCCGGAACCAACCCCCATTGGAAAACCGTTGGGGAAACGCGCCTGCCATTTACCGCGGTAACTGACCCGATCGTTATCAGGAAAAGTAATCTGGTACTGCTCGGTTTGAATCTCTGCGGCCTGAACCACCTGAGCCAGCATAAGCAAGGGGAGAAATGATAAACGAAGACGCATGGTCGAACCCCGTAAAAGAAATCGGCGACATTACACTAGAACTGTAATACGACGCTTTTATGACAGTACAGGCTAACAACAATACATATTGTAAAACGCGGTGAGTCTCCTCACCGCGTTGCGGTTTATAGAAGATTAGGCACCGGGTTTATCCGGTCAGGACACTACTGATGCGATATCTGCTATCAGGCAGCCATTACGATATAGCTAAAGGCGATGTTGCGCGGGCGGGTTTCAACTCCCCCCGTTTTCTCCATAAAAATGTATGTATGCGCACGTGCTCCCGATGAGAGCGTGACCTCAATCTTTTCATTATTCTCATCGCTAAATGCAATGATCCCTTCTGTCGGTGTGCCATATTCATTAATGAAACGGTGTTTGTGAGATCGGAGTTCATCCGCTTGCACTGAACCTAAGGCTCGCCCCGCATCCGCCCCGCGCCCATCATCCCAGCCACGAATAAATTCGCCGCGCAGATCCGGCAGGACGCCGCCGGGGTACGCCAGCGCCAGTTTGGGGAAGGCGTTTTTGTCGAACGCCTGACCGTTGCATTTCAGCCAGCCGGCCGGTGGCGTCGCCTGCGGCCAGGGCAGCGGGATGCCGGCCAGGTCGGCGCTTTTCAGC